>JAFGJU010000052.1 GCA_016928935.1 Candidatus Eiseniibacteriota bacterium | reverse complement strand
TGACATTATCCCTTTGGCTCCACAGGCCAGAGTTAAGAGTTGACACCCGATTCCGTTGGCGCTAGACTCCACGGGAGCCTTTGGAACGGCCAACAGAGCCTTTCCCCGCTGGTCACCAGTGAAGTGGATAGAACTATACCCAAGCCGCGGGAAACGGTCAAGCAGTCGCCGACCGAGGGGCGCCGACGCGACCCTCTCGGCCGCGGCCGGCGGTCCCTGGACGAACGATGGAAGTCCTGCTCACAGAAGAAGAGATCCAGAAGCGCGTGAGGGAGATGGCCGCGGAAATCTCGCGCGATTACCAGGGACGGTCCCCCATCCTGGTGGGAATCCTCAGGGGCAGCTTCCTGTTTCTTTCCGACCTGGTGAAGCAACTCACCATCAACCCCGAAATCGACTTCATGTCCGTCTCCAGCTACAACAACCTCACCAGAAGCTCGGGCGTGGTGCGGTTGCTCAAGGACCTGGAGAGAGACATCAGCAACGAGGACGTCGTCATAATTGAGGACATCGTGGACAGCGGCCTCACCCTCTCGTACATAAAGAGAATGCTCATGGCCAGGCTTCCTCGCTCACTGAGGATATGCGCGCTGCTGGACAAGCGCGAAAGGAGGGAGGTCGACATCGCGATTGATTACGTGGGCTTCGTGATTTCCAACAAGTTCGTCATAGGGTACGGGCTTGACCTGGCCCAGAAGTACAGAAACCTCCCTTACGTGGCCACTCTGGACGAGTCAGAGGCCGGAGTGCCCTGAGGACAACAGCCGTGGAAGTGGAACACAAGAGCTTTTTTCTCGGGATCGCCGGCAACATCGGAGCCGGGAAGACGTGTCTGACGAGAGAGCTTCACGCGCGCACCGGCTGGCAGGCCTACTACGAGCCCGTGATAGACAACCCCTATCTGGACGACTTCTACAAGGACATGAAGAGATGGAGTTTTCATCTCCAAATCTTTTTCCTGTCGAAGAGATTTCAGGCTCAGAAGAAAATGCTGGAGTTGGGCGTGTCGTTCATACAGGACAGGACCATATACGAGGACGCCGAGGTGTTCGCCAGAACGCTCAACCGCCTGGGTCACATGGGCGACAGGGACTACGCCAACTACAAGGCGCTGTTCGACACGATGCTCGAGTTCATCAGGCCCCCCGACTTGATCATCTACCTCAGGGCGAAACCGACCAGCCTGATGGAGAGGATAAGACACAGGGGACGCGACAGCGAGAAGTCCATAACGCTCGATTACCTCAAGACTCTCGACGAGGCCTACGAGGAGTGGCTCGTCAGGGCGCGGGCGATGACCCGCATCCACGAGGTCGACACGGACGCCGTCAATTTCATCGAGCACGCGCACCGGGTCGACGACATGGTGCGCCTCGTGAAATCACACAATTGTGAGCCGTACGCCACACTGGTAGGTCGTGAAGATGTTCCTTGCACGAGTCGTGGGGAAGATAGTCGCCACGATAAAGCATAACGACCTCTGCGGAAAGAAGCTCCTGCTCGTCCGCCCGCTGGATTTGTCGCTTTCCCCCACTGGCAAACCTGTGATTGCAGTCGACAGCGTGGACGCCGGCGGCGGGGACCTGGTGCTGGTGTCCGACGAAGGGAACGCAGCGGCCCAAGTCCTCAAGATGGAACGCGGCCCCATCAGGACCGTCGTCGTGGGCTTCGTGGACAGCGTGGACCTGGCGGAGCCGGAGGGCGCCCGGCTGGCGCGCGACTGAAGGGCGTCGTCCGCTCCGGATGCCTGGCTGAAAGGTCGAGGGAATGAGCAAGGCCATCTTGATCGGGATAGCCGGCGGTTCGGGCTCGGGCAAGACACTCGTGGCGGACACGATCTACTCCGAGCTCGGGTCGGACAAGGTCGTGATAATCAAGCAGGACTCCTACTACAATGACATGTGCCACCTGCCTTACGAGGAGCGCTGCAGGCAGAACTTCGACCATCCCGACGCCTTCGACATGTCGCTCCTGAGGGAGCACATACTGAATCTCGTCCACGGCCGGACCATAGAACAGCCCATCTACGATTTCACGCAGCATCGCAGAACCGAAGAGACTAGAAGGATAGGCGCGCACCGCGTCATCGTCCTTGAAGGGATTCTCATTCTGGACGACATCGAGCTCAGGACTCTGATGGACATAAAGGTGTTCATAGACACCGACGCGGACGAGAGGTTCATAAGGAGGCTCAAGCGAGACCTGCTGGAGAGGGGCCGCAGCATCGAGTCCATAATAGAGCAGTACGAGCGGAGCGTGCGGCCCGGGCATCTGCAGTTCGTGGAGCCGTCCAAGAGATACGCCGACATAATAATCCCGCAGGGCGGCCACAACGTGGTGGCCATCGACCTGTTGAAGACGAAGATACGCTCCCTGCTCTGAGAAGGGTGAGGAGGCCCGACGCGGCGCGGGTCGGCGGGCCGGCAGCGAGGAAGGTGGAAGATGACTGAGAACATCCCCCAGAAGAACACCGGTTGGATAGAGGTCATCTGCGGAAGCATGTTCAGCGGCAAGACCGAGGAGCTCATCAGGAGGCTCAGGAGGGCTCAGATAGCCAAGCAGAAGGTCGCCATTTTCAAGCCGCGCATAGACAGGAGATACGGAAGCGACCACATCGTGTCCCACAACTTGCAGAGGATACCGTCGCAGGAGGTGTCGAGCTGCGACGAGATTCTGAAGAGGGCCAGGGACGCCGATGCCGTGGGAATCGACGAGGCTCAGTTCTTCGGTCCCGACCTCGTCGCGGTGTGCCAGGAGCTGGCCGACCGGGGCAAGAGAGTGATAGTCGCGGGCCTGGACCAGGACTACACCGGGAAGCCCTTCGAGCCCATACCGCACCTCCTGGCCGTCGCGGAATACATCACCAAGACGCTTGCCATTTGCGTCGTGTGCGGAAACCCCGCGAACCGGACCCAGCGCAAGGTCCCGAGCAAGGAAAGAATAGTGGTGGGCGCCGCCGACCTCTACGAGGCCAGATGCAGGCACTGTTTCGAGCCCCCTGATGAAGAGGAGAAGAGGCCGGCGGGCATGAGGGAGTCCGACCGCGTGAAGTCCGACCGCACGGAGTCGGACCGCATGAAGTCCCGCCGAGTGGACTCCGTCGGAGACAGGTCCGGCCGATTCAAACCCGGCGGGACGACGTCCCGGCCGGATAGGTCGGGCAGAACGGCGCCCCGGAGAGGCCGGCACGCCCGCGGGCACCCGAAACCCGGGAGAACGAAGGCCCGCAGGAAGGGCCGCGCGAACGGGTAGTTCAACCCCGGGGCCGCAGCGACAAACCAGGACGGAAGAGAACCCGCAGCCGATGGCTCGGCCTGAACTGAACAGACCGGAGGAGATCGTCTTCATGAATACTCTGCACTCCGCCCGCGGAAAACGCGGATTCTTTCTCGTCCTCACAGGCTTGTGCGTGTGGCTTCTCCTCGCCGCCTGCTCGCTCTCTTGCGCCAGGAAGGAAAAGACGGATTCGGACGAAGCCCGTTCGGGTGCGGCCGGCGCGCCGTTCAAGGTGGGGTTGGTGTTCGATGTCGGAGGCAGGGGGGACAAGTCCTTCAACGACTCCGCCTACAGGGGGCTCGTCAGGGCCAAGGAAGAGCTTGGCGTGAGCTTCGAGTACATCGAGCCCGGAGAAGGAAGCGACAGGGCCTCCGCGCTCCGCCTGATGGCCAAGGGCGACGCGCGGGTCGTCTTCGGAATCGGCTTCCTGTTCACGGACGACATAACGCAGACCGCCAAGGAGTTCCCGGACAAGAAATTCGCGTGCGTGGACTACACCGTCACGGATGCCGGAGGCATACCCGCCAACCTGGTGGCCCTCAAGTTCAGGGAGGAGGAGGGCTCCTTCCTGATCGGCGCCATCGCCGCCCTCAAGAGCAAGACCGGAAAGCTGGGCTTCGTGGGCGGGATGAAGATCCCGCTCATAAAGAAGTTTGAGGCGGGCTACGTGGCGGGCGCGACTTACGTCAGGCCGGACGTGAAGGTGCTCGTGTCATACGCCGGCGTCACCGACAACGCTTTCAAGAACCCCAGCAAGGGCAAGGAGCTCGCGCTCACGCAGTACTCGAAGGGCGCGGACGTCATATTCCACGCCTCCGGCTCGACCGGGCTGGGCGTCTTCGAAGCGGCCAGGGAGAGAGGCAAGCTGGCCATAGGCGTGGATTCCGACCAGTACGCCGAGGCGCCGGGCTACATCCTCACCAGCATGATAAAGGACGTGGACGTGGCGGTCCTGGAGACCATAAGGGCCGCGATGAACGGCACGTTCGAGGGCGGCGTGAGGACGCTCGGACTCAAGGAGGGCGGGATCAACTACGTCTACGACGACAACAACAAGGCACTCATAGGCGAGGACGTGCGCGCCGCAGTCGAGACGCTCAAGCAGAAGATAATCTCCGGAGAAATTGTTGTTCCCTCCACGTGACGTTCCCACACCTCCCCGCCCGTTGCCCTTCCTTCAGATGGAGGGCGTGTCCAAGCGCTTCGCCCTGGTAAAGGCCAACGACTCCGTGAACCTCGAGGTGGAACGGGGCGAGATCCACGCACTGGTGGGTGAGAACGGCGCGGGCAAGTCCACACTGATGCGCATTCTCTACGGCCTCTACAGGCCCGACTCCGGGCACGTGTCCATAGACGGAAAGAGGGTGGAAATAAAGAGCCCGTCCGACGCCATCTCGCTCGGCGTGGGCATGGTGCACCAGCACTTCATGCTCATACCGCAGCTTTCGGTGGCCGAGAACGTGGTCCTCGGCTCGGAGCCCTCGCGCTCCGGCGTGTTCCTCGACCTGGCGGCGGCGTCCAGGAGAATAGAAGAGTTGTCTCGGCTGTTCGCACTGTCCGTGGACCCCAGGCCGCAGGTGGACAAGCTGTCGGTGGGAGCGCAGCAGCGGGTGGAGATACTGAAGATCCTCTTCAGGGGCGCGGAGCTCCTCATACTGGACGAACCGACGGCGGTGCTCACGCCGCAGGAGACCGAGGCCCTGTTCGTCATACTGCGCAAGATGCGAGAGCAGGGAAAGACGATACTCTTCATCACTCACAAGCTGAGTGAAGTGATGGCGATATCCGACAGGGTGACCGTCATGCGCCGCGGCGGGGTCGTGGGCGTGGTCGCCACCAGGGACACGTCCCCGGCGGAGCTGGCCATGATGATGGTGGGCAGGAAGGTTCTGTTTGACGTGGAGAAGGGTCCGGCGGCTCCGGGCGGCGCAGTGCTGGAGCTCGTCGACGTCCGCGCCCTGGGCGCTTCCAGGGTGCCGAGGCTCAAAGGGCTTTCCTTGAGCGTACGGGCGGGCGAGATACTGGGAGTGGCCGGGGTGGAGGGGAACGGTCAGACGGAGCTCGTGGAAGTGATAGCCGGCTTGAGAAAGCCCACCTCGGGCAGAGTCCTGCTGCGCGGCGAAGACGTCACCGGCGCCTCTCCCAAACAGATGCTCGAGCGCGGAGTGGCACACATTCCCGAGGACCGTCTGAGGCGCGGACTCATCGCCGACTTCACGGTGGGTGAGAATCTCATCCTGGGCTCCCACTTCAGGCGGCCGTACGCGGGCCGTGTGTTTCTGGATTCGGCCGCGCTCTTGACGAACGCCGATCGGGCGCTCCGGGAGTTCGACGTAAGGCCGAGGACTCCGCTGCTGAGAGCGGGCTCGCTCTCCGGAGGCAATCAGCAGAAGCTGGTCGTGGCCCGCGAGCTGGGGCGGAATCCTCTACTGCTGGTGGCCGCTCAGCCCACTCGGGGGGTGGACATCGGTGCAATCGAGTTCATAAGGCGCTGTCTTGTTTCGCAGAGAGACGAGGGCACCGCAGTGCTGCTCGTGTCGGCGGACCTGTCCGAGGTCCTGAGCCTCAGCGACAGGATAGCCGTAATCTTCGGCGGCAGGATTGTGAGCACCGTCGACGCGGCCGCGACCGACGAAAAGGAGCTGGGACTCCTGATGACCGGCGCCGGCCGCCCGACTGCGTGACGCGCCGAGATACCGAGAGCGGCTCCTCCGCACTCGCGGGGCAAGGCCGCCGACGGGGACGAGCCGGGGGCACGGACGGAGTCCCCGGAGCAGGAATCCGACTTCAAGCGTTGAACCAATGAACCGCACCGACACAGACTTCGACGCTACGCCCGAGACGGGGGCCGCGAGGCAGGCGGGAAGCGTCTTGCTCCTCAAGCTGGGCGGGACGCTGGGTGTCCCGTTGGTGGCGCTGGCCGCGGCGTTCGGAGCCGGGGCGCTGTTCATCGCCGCGATAGGTCAGGACCCCGGCGCTGTGTACGCGAGGCTCCTGGGCGGCACCTTCGGCGATTTCTACGGGTTCGGGCAGGTGCTGTTCAAGGCCACTCCTCTCATCTTCTCGGGGCTGGCGGTGGCCCTGGCCTTCAAGGCGGGCCTCTTCAACATAGGCGCGGAGGGCCAGCTCTACGTGGGCGCGTTCTCGACGGCCTGGGTGGGATTCACGCTGACGGGGCTGCCGGGTGTTGTCCTGGTGCCGCTCTGCATTCTCGCCGGCGCCCTCGGCGGCGCGGCCTGGGGAATCATACCCGGGTATCTCAAGGCCAGGTTCGGCACTCACGAAGTCATAAACACCATCATGCTCAACTTCATAGCAATCGCCCTGACCGGGTACCTGGTGACGCACGTGTATTTCATTCCGGAAACGATACACACGCCGAGGGTCGCCGCGCAGGCTCAGATACCGCGACTGGAGCAGTTCTGGCCGGCGTTCAGGGGCTCGCCGGTGAACGTCAGCCTCTTCCTGGCCCTGGCCGCGGCCGCGTTGGTGTACGTCTTCCTCTGGAGAACGAAGCAGGGTTTCGAGTTGAGGGCCCTGGGCCTGAACCCGTGGGCCGCCGAGTACGGCGGCGTCGGAGTGGCTTCCGGAATTGTGATGGCCATGGCGCTGAGCGGGGGCCTGGCCGGTTTGGTCGGCGTCGATTTCGTGATGGGCTACAAGTACTACTACGAGCAGGGTTTCTCCGCGGGAGTGGGCTTCATGGGGATAGCAGTCGCGCTCCTGGGGCGTAATCACCCGCTGGGCGTGGTGCTGGCCGCCCTCTTGTTCGGGGCACTCAGCTACGGCGGGCTCGTAATAAACTCCGTGGTGCCTAAGGAGCTGGTGGAGATACTCCAGGCCATAGTCATCGTGGCGGTGATAGTCGGGACGAACCTCTTCGGCGCGCTGGCCGTGTCGCTCAAGAAGAGGTCGCTGAAATAGGCCGGGGCAGCCGGGCCGCGGACGCGCGCGGCGGCGGGGCACCGGGCCATTTGAGCGCCGGCCGGCGGGACAAGGGGACGGGTTAGATGGACTGGATGATAGTCCTCACGTTCGTAGCGCAGACGATAAGGATATCCGTGCCGTACACGCTGGCCGCGGTGGGCGCCACGTTCTCGGAGCGCGGAGGAGTCGTGAACATAGCCCTCGAGGGCATAATGCTGAACGGCGCCTTCACGTGCGCTCTGGCCACGTATTACACGGGCAACCCCTGGGTGGGCATTCTGGCGGCCGTGGCGGGAGGAGTGGCGACGGCCCTGATTCACGCAGTCGTGACCATCACTTTCAGGGCCGAGCAGATAGTGAGCGGGTTGGCCATAAACCTCTTCGCCGCCGGCGCCACGCGGTTTCTGTTGAAGGTCATCTTCGGCAGCTCGAGCAACTCCGGCAGAATCGCGGGCCTGCCCGAGTGGTCCATCCCCGTGCTGCGCGAAATACCGGTCGTCTCCACGGTATTTTCCTCGCCTCTCATCCTGACCGCGGTCGTGCTGGTGGTCTTGAGTCAGCTCGCGCTGTTCAAGACCGTGTTCGGACTCCGGTTGCGTTCGGTGGGCGAGCATCCCGAGGCGGCCGACAGTCTGGGCGTGAGGGTGACTGCGATGCGCTACGCCGGGGTGCTGGCCAGCGGCGCGCTGGCGGGCCTGGGAGGCGCCTGGCTGGCGATGGACCAGCACAGCTTCACCGACGGCATGTCCGGCGGGAGGGGCTATATTGCGCTTGCCGCCATGATCGTGGGAAAATGGAACCCTCTGGGTGCTGCCGGCGCCTGCCTGTTGTTCGGGGCCGCGGAGAGTCTACAGATGCAGCTTCAGGGTGGGAACGTGCCGACTCACTTCATCCAGATGATACCCTACGTCGCGACTATAGCCGTGCTCGCGGGTTTCATAGGCCGCTCCGTCCCGCCCGCGGCCGACGGAGTGCCGTACCAGAAAGAGAGGCAGTGAGCGGAGCGGGCTGGGAGGAGCGAGTCGGGCTGGTCCGGCGCAGCACGCCGCGCGAGGAGCGCGTGCGGTAGCCTGTGGGGC
>JAFGJU010000009.1 GCA_016928935.1 Candidatus Eiseniibacteriota bacterium | reverse complement strand
GTGACGGGCGTGAGCAAGGGGTTCCTGACGACGGACCAAGTCGTTGTGGTGAATCGGCAGGGGAAGAAGCTCTCCGGCAGCGGGGAGCCCTCGTCAGAGATCAAGATGCACCTCGCCATCTACGAGAAACGTCCCGACGTGAAGGCGGTGGTGCACGCCCACCCGCCGGTGGCGACCGGCTTCGCGGTGGCAGGCCTGCCTCTCGCGCAGTGCATCCTGCCGGAGGTGGTACTGAGCCTGGGCGCCGTGCCCGTGGCCGAGTACGGCACGCCGTCCACGGCGGAGGTGTGCGACGCGATACTGCCGCACATCCAGAACGCTGATGCGTTCCTGCTTGCGAACCACGGGGCCGTCACAATCGGAAAGGACGTGTTCCAGGCATACTACCGCATGGAGACGGTCGAGCACTTCGCGAAGATTCTGCTCACGGCGCGGCTCTTGGGGCGCGTCAACGTCCTCACCCCGGCCCAGGTGGAGAAGCTGGTCGAGCTGAGGAAGCAAAGCGGCGTCACACGGAAGTTCCCGGACTGCGAGTCGTGCGGTTATTGCGAGTCGGTCGGGCAAGCACCCGGCAGCATGCTCCCCGGCGGGCAGACGGTGAGCGCCGCGGCAGCGTCGCCGCAACCGGGCGCCGCTCCAACAACGAAGCCGGCCACCCCCGCCGGCTCTGCGAGTAAGAGCCCGGCGACACCTGCCGGTTCCGCGAGCGCGATGCCGGTAACGCCGGACGAGAAGCGACTACGAGACATCGTAACTGCCGTCATCAAGGACATGACGCAGGGGAGGTAAGACAATGCCGATGGGTTTCACCTCGCGCGAGGAGGTCATCGAGTTTGTCCGCTCCAACCACGTGGACATCGTGAATCTTTGGTTCACGGACATCCTGGGCCGGCTCAAGAGTCTGGGCATAACCCGGGACGAGCTCGAAACGGCAATCCACGAAGGCGCCGGATTCGACGGGTCCTCGGTGGAGGGGTTTGTGCGAATCTACGAGAGCGACCTGGTGGCGCTGCCAGACCCGACCACGTTCACCATCCTCCCGGCCAAGTCTGACGGCAGGGTCATGGGGGTCATGATTTGTGACACGATGAACTCCGACGGCACCCACTACGAGGGTGACCCGAGGCACATACTCAGGAGGACTCTGGCCAGGGCCGAGGAGAAGGGTTGGGCCTTCAAAGTGGGGCCCGAGCTGGAGTACTTCTATTTCAAGGACTCGAACGCGCCCGGCACCCTGGACGTAGCCGGATACTTCGACGTGGTGCCGGACGACGTCGGCGCGGAGATACGCAACAAGACCATCCTTGCGCTGCGGAGCATGGGCATAGCGGTCGAGTGCGGACATCACGAAGTCGCGCCCAGCCAGCACGAGATTGACCTCAAGTACTGCGACGCGCTCAGGATGGCGGACAACACGCTCCTGTATCGCTACGTCGTGAAGGAGATAGCGAAAGAGCACGGGGTGTACGCCACGTTCATGCCGAAGCCGATGGCCGGACAGAACGGCAGCGGCATGCACGTCCATCAGTCGTTGTTCGCGGACGAGAGGAACGCTTTCTTCGACCCGAACGGGCCTTTCCATCTGTCGTCTGTGGGCCTGGGCTTTCTTGCGGGGCTCCTAGTCCACTGCAAAGAGTTGGTGTCCATCACGAATCAATGGGTCAACTCGTACAAGCGGCTGGTGCCCGGCTTCGAGGCGCCGGCGTACATCTCGTGGGGCCAGAGGAACCGCTCCGCGCTCGTGCGCGTGCCGATGTACAAACCCGGGAGGGAGACTTCCACGCGACTGGAGTTCAGGTGCCCCGACCCGGCCTGCAACCCGTACCTGGCTTTCGCGGTCATGCTGGCGGCCGGGCTCAAGGGCATCGAGGGAGGCTACGAGCCGCCCTCGCCCATAGAGGACGACATCTACTGCATGAGCGGGGACGAGCGCGCGCGCAACGGCATCGAGTGTCTGCCCGACAGCCTCTACGCGGCCATACAGGAAACGGAGCAGAGCGACCTCGTGAAGGAGACTCTGGGCAAGGGCGTGTTCCGGAAGTACCTGGACAACAAGAAGGTCGAGTGGGATACCTACTGCGTCCAGGTCACGGACTACGAGCTGCAGAAGTACCTGCCGGTGCTGTAGGGGAGTGCGCTCCAGAGAGCGCGGTTCGCCGGGGAGAGACGCCGCAATGCGGCGAGTCCCGGCGACGGTGAGACCTACGTCCCCACTCGGTCGTAGTGACGCAGCGGCGCTTCCTGCCTGGCGCCGTCCTACCCGGCTCGTCTCGGGCGTTCCGGCCGTCGGTCGCACGCCTGACATACGCGGGTCTGTCCGCCTACACCCTCTCGTCCTCTATGCGGTGCTTGATAGTCTTACCCTTGAGGAAGTAGATGACGTCCTCCGCGATGTTGGTGGCGTGGTCGGCCATCCGCTCCAGGTGCCTCGCCACGAGTATCAGTTGCACCGCCCTGGACGTGGTCTTGGGGTCCTGCATTATGTAGGTGAGTAGTTCCCGGAAGACCTGGTCGTTCAGGGAATCCACCTCATCGTCCCTCTCGCACACGCTGCGCGCCAGCATCTCGTCTCTCTTCACCAGCGCGTCAATCGAGTCCTTCACCATGCTCTGGGCCAGGGAGGCCATGCGCGGAATGTCGATGAGCGGCTTGAGCGGAGGCTGCTTCACTATCTCTTGCGCGCACTCAGCGATGTTGACTGCCAGGTCGCCTATGCGCTCGAGGTCGCTGTTCATCTTCATGGCGGCCGTGATGAACCTCAGGTCTATTGCAGCCGGCTGGTACAGCGCGAGGAGCCTCAGGCACAGCTCGTCCACGTCTATCTCCAGGCGATTTATGACGTCCTCGGATTCGAACACCTTGTCCGCGAGCGCCGAGTCTCGCCGAACGAGGGAGTTGACCGAGCGGCTGATGGCCTCCTCCACAAGGGCGCACATCTGCAGCAGCTTTTTGCTGAGCTCACCGAGCTCCTCGTCGAAGTACTTCACCATTTGTGTCTCCTAGTCGTTGGATGTCGCTTGGTACCGCGGTCGTCGGGGTACGCGACCTGACGCGCGGTCCACCGGGGCGCGACCGAGCACGTGCCCCGAACAGAACGCGGGCCTTCGACCGAATGCGAGGCCGTGGTCCCGGTCCAGGGCGAGGCACCCCGGCCTGACGCGGAACTGCTCCGCGCGCCGTGCCGCCTATCCGAAACGCCCCGTGATGTAATCCTCCGTTATCTTCTTCGACGGGGTCGTGAAAATTGTGTCGGCCCT
>JAFGJU010000241.1 GCA_016928935.1 Candidatus Eiseniibacteriota bacterium | reverse complement strand
GCGGAGCCGTCGGTGGACTGGGAGACTTCGTTCGTGATGGCAGTCGTCCTGGGCGTTGCACTTCCCTTGGTCCACGCCCGTAGGGGCACGAAGAGGGACGGGCCATGACTGACAAGAAGCCGGCGAGGGCGGGGCCGATTATTCTGTTGTCGCTGGCGGCGGCAGCGGCAGTCGTGGTGGCACTGGGTATTGTGTCTCTGGTGGGAGGGATGATGACAAGAGAACCCGATCAAGACGGAAAAGTCCGAATCTTCAACGTGGAAACCGGCAGGGTGGAGCGTGTCGCCAAGGTCGTGAAGTCGGACGCTGAGTGGAAGAGGGCCCTGACGCCCGAGCAGTACCGCGTGACGCGCAGGCGCGGCACCGAGCCGGCGTTCAGCGGCAAGTGCGAGACGCCCCCCGTGCCCGGCACGTACCAGTGTGTGTGCTGTTCCACGGGCCTCTTCAGCGTTAAAGCAAAGTTCGAGTCGGGCACGGGCTGGCCCAGTTTCTGGGAACCGGTTTCCGAGCTGAACATAACGGAGAAGGAAGACCGGAGTCTCGGAATGGTGAGGACGGAGGTGTTGTGCTCTCGCTGCGACGCGCACCTCGGCCACGTGTTCGACGACGGACCGCCTCCCACGGGGAAACGTTACTGCATAAACTCAGTGGCGCTTAAGTTCGTTCCCACAAGAGCCGGCGCCGACTCCAGCACGGAAGGCGGCGTGGACAATGCGGGAGACGTCACCGGGGTCCGACTGGAGAAGGCCACGTTTGCTGCCGGCTGTTTCTGGAAAGTCGAGGAGACTTTTCGGACGGTCGAGGGCGTAGTGTCCACCACGGTCGGATACACCGGCGGAGGAACTCCGAACCCGAGTTACGAGGACGTCTGCTCGGGGAAGACCGGGCACGCGGAGGCGGTGGAGATTACGTTCGACCCCGCCGTTATACAGTACGAGCGGCTGTTGGAAGTGTTCTGGAACTCGCACGACCCCACGACGCTGAATAGGCAGGGACCGGACGTGGGCGAGCAGTACCGCTCGGCGATCTTTTTCCACGGCCCCGCGCAGGAGACCGCTGCGAGGGCGTCGAAGGAGCGGATGGAGAAGTCCGGGGCGTTCAAGCGTAAAATTGTGACTGAGATTGTCCCCGCGGGAGAATTCTACCGCGCGGAAGAATACCACCAGCAGTACTTAAAGAAACGGGGGACATCCACGCGCGGCTAGCCGGGGTGGAGGTGCGGTGAGGCAGGCCGGCACGCGCGGGGACAGGGTGTCCGGTCAACTCGGAGAGCTGGTTGTTGATTTGTGAGGCGGGCCTGCGCAGGGATGAGTGCAGAGCTTCTTGCCTGGGGCCTGCGACGTGGTCGGCGGGCTCGGGTGCGCCGGGAAGAGAGGCGAACCCTTGTTATCGGGTCCGTGACGGGGCATGAGTGAGGCTTATGATTGAATGGTTTACGTCACTTAATCCGGTCCTTCAGGCTTTGCTTGCAGCCTGTTTCACTTGGTCGGTCACGGCCGCCGGGGCCGGAGGTGTGTTCTTATTCAAGACCGTCAACCGGAAGCTTCTTGACGGCATGCTGGGTTTCGCAGCCGGCGTCATGATTGCGGCCAGCTTCTGGTCCCTCCTCGTGCCGGCCATAGAGATGGTGGAGGGAACTGAGATGCCGGCTTGGTTTCCGGCAACCGCGGGGTTCCTCCTGGGTGGGGCCTTCTTGTGGGGCGTGGACAAGACCTTGCCACACCTGCACCCGCACATGCATCTGGGCCAGCCGGAGGGAATAAAGACCGGCTGGGAGAGAAGCATCCTCCTGGTGCTGGCCATCACCCTTCACAACATACCGGAGGGCCTGGCGGTTGGCGTGGCGTTCGGCGCAGTCGCAGCCGGGCTGCCGTCGGCAACGGAGGCGGCTGCCCTTGCCCTGGCGCTGGGGATAGGCATCCAGAATTTCCCCGAGGGGATGGCTGTGTCAGGTCCCCTGCGGAGCGAAGGAATGTCCCGCCTCAAGAGCTTCTGGTTCGGCCAGCTCTCCGCAACGGTCGAGCCTGTGGCAGCGGTGCTTGGAGCAGCCGCCGTGCTGCTCGTCAAGGCGATGTTGCCGTACGCTCTGGGCTTTGCCGCTGGCGCCATGATATTCGTGGTGATAGAGGAGCTGATCCCTGCCGCCCAGGAAGAGAAGAACACCGACATCGCCACCACGGGCGGGATGCTGGGCTTTGCGCTGATGATGGTCCTGGACGTGGCCCTCGGATAGCGCCGCCGGGCGCAAGGCCTGAAGAATCGCCGCGCCCAAGGGATCGTCACGCCCAAGGGACCGCGTGGCTGAGGAATCGTCGTGCCCAAGGGATCGCCGCGCGCAAGGGATCGTCACGCCCAAGGGATGGCCGCGGCTGAGGCGTTGCAGCGCCTCGTCGGCGCGCCCACGCTCAGCCACCCCGCGCCTCCGTGTTGGGTCCGCGAGGCGCGAGCTTCTGAGTGGCGGCGAATACCAGGCCCGCAGCCAGAGACAAAGCAGCGGCCACGAGAAACGCCGCGGACGAAGACACCTTATCCCACAACAGGCCAAAGAGTATGCTTGCAGGGACAAGGGTGAGACCGACGGCCGTATTGAAAAGGCCGTAGGCCGTGGCCCTTCTGTCCGACTCCACCAGGTCCGCCACGTAGGCCCTGAAGATGCCCTCCGACAGGCCGTGGTACAGGCCGTAGCAGCAGAACAGAACCCAGACGACGGTAAGACCGGAGCTCAGCCCGAACGCCGCGTAGATGGCCGCGTAGACCACGAAGGAAGCGAGGATGACGGGTCTCCTGCCGATTCTGTCGGAGACGTGCCCGCACACCGGAGACGACAGCGCCGCGACCACGTTGTACGTGAGCCAGATGAGTGGTATGCCGGCGGCTTGGAGGCCGGCCTCCCTGGCCTTGAGAATAAGGAATGCGTTGGACGAATTGCCGAGCGTGAAAACGACTATGCTCAGGACGAAGAACCCGAAAGGTCGGCCCAAGTCGGCCCGTGCCCTGAGGGAAGCCTTGAACTCCCTCGCCTGCGGCAGTACCTCCTTGACCCTCGCTATCAGGTAGACGGACACGGCCGCCGGGATGACCGACAGCAGGAAAACAAGCCTTATGTTGCCTTGCGAGAGGGCCAGTATGAGCATTGCGAGGAGCGGCCCGCCCGCAGCACCCAGACTGTCCATGCCCCTGTGGAAGCCGAATCCCAGTCCCTTTCTCGACGGGTCCACCGAGTCCGCAAGCAGAGCGTCCCTGGCCGGAGTTCTGAGGCCCTTTCCGACCCTGTCCGTAAACCTCACGGCCAGCACCTGCGCCCAGTGTGTGGAGACGAACAGGAACGGTTTGGCCGCGGCTGCCAAACCGTATCCCGCGAACAGGAAGAGCCTGCGCTTCCGGACCTTGTCGGAAAGAAGGCCTCCGACCATCCGGAGCAGCGACGCGGTCCCTTCGGCTATTCCCTCTATCAATCCCACAAGAGACTTGCTGGCGCCCAGCGTGACCAGGAACTCCGGTATGAGCGGGTATATCATCTCCGTGGACAGGTCGGCGAAGAGGCTCACGAGGCCGAGCCTGTAGACGTTGCGGGTCGGCCTCTGCCCCGTGCCGGCCGGGAAACCGCTGACCGGCTCGGTGCTGCTGTCGCGTGAAGAGTCAAGGGACAATGGCGTGTGCCTCTCGCTGGAATCAGACTCCGTCAGTTCCTGCCGCGCGAAGCGGACGGGAGCGCCTGCGTCGCCCGACGTGGCCGCCAGCCATCTAGTTACCCTGAATGCGTGCAATGCTCAAGAAGAAAAATGATACCCGGGAAAGCTCGAGGGATAAGAACGCGGATAATAGCCCGGGAAACCTCGAGGCACAGAAGCGTGACCGAGCCCCCGCAGTAACGGTGTGGAGGCTGAGGGCTCTCTGCTGGGCGGTCAGTCTACGCCGACGGTCCGGGGCAGTGGGGCGTGAAGACGATGGGGACGGCCAGGCAGACGGCCGCGAGTATCAGGCCGCACTTTCCGAGCACGACAAGAGCGCGACCGACCTGAGAATGATAGCGGGCTGGGGCCGTACCGGGTGTGCGGCGGAGGAGACTGGTGGGGTAGAGTCTGGTGGGTCTCTGTGGGGGGATCTTGGCGGTCCTCTTTGCCAGTGTGTCGCTGCGCTTCAACTTTAGTCTCCCCGTAATGTGAAACCCGTCCTCGAAAGTCAAGAACGGGTTCCACACGGCTCCCACTTCGGCGGTCCCGCTACCATTCTCAGGTCGGTGACTCTGCGTCCTACGCTTTCGAGTAGTTTGCTCTTGTCGGTGGGCGGTATTCCGCGGCCGGATTGTCCGGCCTATGTCAACTTCGATCGGCTAAATTCGCATAAGGCGTGCCACGCGCGGCGGCCGTGCAGGGCTCCGGCGTAACCGTGTGCGCGTGATGGGGGATACAATGCGACGCGGCTGCGCGGCGAGTTGCGGAGGGCAAAAGACGTGCTTGCCCGCCAGTGCGCATGGCCACGGCGGGCAAGCGAACTGCAATCCGTCGGCGCGTCGCTGGTCCGTCTTTCGGACTGAATGAGGGGGTAGCTGCCTCAGTCCGCGAGACACCGCCCGAGAGTGGCGGGGCCTTCCGCGTCTCAGTCCTGAGGGGAGAACTCATCTTTGCCCGCGCCGCAGACCGGGCAGACCCAGTCGTCGGGGAGCGCCTCGAACGCCGTGCCGGGGGCGACGCCGCTGTCCGGGTCGCCCTTGGCGGGCTCGTACACGTAGCCGCACACGTTGCACACGTAGTTCTTCATTTTCTTGGTTTCTCCCTTTGATTCGGCGGGTTTTTCGGGCTCCACGTAGGTCGGAGCGGTCTTGGGCGACTTGCCCTTCTTCCGGTGGTACATGGCGTAGGTCAGCGGGACGCCGGGTTTCAGAACTTCTCCGGCCACAACGTCTGCCACGAATATGGTGTGGGTCCCCGCGTCGGCCTGCCCGATGACCCTGGCCTCCAGGTACGAAAGGGCGTTTTCCGTCACTATCGGGCTTCCGGTCGAGCCGACCTTGTGCTGCGCCTGGGACAGCTTGTCTATGTCCCGTCCGGACTTGAAGCCGAACAGCCCGATGAAGGTCATCGGCGTGGACTCCTCCAGCACGGAAACCGCGAACACTCCGCTCTTCGAGATGTACTCGTGCGTCAGGTTCTGCTTGTTGATGCTTATGGCCATCCTGGGAGGCTCGGAGCTCACCTGAAACACGGTGTTGGCTATCTGTCCGTTGAGCTTCTCGCCCATGTGCGAGGTCACCACGTACAGACCGTAACTGATGTCACGCAGGACCGCACGATTGAGATCATCTGCCATTACGATTCTTCCTTCCTATTCCATTCTGACCAGGTCCACCGGCTTGGGTCCTTTGACCGACAGGAACGCGGCCGGCTCGTTTCCGACGTTCTTGAACGTGTGCGGAATGTTCATCTTGCCCTGTACCAGGTCTCCCTCCGCGGCCACCACTGTGTTGTCGGCGACCTTGAACTCGATCCTGCCCTTGAGGACGAAGAAGAGCTCGTCTGTCGTCGGATGCTTGTGCAGCCCCACTCTCTGCCCGACCGGCAGGTTGTACACGTAGGGGGCCAGCGACTCGTAGTCACCGAAGAAAGGGTTCACCTCAACCTGCGACCCGTACGACAGCTTCTGGCCGAAATGCATGTGCAGCAGCTCGAAGTCGTCCGTTATCTCGGCGAACTTCTCCTTGGGCGAACCGCAGTTGGGGCACTTGTCGGGCGGGCTGTCCCCCGTGTGGACGTATCCGCAGACACTACAACGCCATCTTTTCATTCTGTACCTCCGCGGGGACGGGGCGGCACGCGCCGTGCCGCCCGTCCGTTGTCCCGCTCGCTTTGCGTTGCGGCACGAATGGGGGTAGTGGCCGGCCTACGCCTTCCACAACCCGTGTACGTTACAATACTCGCGGGCAGTGATCTCCGCGGCCCTGACGTCGAACGCGGCCTCGGGCGCCTGGCCCGGGGTCAGGAACTGACGGTAGGACTTGCCGTCGGCGATTATCTGCACCCATTCGATGTAGTGCTTTTCCTCCATGGGGTGGGGCGTGCTTCCGACCTTGACCTTCACGCCCGTGGGTGTCTTCTCGACGACCGGGACGTGTTTTTCCCTCGAGGCGTCCGTCGTGTTCTCGACCAGAAGCCTCATGGGCTTGCCGCAGCAGACGAGCTCGCCCTGTCCTTCGTGGAGCACCTCCACGATGTTCCCGCAGACTTCGCACTTGTAGACCTGAAATCTAGCAGTCATCACAAACCCTCCTCCGAGCGGCGGGCCGCGGGGCCCGTCGCCGCCTCACAGACAGCCTACCAGTTCTCGCACAGCAGCTCGTAGTACTCTCGCGGATGAGCGCATGCCGGGCATTCCACCGGTGCCTCCGTCCCGGTGTGCAGATAGCCGCAGTTGATGCAGCGCCATGTCACCGGGTTCGGCTTCTTGAACACGGTTCCGTTCTTCAAGTTGGCCAGAAGGCCGAGGTAGCGTTTCTCGTGCTGCTTCTCGGCCACGGCGATGGATTCGAATATCTTGGCTATCGCTTCGAAACCTTCCTCGCGGGCGGTCTTGGCGAACCCAGGGTACATCTCTTCCCATTCGTAGTGCTCGCCGCCGGCCGCCTCGTGAAGGTTCTGCGCCGTCGTGCCTATGACGCCGGCGGGGAAGGAGGCTCGGACTTCCGCCTCGCCGCCTTCGAGCAGCTTGAACAGCCGCTTCGCGTGTTCCTTCTCCTGGTTGGCGGTCTCTTCGAATATGAGCGATATCTGGACCAGGCCCTCCTTCTTGGCCTGGCTTGTGAAGTACGTGTAACGGTTTCTGGCCTGAGACTCGCCCGCGAACGCCGTCAGGATGTTCTTTTCCGTCCTGGAACCCTTCAGCTTCATCTTTGCTCCCCCTTCAGTCCTGTTACCGGATTCCTCCGGTGCGCTTGGCCTTGCTCCTGCAGTCCCTGCAGTACCCGACGAACTCGACATGGTAGCTGACGACTTCATAGTCCGTCATGGCCTTTACGGCCCGCCTCATTACGGCGTCCAGTCCACGCAAATAGACATCCTCCACCTTTCCGCACGCGACGCAGCGCCTGTGGCAATGCCCCTCGGTGTCTCCGTCGAAGCGCTTCCGTGTGCCTCCCACCTCCAATTTCTGTATCAGGCCGGCCCGGGAAAGCAGGTCCAAGTTGCGGTACACAGTGCCCAGGCTTATCCTGGGCAGCCTCCGCCTGACGGCTAGGTACAGGTCATCGGCAGTAGGATGGTACTTAACCTTCCTGAGCTCTTCCAGGATTATCTTCCGCTGTCGGGTCGTTCTCAAGGTGCGATCCTCGAGCATCGCGCTCTCCGTAGGGATCTCAACCTAATAAGAGTAGTAATGATTATTGCTATCAAGTTTACCGCTCACCGGTTTGGCTGTCAAGCGGATTTTTCACTGTTGCGGAGCCAAGGGGATGATATCCGGGCGTCGCGCCAAGAGGAAGGTGCCGCCGAATGCTATGCTGTTGTCTATTGAGGAGGACCGCGAGAACCCGCACTGGCAAGCAATGAAGGAGATCTGCGCGGACCTCATCTTTGCTCGCAGTGCTCAGGCGCGAGGACTAGGGGAGCAGTTTAACGGGACCTTCAAGGACCGACTAGCGGGGGAGCTGCGCTACCAAGAAATCAGGGACTGCGCCTCCACTATAAGGCGCCCCGGGAGCCTTGAGACCGATTGTGCTTTCGACCGCTGCGTGCTACAGTTGCCGACGCTAGGCTGGGCCGTTCACTCGCGAACAGCGGGAATGGACGGCGTTCTAAGGGGCTGCGCAGCTCGCCGAGGCCGTTCGCCGGCGGAGGGCAGGATCTCGGCCGGTGAGGGTCCTGAAATCGGCGGGCGGCCTGTCTGTTGGGGTGTGAAACGCCATGGTTGAACTCTCGGTCCTGGTCGGCGGCAAGGCCGGGGACGGCATAAACCAGGCGGGCCTTCT
>JAFGJU010000051.1 GCA_016928935.1 Candidatus Eiseniibacteriota bacterium | reverse complement strand
GGCCGCAAGCTCGTCTATCGCGGGCTCGATGTAACCGGACGGCAGCTCTTCGACGCCTATCTCAAGAAGAAAGTCCACTGTGTCTACCTCGCTGCGTTCGCTGTGTCGAATCGGTTCCCATCGGACGGGCCTCACTGGGCGCGCCGCGGCGAAAGGAGCGGATACCCCATCTCCTCGCGCTGCTTCATGTACGCCAGCGCGGCCCTGCGCGCCAGGCGCCTCACTCTGGCTATGTATCCCACCCTCTCGGTGATGCTTATCGCTCCGCGGGCATCCAGCACGTTGAAGACGTGCGAGCACTTAATCACATAGTCGTAACCGGGAAGCACCAGCCCCTTGTCCAGGAGCCGCGCCGCCTCCTTCTCGAAGGAAACGAAGAGCTGCTGGTGGAGCTCCACGTCGCTCTCCTCGAAGTTGAACCTGGAGAACTCGTATTCGTGCCTCTTGAAGAGCTCGCCCCAGCGGACGTCGGCAGACCATCTCAAGTCCGCGAAGCTCTCCACGGCCTGTATGATGGTGGCTATGCGCTCCAGGCCGTAGGTGATCTCTGCGGAAATCGGGTCCAGGTCAAGACCGCCCGCCTGCTGGAAATATGTGAACTGCGTTATCTCGAGCCCGTCCAGCCACACCTGCCAGCCCAGGCCCCAGGCGCCGAGTGTGGGCGACTCCCAGTCGTCCTCGACCAGCCTCAGGTCGTGCATCTTGGGGTCGATGCCGATGCACTCGAGGCTCTTGAAGTACACGTCCAGAACGTCCGCAGGCGAGGGCTTCAGTATCACCTGGTACTGGAAAAACCGCTGCACCCTGAACGGGTTGTCGCCGTAGCGGCCGTCCTTGGGCCGCCTGGACGGCTCCACGTACGCGACCTTCCAGGGCTCGGGCCCCAGCGCGCGGAGAAAAGTCTCGGGGTTAAACGTGCCCGCTCCGACTTCGGAGCTGTACGGTTGGACCAGGACGCAGCCGTAGTCAGACCAGAACTGTTCCAGCTTGAGGAGCATTTCCTGAAAGGTCATCACGTTCTCCATGACGCCCCCGTCCGGCGACTCGCCGCCGCGAGGCAAACCTCGGGCCGTCTTTGGCGCGGTGCCCCGGCAGGCGCGGCCGCCTCCTGACCCGTGGCCGCCCGGGAAGTCTTCGCACCCGCCTACTTCAGATTCCTGACCAACCTCAGCGACTTGAGCCCGGGAAGTCTGTCCACATGATACTGTAAAAACACCTCGACAATCCTGTCAATCTCGGCTTCAAGCCTGGGCCCGGCGGCGTCGAACGCGCTCTCCGACACGGGCGCGGCCTGCAGCTTCCGCAGGAAATCCCGGGCTTCCGGCGACACTTCGAAGGAGTCCGAATCCTTCGCGCTGCACGCACGGCATATCAGGCCGCCCTTGAGCGGAGCGAAGCGCGGGAGCTCGCCCTCCTTCCCGCAACGGGCGCACTTCCACAGCTCGGGCCTGTATCCCAGAAGGTCGGCCGCGTGGAGCTCGAAACTCCAGAACACGGTCCTCAGGGCCGACCGGGGACAGGCCTCGAGCCGGGCCAGTGCGTCCAGCACAAGCTGGAACAGGCCCGGGTTCGGCTCTTCGCCCATGACCATGCTGTCCAGAAGCTCGATGACGGCGCTGGCGAACGCGAACTTGGCAACGTCCGCCTCGAAGGCTCTGAAGTGTCGCAGCGCGTCGCTCTGCGACAGCAGTTGAAGGTCGCGACGGTCCTTCTTGTAGAACACCACGGCGGAGTGGGTAAAAAGCTCAAGGCTGGACCCGAACCGGTTCTTGGGTGCCCTGGCGGCCTTGGCCACAACCTTCACTTTGCCGAAGTCCTTGGTGTAGAGCCAGACTATCTTGCTGGTCTCGCCCAGCTTCAGGCTCTTGGTTACGATTGCTTCGGTCTTGCAGATTGCCAACTGCACTCGCTCCTGCGTTCGGGCGCCGGAGGGCCTACGCCCGTGGGACGGACAAGATGACGCGGTTCTCGCTCCTGGGGCCTAAGGCCGGAGGCCGCTCGCCGTCCGGCAGCTCGATACCGCTCCCTCACGCCTCAGGCCGCCACGCGTCCGTCGCAGGCGCCGCTGGACCCCCGCCGGACCGCCCCCCCCACGCTTCCAGGCGCCGTCAACTAATGGCTTCCGCCGCGTCCTGTCTGGGGTAGAGGCCTTCGAACCAGACGCGAACCAGCTTTATCTTTCTCTCGTCCGCCTCCACCACCTCAAAAAGGGTCCCGTTTCTCACCAGCTTCGCGCCGGGCTTCGGGATTCGTCCGAATTCCTGCAGGAGATAGCCGGCCAGAGTCTCGTAGTCGCCCTTGGGAATCTTGATGCCGACGGCCTTCTCGAACTTTTCCACCTCCACCTGGGCGTGCACCAGGAACACGCCGTCCACCACCTTGCGCACGGTGCGCCTCAACGCCAGCGGCTCGTAACCCATCTCGCCGACCAGCTCCTCCAGCACGTCCTCCACGGTGACGAGCCCGGCCGTCCCGCCGTACTCGTCCAACACCACCGCCATGTAGCTCCGCCCGGCCTGGAACTCCTTCAGCAGCTCGTCGCACTTCTTGGTCTTAGGGACCATCGGCACGGGCCTGACTATTCGGCGCACGCTTCCGGAGAGGTCCGTCTCCCTCAAGAGGTCCATCACGTGCACCGTTCCGATGATGGACTCGGGGTCCTGCTCGTACACCGGCATCCTGGAGAACTTCTTCGCGGCAAACACCTCCACGCACTCGGCCAGCGTCATGGAGCTCGCGACCGTGACCATGGCGCTCCTCGGAACCATTATGTCCTCGGCGGTGGTCCGGGCAAACTCCCTCACGACCGAGGCCCGTGGGTCCGCCCTGAGCAGAGCCGCCGTCTCGGCCGAGAACAGCACGTTCAGCTCCGCCGTGAGGCGCTCGTCCAGCTGCCGCATGGCCGGGCCGGTCACTTTTTCGGATATTCTAATTGCGAGCCCTCCCAGGGGCAACACGAAAAGTCGCCAGAATAGCCGTAGCGCGCGGCCGCCGAGGCCCTGCGGTCCTGTCGAGCCCGCGAACCAGAGCGGTGCGGCCACGACGCCGGCCGTCACCAGGACGAGCCACGTCAGGACGAGGACCGCGGGAACGAGCGCAGAGACGTCGGCACCTGTCCCTACGGCGGTGGCTCCTGCAACGGCCGAGGCCACCGCGGTGACAAGAATCAGGGCATACCTCGCTTCGACGCCCCTCCTGTCGCCGCGCACCACGCAGGGCGCCTCCCGCACGACCAGTGCGCCAGACAGAGCAGTGAGACAAGCCAGCATCAATCCCAGGAACCACGCGTACGCCACGTCAGGTCTTCCTCCCGGCGTCGGGGCCGGCTGTGGGACGGTCCGGACCCGAGGCATCACTCTCGGGGCCTATTGCGGGGCCTTCTGGGCCGTTCGCGCGACCATCGAGACCTTTCTCCGCGTCCCGAGAGCCGCCCAGTGCGTAATGCGCCGAGTCCTTCTTTTCCACCTTGAGACTCCAGATGGCCTTGCCCAGCATTCGAGTGACCCGATACAGGAAAACCTCGTCGGACGCGCTGTCTCCTGCCACGGGTTCCGTGGCCAGGAGGCCTCTCACATATTGGCCCAGTGGGAGAAGGTGGTCCACGGCCGGCGCCACACCGAACACTTCCCGCAAGTCACCCACCTTCACGTTGGCCCGTATCTGGGCAGTCCCGTCGTCCAGGATCCTGTAAGCCGGCTCCTCAGGCTCGTAGTCTTCGTACAGGTCTCCCACCACTTCTTCCAGAATGTCCTCACTGGTCACGAGGCCCAGTGTCCTGCCGGCGCTGTCTGCCACCACGGCCAACGCCGCGTGCTCGCGCTGAAGCTGCTCGAGACAGCGCTCGATGCTCGCCTCAGGCGTCACAAACACCGGCTTTCTCAAGATGGACGAAGCTCCGTCCGCCCCGCTGCCCTTGTGGAGCTTGAGCACCACGTCCTTGGCAGTCACGTATCCGGTTATGGAGTCTATGGTGTTCTTGAATACGGGCACCCGCGCGTGGCCGCTTTCCATCACCAGCTCTGCCAGCTCACTGATGGTGGAACTGTCCTGAGCGCAGACCATGTCCACCCTGGAAACCATCACCTCTGATATGCGGCGTTCCCTGAGCCTCAGGAGGAGCTTCAGCAGGTCCTTTCCGAACGGAGATTGTGTCGGGGCCGCCGCGGGCCCGGGGGCTCCCGCTTCCTCGGCCGTTCCTGCAGTCCGACCCCCTGCCCGACCCGCACGGGCGCTCTCCGCACGCGGCCGAGTCGAGTGGGGTACGCCCCTCGCGGCTCGCAGCGAGAGGCCTGGAAGAACCTCCAGCAACGCCCCGGACAAAGCCAGCGGACTTCTCAGGGAACGCGCGATGAGGTCGCTTGCCGCGTCGCCCGAAAGTCGGGACCTCAGCATCAGGGGAGCCAGCAGAAGCGACGTGGCCAGGCCGAAGGCCAGGGCCAACCCGCAGGCGGACGGCTGACCGAGTCCGAGGAGTCTCAGCCAGATGCCGAAGCAGACGGCGCTGCCGGACAGCGACAGGAAGCGGGCCACGTAGAACGAGGCCAGAAGTCTCCGCGTTTCCAGGAACGCGCGGTCGTCCAGGCGCAGCCGCCGGAGCGCCGTGGAAGACATTCGTCCGGGCCTGGCGGCGTGGCACACAAGATAGAACGAGAGCCCGGCCACGGCCAGGATGAGGAACACAAACTCGGAACTGCCCATTCCGCTATGCCTTGCCCTTCTTGTCCCGTCCCGGGACCGGCCGCAGCACAGACCCGACGAGGTCGCCCAGACGCTTGAGGTGGAAATCCTCCCGCCGCCTCATCTCCCTCCTCTGCGCCGGCGTCGCGTCGTCCAAACCGCAGAGATGCAGGAGCCCGTGGATGGTGAGGCGCGCGAGCTCCTCGTCCAGTCCGACGCCGTAGTCCCGGGCCTGCTCGGCCGCCCTGTCCACGCAAACCACCACGTCGGCCAGCCGGGCGCCTCGGCCGCCGCGTGACGTCCGCCCGCTCAGAGGCACGTCCGGCGCGATCTCGAACGCCAGGACGTCGGTCACCTCGTCCCTTCCCGTGAACCTGCGATTGAGCGACTGCACTGCCTTCGCGCCCATGAAGTTGATGGAGATCTCGTCGAACCGCGCCGGGTCGCGCCGCGGGGTTCCGGAACGCCGCCGCCGGGAGGAACGGACAGGCTCTCTCTCCAGAACGCGACAGGCCAGCAGCCGGACCCTGCTAGTACTGATACCTGTCTTTCTCTGTCTGTTCCTTACCGATATCTCCATTCTCTTTTTTCTTCACGTCTTCCGGGTAGGAGGGTCGTGCGTGGAAGATGCTTATCAGAATGGGTACGAAGCTCTCGCGGATTTTCGTGAGCTCTGCCATGGTGAGCCCGCATTCGTCCAGCTCGCCCTCCGTCGCCCTGTTCTCGACTATCCTGGTGACCACTCCTCTTATCCTGCTGGGAGTGGGGGACGTGAGCGAGCGCGACGCGGCCTCGACGGAGTCCGCCAGCATTACGATGGCGGCTTCCTTGGAGGACGGCTTCGGTCCGGGATAACGGAACTCGTCCACCGGCGCGTCGCTGTCTATCTCCAGCGCCTTCTGGTAGAAGAAGGCCATGAGACTGGTGCCGTGATGCTCCTTGATGAGCTGCCGTATGACCCTGGGCAGCTTCTCCTGCTCCGCCAGCTCGACGCCCTCCCGCACGTGGGACTCGAGTATGAGGCAGCTCATGGTGGGGCTCAGCTTGTCGTGCCTGCTCCGGGCGTTTCTCTGGTTCTCGACGTAGTATTCGGGCTTGGATATCTTTCCGATGTCGTGGTAGTACGAGCCCACCCTGGCCAGGAGCGAGTTGGCGCCGATGGCCTCCGCCGCGGCCTCGGCCAGACTTCCCACCACTATGCTGTGGTGGTACGTGCCCGGCGCCTCGATCATCATCTTCCTCAGAAGCGGCCTGTTCAGGTCCGACAGTTCCAGCAGCTTGATGTTCGTGGTCAGGCCGAAAATGCTCTCCAGGACCGGAAGCAGCGCCATGGCCGCCAGCACGCAGACGAAGGAGTTCAAGATGCCGTAACCCGCCGACAGGACCACGGTCGAGCCCGGCAGCTTGGAGCCGAAACCGGCGGCGAATATGGCGGTCACGTAGGCCGCCGCCACGAACAGCAGGGACCGATAGAACTGCCGCCTGTGCCTGACTCCTATGACCGTGTAGACGCCCGTCGTGACCGCTGCAAGAGACGCCACTATGAAGACGAGGTCCAGCCCCGCCAGGGTGGCGATCATCAGGGTCGTTATTATGCCAGCCAAGAAAGCCACCTCGTCGTCCAGAAGCAGGGTTATCAGGAACGGCACGAGGGCCACGGGAATGAGGAAAGGCGGCAGACGCAGCACGTTCATGACCAACGAACCCAAGGCAAGCACGATGAGCGACGTCACGGCCAGGAGCAGGATCATGTGACGCTCGGCCAGAATTCGACGGCGGCGGGTGTGCAGGTACGCCCAGAACACGACCAGGAACAGGGAGGTGATGACGAACTTGCTGGCGTACGGAAGCGAGCGCTCGAACCTCGACGTCTTCTCGCCCAGGTCGCGCTTGTAGTACTCGAGCGAGCGGAGCTTCTTGATGTGCTCGGAGGTGATCCTCTCGTGGCTGCCGATTATCTTCTCGCCCTGGAGCACCACCCCGTCGAACCTGGAAACGGCGTCACGAGCCCGGGCGCGCTCCATGGCCGTCCTTCCCGGGTCCAGGTGCGCGTTTACGTCCACGAACCGGCCCGCCACCTCCACGAAAGCCGAGGCGGCGCCGGGGCTCTTGGAAAAGAGCACTGCGGCTTCGGCCAGAGCCCTGGACGCGACTCCGCTCTTGTCCAGCAGAGACGCCACGGGCACCGACAGCTCGAACTTTTCGCTCTTCATCCGGACTGTGTCGTAGGCCGCCGTCTCGGCCAGTCTCTTCGTGCGCACGATTCCCGTTTCCAGGACCTGGTTCGCGAAACGTTCGACTGCCTCCACAACCTCCACCCCAGTTCGCGGGGTCGCCAGCACCGCCTGCGTCTCCTCGGACAGCTTCACGTCCGGCAGCTTGGAGAGGTTCAGGGCCCGGGAGCGTCCCTCATCGTGCGCCACCACCGCCTGCCGCAGGGCGGCAAGCCTTGCCATGTATTTCGTGGTCTGCTGACTGTCTATCGTGAAGATCGGCGGAACGGCGTCCTCGGCCGCCTTCTTCTCCGCCTCGTAGCGGCCGTCGTCCTTCAGGACGCTGAACTCGAACGGGGCGATGATCTGCTTGTCTGAAACAGCGCCTTCCCTGTACTCGCTCCCCGGGGAAATGCCGGACGGAGGAAACAGCAGAATCGCCAGTATGACGAAGGCCAGCCCGATGCCGAGCTTCTCGGCCGCGTGAACTTTCGCCGCGAACTGCTCGGTGCCCGGGAAGATTGCCCGCGGGGTCCTTTCCTTCGCCTGCGCCTTCCTGGCCCTGTCTTTCCAGAACATCATGTCTTATTCCCGGCGGACGCGCCCGGCCCCCGGCGGAGTGCCCCGGCGGCGCCGTCTCAGCCTCTCTTTTCCCTCTCCTCGAAGGCCCTTATTATCGCCTTGACCAGCCTGTGCCTGACGACGTCGTGCTCCGTCAAGTACACGAACTTTATTCCCTTGATGCCGCTCAGTATGTCCTGCACCAGTATCAGCCCGGACTGCGTCTTGTCCGTGAGGTCCACTTGCGTTATGTCTCCGGTCACCACCGCTTTCGAGTTCGCACCCAGACGCGTGAGGAACATTTTCATCTGTCCCAGGGTGGTGTTCTGGCCCTCGTCCAGTATCACGAAGCTGTTGCTCAGAGTGCGGCCGCGCATGTAGGCCAGCGGGACTATCTCTATGACTCCCAACTCGACGAGGCGCCTGGTCCGCTCGAAACTCAGCATCTCGCGCAGGGCGTCGTGGAGCGGGCGCATGTAAGGGTTGACCTTGTCCTGGTAGTCGCCCGGAAGGAAACCCAGGCTCTCTCCCGCCTCCACCGCGGGCCTCACAAGCAGGATCCTGTCTACCGTCTTGGCCTTCAGGGCGTGCACCGCTGCCGCCACCGCCAGGTAGGTCTTTCCGGTCCCGGCTGGGCCGATGGAAAACACGACGTCGTGCTCCTCGATCGCGGCCAAGTACGCGGCCTGACCGGGGCTCTTGGCCGAAACAGAAATGCGCTCGAGATGGTAGACGATTCTCTCGGGTCTTGCCCGTGCCGCATGCCTGCCCGGCGCCTCCGGCCCCTCTCCGCCCTCCGGCACGGCTCCGCTCCTCTGCGTTCGGCCTCGGGCGGACTCTATGGCGTAGAGGACCTCCGGTTCCTCCAGCATCCGGCCCTCTCTCGCCAGGGACACAAGCTCGTGCAGCGCCCTGGCCAGCGTCTTGACCTCGTCCTCGGGGCCCGTCAGCGTGATGAAACCGTTTCTAACTACTATGCGGGCCTTGAACCGCTCCTCCAGGAGCCGGAGGTTAGAGTCCTCCCTGCCCAGCAAGTGCAGGGGTTCGATATCTTCTATTGATAGCCTCTGCGTCAGTTCTTCTGTCACCTATTGCTCACCAATCCCTGCTTCAAGCATACCCCAAATACGCCGATCGGCAACACCATTCAGGATGCCCGAGTTAGGCGGTGCCGGGGCCCGGGCCGTCCTGGCCTCGCCGGGCGCGGCCTCGGCTTTCTCTCGGCCGGCAGGCCGGTAAAGCCGGACCCGGACGAGCGACGGCGCCGGCCCGCGTCGGAGCGCAAGCGGGTGGGTGACGCCGCCCAGGAACGGCCTTAAGAAAACAGGGAACTCTTGCCCGAAAAGGGCAAGAGTTCCCCGCTCGGCTTGATCGTAACTAATCAGC
>JAFGJU010000240.1 GCA_016928935.1 Candidatus Eiseniibacteriota bacterium | reverse complement strand
GTCGTTTCTGGTAAACGAAGCAGCGTGCTATCCGCTGCGCTTCTTCATCCAGTCCTTTCTGAGGAGGCCGTAGAAGACTATGTCCTCGTACGAGTCCCATTTCCTTACGTGCTGCCGCAGGAGTCCCTCCCGCTTCATCCCCAGCTTCTTCATCACCTGGCCAGAGGCCGGGTTGCGCTTGAAGTGCACTGCGTATATCCGGTTCACGTTGAGCTGCGTGAACGCGTATTCCACGACCGCCTCGGAGGCCTCCGTGCAGTAGCCTCTGTTCCAGTACGCCTTTCCCACCCAGTAACCGAGCTCGGCCCTCTGAAACTGCGGCACCATCGCCAGCCCCACGGCGCCCAAAAGCTCGCCGTTCGTGCGGCGAGTGATGGCGAAGTTGGCCAGCTCGCGCGCCTCGAACTTGGGCCTGTGCGTGGCGATCCACTCCTCGGCCGAGCCGTCCTCGTAGGGGTATGGAATGTTGAGGGTGGTGTCGGCGATGGCCCGGTCGCCGGCCAGACGCTGGACGGCCTTGGCGTCCGAAAGCTCAAAGGGCCTCAGTATCAGCCGCTTCGTGACCAGAGTGGGTTGATGTGCCATCCGTCGGTCCAGTCGAGCCGGACAAGCGTCCGCGTGTCCGTCAGCCAGTGCCCTCGCGCCGCGCCTCGAGAAGGTCTATGTACGCCCCGGCCACGAGGTCGCCGCGTTGTATGCCCAGCTTCTTCATGAGGTGGTCTGCGATTGACGCGCCTTCCTGGGCCGATTGGCCCGGTACCAGCACGACTTCGATCTCGGCGAAAGTGCCCAGGCCCTCCACCTCGTCCAGATGGATGCGTGCGGCGCCCGACATGTACAGAGAACGCGTCTTCTTGACTCTTCCGCGGACGGCCAGGGCTTTTCCCAGCACCTCCAGCAGAGAGTCCGGCCTTGGCGTTTCGAACAGAAAATAGTCGGACGGCCTGGGGCCGGCGTTGTCGGGCCGCTCGTAGTAGATGAGTTGGCCGCTGGACGGCGACAGAAGCCGCAGTTTCAGTCTTCCGCCGGGCGAGTCGAAGAACACGTCTTCCTGCTCCATGATTGTCTCGTCTGAGTCGCTGACTTTCCTGGCCGCGGCTCTGAAACGCTCGGCGTCCCTGACTATTGCCTTTATCTCAATGTTGGTCGCCATTGGGTGTTGTCGGCGGTGCTGTGGGCGCGAACAGAACGCTGCACGGCCACTGTTTCCGCAACTTGCCGGTCCACTCCTCGATGAGACTTCGTCTGTCTGTGTCGTCGGTCTTGACGAAGATGCCGACCCTGGTCGCGCCGGTGCGCATGTGCTCGAGAATACCGGAGTGTTTGCACTTTGCCTGCTCGCCGCACGCGACACACTCCTCCAGACCCTTGCCCGTGGCGCAGGTCCTCATCTCGCAGTTGTCCCGTCCTCCGCCCTTTTGGCACCCCGGGCAGGCCGACGCCGCGGCGCCCGAGCCCAGGCAGCGAAAGAACTCCTTCCAATCCACGTCGGCCGGACCCCATTCGCCGAGGCCGTACGACTTGACGATGTTGCCATACTCCTCACTCAGCACGCGCAGAGTGCCGTTTCCGACGGCGCAGCTGCCGCACCAGATTCCGCAGTAGCCGATCTGGTCCTTCACGTTCTCGAAAGCGGACGTTCTTCTAGTGTTTGATATTTCACGCCTCCCGGCCGGGGTGGTTTGCTACGACAAGCCTAATACAGCGCGGCGGCCGTTTCTAATGATTTTGGCGGGACAGTACGGCGGAACTCCGGGAAAGGCCGCTCTCTGGTCAACTCCCGGGGCCGAAATGGCGGATGAGCACCTCCAAGACACAATACGGCGCGTCGCAGACCCATGTTGCGTCTGCATCCACAAGCTCACCCCGCGTCCCGTACCCGTACGTCACGCCGATCGCAGGAATGCCGTTCGCGAGAGCCCCTCTTACGTCGTTGGACCTGTCTCCAACCATGACTGCGTCGGCCGGTTCTACCGCCTCCTTGTTCAGAACGTGCAGTATGAGCTCATCCTTGTCCGCCCGCGCGCCGTCCATGTCGCTTCCGTGCACAGCCGTGAAGAAGCGGTCCAGAGCGAAATGCCTCACGACCTGTCGCGATGCGGCTTCCGCCTTCACACTCACGACGAACGCCCGCCAGCCCCTCTCGCTCACGCCCCTCAGCATGTCCACAACGCCGGGGTAGACCTTGTTGTACAGCATCCCGTCGGTCTCGAATCGCCTGCGGTAAAGCCTCACCGCGGCCTCTACGGCCTCGGGTCCGGGGTTTCCCAACAGGTCCTTGAAGATGTCCCGCAGGGGAACGCCGATGCGGCCTGACAGCGCATCCGGCGGAGGGACCGGCGCGCCCAAGGTCGAGAGCGCGTACTCCAGGCATCTCACGATTCCTTCTCGGGAGTCTGTCAGGGTTCCGTCGAGGTCGAAGAGAACTGATTTCATGGCGGACTGAGTCGGCCTGCGGTGCCGGCCTGCGATTCAGGTCTTCGATGATGGTCTGCGATGCCGGTCTGGGATTCCGGACTGAGTCGGCCCCGGTCTCCGGCATACGTTTCTCATGGCGCTCCGGCCACGGCCAGAAGCCGGCGCAGAGTCGCGCTTCTACCCACGCACTCCAGCGTCTCGAACAGAGGCGGAGTAGCCTGGCGGGCGCTCACCGTCAGGCGAACGGGCATGAACAATTCGGGCGGCTTCCAGCCCAGCTTCGCCGCCTCTCCCTCCAGAGTCTCCTTGAGGGGCAGGGCCGTCCAACTTGAATCTTCCAGCTCCCGCAGAGCCGCCGCGCATTCGGCCAGGGCCCTCTTCAACTCGTCCGGTGTGTGCTTCCTGGCGAAGCGATCCGTTTTCAAGAGCTCCAGACACGCCGCAGGGTCGGGGTCTCTGAAGAAGAAAGTCACGAGCTCCGGAGCTTCATACAGAGTCTTCAAGCGTTCCTGCTCGAGCCCGATGATCGCCTTCAGGCGCTCGAGTTCCGGTCCGGCCGGCGGTTCTGACGGAACCAAGCCGGCTCCGGCAAGGAATGGGAGGGTACGGCGAGTCAGCTCCTCCACACCGAGCTGCCTGATGTAATGGCCGTTTAGCCACAGGAGTTTGGATCGGTCGAAGATGGCGTTGGAGCTGCTGCATTGGTCGAGGGCGAACGCGGCCTGCAGGCCGTCGAACGAGAAGACCTCCTGGTCCGTGCCGGGATTCCACCCGCAGAGCGCCAGATGATTGACTATGGCCTCCGGCAGGTACCCTTCGTCCCGGAACTCTCCGATGAACACGGCTCCGGTCCGCTTGCTTATCTTGGACCTGTCGGGATTCAGGAGCAGCGCGAAATGACCGAATTCCGGCGGCTCGAAGCCCAGCGCCTCGTAGATCTGCAGCTGGACGAACGTGTTCGTCGTGTGGTCGGCCCCCCTGAGCACGTGGGAGATGCGCATCTCGTGCTCGTCCACTACGGTTGCGTAGCTGTACGTGGGGACGCCGTCGGACTTGAGTATCACCGGGTCGCCCATGAGCGAAGCGTCCAGTTCTATGCGGCCCTTGACCAGGTCGGTAAACGACATCGTCAAGGGCTCGATCTTGAGGCGCACGACCGGCCGTTCTCCGGCCTGCCGCCTGGCCTCGGCGTCGGCGCGACTCAACGCGCGGCAACGGCCGCTGTACCGGGGCATTCTGCCGTTGGCCAGCGCCTCCTTCCGTTCCCTCTCCAGCTCCTCCGGAGAACAGAAGCAGTAGTAGGCTCTGTCTTTCTCGACAAGCTCTGCCGCGTGGCGCTGGTACAGCTGGAGGCGTTCGGACTGCCGGTACGGGCCCCAAGGCCCGCCCTTGTCCGGCCCCTCGTCCCACTCCAGGCCCAGCCACCTGAGTCCTTCGAGCACGCCCTGTTCGGACTCGGTGGTGGAACGCTGCACGTCCGTGTCGTCTATCCTCAGAATGAATTTCCCGCCACGCTGGCGGGCGAAGAGCAAGTTGTACAGAGCGGTGCGCGCCGTGCCCACGTGGCACTTCCCGGTGGGACTCGCCGCGATTCGCACGCGGACGGGTTTGGATGTGTTTCGGGCGCTGTCTGTCACGGGCGTCTTCCGGGGCGTTTCCTCGCCGGCTCGAGCGGCTGGCAGCGAGGACAGATGAAGGTGCTCGTGCCGCCGGTCTTGATCTTCTGTATGGTGGTCCTGCATACCGGGCAGGGCTTGCCTTCCTTGTAGCCGATGACGATGTGCCTGGCCTTGAAGCCTCCCGGCTTTCCGTACAGGTTCAATTCGTAG
>JAFGJU010000050.1 GCA_016928935.1 Candidatus Eiseniibacteriota bacterium | reverse complement strand
GCGCAGCCGGTGCACTTTGCGTGGTCGAACCTGGCCTTGCCCGACACTACTCTCACGGCTCCGGCCGGGCAGACTCGAACGCAATCCCCGCAGCCCGTGCACAGGCTCTCGTCCTTGAACTCCGGCCTCACCACTCCGTGCATGGCCTGCTTCGCGCTCCTCGAGCCCAGGCCCATCCCCAGGTTCTTGAACGTGCCGCCGAACCCGGTGGCAAGGTGCCCCTTGAAGTGTGAGACGCTGACCAGGGAGTCCGCGTAGTAGGCGGCGGAGCCGAACTTGACCGTCTTGAAATGCTTGAGCCCCACCTCCACCTCCACGTAGTCCCTGGACCTTATGCCGTCTGCTATGACCAGCGGCGCGCCGAGGCTGGCGTAGCTGAACCCGTGCTCCACGGCCAGGCTCAGGTGGTCCACTCCGTTGCTGCGCCGTCCGTGATACAGAGTGCAGGAATCCGTCAGAAACGGCTTTCCGCCGTGCTTCTTAGCCCAGTCCACGACCTTGCGAAGATAGAGCGGCCTCACGAAACTAGTGCAACCGTCCTCCCCGAAAGTGGTCTTGACGGCCACCAGGTCTCCCTTCCCGGTCACCCCATCTCCTACCACCTCCAGCATCGCTGCGAAGCGGTCGGCCAGCCCGCGGTGCGTAGCCGACCTGGCGGGAGCGAAATAGACTTTAGCCTTTTTCCCCAAGCGCCTGCTCCTCCTCCGCCAGTCTTCTCAGGTACGCCACTCCCCTTCTGGCCTCCGCCACGGTCAGACTCTCGTCCACAACCGCCCCCTCATACTTGAGCTCGACCAGCGCCTTCACGACGGCCCTCCAATCGACTGTCCCCGACCCTATCTCCAGATGTTCGTCCTGCGCGCCCATGTTGTCGTGCACGTGGACGTGCCCTATGGCCGAGCCGAAGTGCCTCGCCATCGTCTGGGCCGACACCGTCGTGGTGTTGGCGTGGCCGACGTCCAGTGTCACGCCTGCTCCGTCCAGACGCTTGACGAGATGCATCACCCCCGACGCAAGACTCCTCTCTGCGAAAGGACCGCCGGACGGCATGTTCTCTACGCACACCCTGAGTCCCTTCTCTCTCGCTCTTTCGTTGATGCGCACGAGCGACTCTCTCTCCACGGCTCTGACTCTGTCTCGCTCTTCCAGACCGCCGCGAGTGCCCCGCGCGGGATGGACGACCACCAGGGACGCCTTGATGGCGGAGCCGAGCTCGATCGAGTCCAGCACTCCCCGCACACTTCTCTCCCTGACTGCGTCGTCCAGCGAACCGATGTCCGAGTTCACGAACGGACAGTGAACGGTGAACTGGGTGCCCAGCGATGCGCTCACGGAATTGAGGAAATCGGCGTTCACGTCCAGAGGGCTCTTGTACGGACTGTCGCAGACCACCTCGACCACCTCGAAGCTGGACCGCGCCGCGTCGAAGAACTCCTCCACCCTGCCCTTCATCAACGTGGACGCACCGTACTTCATCTCTCCCCCTTCCGTATGTCCAGTCTCCAGACCGTCGGCCCCATCCTGTCCACCTCAACCACCATATGCCCCTCCTCCGTGACGAACCTCGCCACGTTCGCAGAGACTCTGGCGTCGCTGACCAGCACCTCCAGCAACCCACCCACAGGAAGGTCCTCCAGCTCGAGCATGCACTTGAGCAGCGCGTAAGGCGAGGCCGCTCCCTTCAGGTCCAGGAACCGCTCCCCGCTCACCGTCTCTCCGGCCGCGTCAGTCGCCCGTTCCCGCTTTGTCTTCTTTCGCTCCTTCAATTCCGTCCGCCTCGGGCCGCCCTTCAGGGCCCAGATACTTCGCTTTGAGCCGCGCCAGCGTCCTCAACGCCTCCATGGGCGTCATGCGGTCCGTGTCCAGGCCCGCCAGCTCGGCCAGCAACAAGCCAACCCGGTCGCCGAACATGTCCAGCTGGGCGTTCCGACGCCGCGGCGCCGGCCGGGCCGGCCCCGCAGTTTTTCCGTCCTGAATGGCCAGCAGGACTTCTCTCGCGCGCTCCACCACGCTGTCAGGAAGGCCGGCCAGCCTGGCCACCTGTATTCCGTAGCTCCTGTCCGACGAGCCCTCCACCACCTTGTGCACGAACACTATCTTCTCCCCCCACTCCTTCACCAGCACGTTCAAGTTCCTCACCCTGGCAAGTTGCGACTCCAGGCAAGTGAGCTCGTGGTAGTGGGTCGCGAACAGAGTCCGGGGGCCCAGCTCGTGCAGGTGCTCCAGCACGGCCCAGGCTATGCTCATTCCGTCGAACGTGCTCGTGCCGCGTCCGATCTCGTCCATCACGACGAGGCTTCTCCGCGTGCAATTGTTGAGTATGCTGGCGGTCTCGCTCATCTCGGCCAGAAACGTGGACCGTCCCCTTGCTATGTCGTCCGAGGCGCCCAGCCTGCAGAATATTCTGTCCACTATCCCGACCTCGGCCGACTCCGCCGGAACGAAGCTGCCCGCCTGCGCGAGGATCACGGCCAGCGCAGCCTGCCTCGTGAAGGTGGACTTGCCGGCCATGTTGGGGCCGGTGATGACCATCATCTGCCGCTCGTCGCAGTCCAAGTCCAGGTCGTTGGGCACGAAGGTCTCGTCCTCCAGCATCGCCTCCACCACCGGATGCCTCGAATCAGTGAGGAGTATGCGCGTCCCGTGTCCGACCGTCGGCCTCACGTACTTCCTCTCCAGGGCCACGCGCGCCAGAGACAGAAGGAAGTCCGCTTGCGCCACGGCCGAAGCCGACTCGAGGATTGTGCGCGACTCGGCAGTGACCCGGTCCTGCACCCCGGCGAGGAGCTTCATCTCCGACTCGAGCTCTCGCTCCTCCCCACCCAGGACGACGTTCTCCTTCTCCTTGAGCTCCGCCGTGACGAACCTCTCGGCGTTCACGAGCGTCTGCTTTCGGATGTAATCGGACGGCACCCGCGCCAGGTTCGGTTTCGTGACCTCGATGTAGTAGCCGAACACCTTGTTGAACCCCACCCTGAGAGACGCTACGCCCGTGCGCTCCCTTTCTGCCGCCTGCAGGCGCCCGATCCACTCCTTGGCCTCCCTCGAGGCCAGCCTCAACAAGTCCAGCTCCTCGTCGTACCCCTCCCTTATGAACCCAGGACCTCTGGCCAGGACCGGAGCGTCCTCCACCAGGGCCCGCTCTATCAGGCCGGCCAGCTCCGACGTGTCTCCGATGCTCTCTGCCAGCCCGGTCAGCGGCTCGCACGCGGCCCCCGAAAGCACGGCTTTCACCTCCGGGATTCGCCTGAGGGCCCTGCCAAGCGCGACTATCTCGCGAGGGCCGCCCTTGCGGTTGGCTATCCTGCTCAGCACACGCTCCACGTCCGGCATTCCTCGGAGTGCCTCGCCCAACCTCTCCCTGAGTCGCACGTCCCGGAACAGCTCGTCCGTCGCGTCGTGCCTGAGGCGGATGGACTCCACGTCTGTCAACGGCCTCAGGACGGCGGACCTCAGGTGCCTGGCGCCCGCAGCCGTCTCGGTCCGCCTGATCGTCCCCAGAAGCGACCCCTCTTCGGTGCCGTGCCGCAGCGAGCGCACCAGCTCCAGGTTGCGGATGGTCGTGTCGTCCATCAACAGGTGCTCTGATTGCCTGTAGTTTGTCAGCTTGAATATGTGCCCGAGACCCGTGCCCTTGAGCTCCTTCAAGTACCCCAGCAGCGCGCCCGCAGCCAGCACGCACGGCTCGTCGCCTGAGAACCCGAACGGCTCCAGGGAAGGGGTTCCGAAATGACTGGTCAGGTTCGAGAGCGTCACGTGAGGCGAGAACTGCCAGGCCTCCCTGACTGTGAGCTTGGGCCCGCGCCGCCGCATCTTCATGTCCTCCAGCTCCTGCCGGACCCGCGAACCCTCGGGCACGACGATTTCAGCCGGAGAGAGCCTCTCCAACTCTCCCACCAGCTCCGAGCGTTGCACGGCTCCTGCCGAGAACTCGCCCGTCGACACGTCCGCCACTGCGATGCCGCAGGGATCGTCCCCGGCCACCGACGCCACGTAGTTGTTCCTTCCGGCCTCCAGCAGCCCTTCCGAGAGCACGGTCCCCGGAGTTATGACTTCCACCACCTCCCGGGCCACCAGCTTCTTTCGACGGTCCGGCGCTTCGGTCTGGTCGCACACTGCCACGCTGTATCCGTTCTCGATCAGCCGGGATATGTAGCGTTCCGCGCTGTGCCAGGGGATTCCCGCCAGAGGGACCCGACCCTCAGAGTCCTTGTCGCGGGAAGTCAGTGTCAGGCCCAACACCCTCGAGGCGGTCAGCGCGTCTTCGTAGAACATCTCGTAGAAGTCGCCCATGCGAAAAAGTAATATGGAATCCCGGTGTTTCTCCTTTATCCGGGAGTACTGTTTCATTAGGGGCGTCTGTTTCGTCACTGTATCCACCCTGTGGACGGGAACGGCGGGCTTCCGTGCAGGCCTCGCGCTACCTCGCGACCACGCCGAAGGAAAGGCCGAGCCGCGCAGACAGCTCCCTCATCTTCTCCTGAGCGGCCTCTCTGGTGGGGAATTCCCCGAGGTACACTATGAAGAGGACGCGACCGCCGCGCTCCTCCCTGGCCACGCTCAGCCCGGTGACTCCCTTCCGGGTGAGAGAACCGACCAGCTTTCTTGCGTTCGCTTCCTGACTGAAGGCCCCGGCCTGGATGGTGTAACCGGACACGGCCGCCTTCTGCGGTGCCGCCCCCACCCCGGCCCTGAGCTTGCTCCTGACCGCGACGGCCTCGAGACTGGACGGAAACTCCCTGACCAGCCTGCCATACACCTCCCTCGCCTCGGCCTCCCTCTTCAACTTCTCGAGGCACACGCCGGCGCCGTGCAGCGCCTGGGGCATCCAGTCGCCGCCCCCCGGCCCCGCCTCCAACCTTGTGTACTCCGCCAGGGCCGCCGCGTAGCTGCCCTCCTGGCGCATGCAGTCGGCCACGCCCAGCGAGGCCGCCGCCGACAGGCCGGTACCCCCGTCGTCCGTCCTCACCGCTTCAAACTCCCTCCTGGACTGCGTGTAGTTCCCCGAACCCATGCGCGACAGTCCGAGCCAGTACCTGGCCTTCACCTGCTCCCGTTTCGGAGCCTTCAGGCCCGCGGCGCGGCTAAAGTGCCTGCCCGCCTGAATGTACGCGCCCACGGCGTAGTCGTGCAGGCCGAGCTCCATCTCGGCCCTCCACTCCAGCGGATGGCCCGCGTACTCAGACAAAAACCTACTGAGCGCTGCCTCCGCCGCCTCTCCGTCCGACACACACAACGCCTGCAAGAGCAGCGCCTCTCCCTTCTCCCTCTGGCTCGCGGCATTCGCGAAAGCGCGGACGGCCAGCCTGTCTGCCTCCGTTCGCCGCCCTTCCTGCAGCAGCGCCCACGCCCTGGCAGTGTCGGTCTCGGCCGCCGACGGCCGGACGGCAGGCGGCGCGGACAACGCCACGAACAGGACCGCGGAAAAGATGCAGAGCTTTCTCATCTACACCCCGCTCGTGCCGTGCTGCAGGAACGTCTCCCAGGACTGGCACTTGGGGCAGCGCCAGAGCACGTCCGCCGACCGGTAACCGCACTTCGAGCAGACGTAGTCCTCGGTCCTCGGTCCCATCACTTCGACCAGTCTCTTTATCTCCTCGACTGCCTCTTCGGTCTGGCCGGCCTCATACAGGAACGCTATCAGATGTTGCCTGGCCAGCGCCGAGGCCGGGTCGTACGACAGCGCCTCTCTCAGCACTCTCGTTGCTTCCTTCAAGTCACCCCTCTTCTGATGCAGGCACGCCAGCTCCACCAATGTCCTCACGTTCTTGGGACTCTCCTTCAACACCGCCTCGTACACGGCCACTATGTCGCTGAGATTCCCCCTCTGGAAATACGCCTTCTCGAGCCGCGCGAACACGATGTGCGCCACCTTCGGGAACCTGGAAGCGATGAGCTCCCAGAGGCCGATGGCCCTGCGCAGGTTGCCCTCATCGAAGTATATGTCTCCCAGGTACAACAGGGCCGGCACACACTCGCTGTCCAGTCTGAGCGCGTCGTTGAAGTACCTTCGTGCGTCTTTGGGCTTCCCCCTCTTCATCAGGTCGTATCCTATCTGGCTCTTGTACAGCGCCAGGAACGGCCTGCCGCGCCTCCCCTCCAGTCTGGCCAGCTCTTCCTGCATCTCGTAGGCCTTGTCCCACTCTCTCTGTATCTCGTAGACGCGCACCATCAGCTTGAGCGGGAAGGTGCTGTGTTTGTTCATGGCCCTGATTTTCTGACTCCACTGAAGCGCATCCGAGTACTTCCCGCAGGCCACGTAGTCCTCGGCCAGACTCCTGTACAGCGACTCCAGCACCGCCTGGTCCGAGATGGACCTCACGGTCAGCGAGCGGTGAATGCGCAACGCCTTCTCTACCTCACCCCGCTTGCGCAACAGGTCGCCGAGCCGGACGTAGGCGTCCACGTTCTGCGTGTCGTCCCTCGTGGCTTCCTTGAAGTTCCGCATGGCCCCGTCCTCGTCGCCTTCCAGCAGCAGGTTGAGGGCTCGCGCGTATGCCGAATCGTTCGCCCCACCCGCCGGAGCACACCGCCTCCTTACGCGCCAGACCAGGTACGCGGCCAGGACGACCGCCAACAGCAATATCGCTAGAAGAGCATGTGAATACATGTGGGCTCTCCAGTGTTCTTGATGCCCGGGCCCGTGGCCCGCTTAGTCGCGCTCAGGCTTCACGCTCACCTCGTCCAGCGGGAGGTTCCTGAGGGCGTTCAGCTCCTCGAGCAGCTTCTTGTTCTCCTTCTTGAGCCTCGAAGCGTCCCTTCTCACCCTGACGTCGTGCCCTATTGACAGGAAGAACCAGACGAGCATGCCCACCACGAACGCTCCGAAGAGCGCGAAAATCAGGTGTACTTCGTAGGTGTTGCTCTCTTGAGGAAAGAAGAAGGCGATGTCGACATGCTTGTCGTTGTTGAGAAGCGCGAAACCGAGCACGACCACGAACACCACGAGCAGGAAGAACATCCTAACGAACCACAAGGCCGTCACCTCCTGAATGAATCATGCACTCACCAGGCATCCCGACAGCGAGACACCCTTCGAAGAATCTATCCTGACGGAGACCAACTTACCACTCAATTCGCTCGCCCCCCGGAACAGCACCGTCCTGTTGCACCTGGTCCTCCCGGTGAGGAGCTCAACGCCGTCCTTAATCTTGCGCCCTTCCACCAGTACCTCCATCTCCCTGCCGACCAGTCGGGCGCTCGCGGCTGAGGCCAGGCGGCGCTCCAGCTCCATCAGCCGGGCCAGCCTCCTCTCCTTCTCCTGCCTCGGCACCTCGTCGGACATGCGAGAGGCAGCCGTGCCCGGCCTGGCCGAGAACTTGAACATGAACGCCGAGTCGAACTGCATCTCCTCGAAGAAAGAGTATGTTTCCTCGTACTCTTCCACGCTCTCGCCGGGGTACCCCACGATTATGTCGGTCGTTATGCTCACGCCGGGCATCGCCTTCCTGGCAGCAGACACTATCGCCCTGTACCTGTCCCGCGTGTAGCCTCTGTTCATGCTCTCCAGCACGCGGTCGGAGCCGGACTGGAGGGGGAGATGTATGTGCTCGCAGACGTTCGGCCTGACCGCCATCACCCCGATGACCGAGTCGTCCATGTCGCGCGGGTGAGAAGTCGTAAACCTTACCCTGGCTTCCGGCACCAGTTCGGCGACGTCGGAGAGGAGCGTGGAAAACCCCGTGCCGCCGTACCTATACGCGTTCACGTTCTGGCCTATGAGGGTCACGTCCCTCACTCCGCTTCGCCACTGGGCCAGAGTCTCCTTCAGCACTTCGTCCCGCGGGCGGCTCACGGCAGGACCCCTGACGGCCGGCACTATGCAGTAGCTGCAGCTGTTGCTGCAGCCCTTCGTTATGCTGACGAAACCCCTTAGCCCCCAGTCCCGGAACCCTTCCGACGCCTGGAAACGAAAGCTGCGGTCCCTCGCCGTGTCCAGTAGCTTGGCCCCGTCCGTCACCGCGGCCCGCAGGTAACCCGCAAGCTTGGAGTACGAATCGGGCCCCAGCACCAGCCGCACGGCCCGGTTCTTGAACAGCTCGGAGCCCATCCTCTGCGCCATGCACCCGCACACAGCGACGACGGCCTTTCGCGGCGCGGCCTTGAGAGAGAGCTCGCCTATCCTGGTCAGAGCCCTGTTCTCGGCGTGCTCCCTCACGCTGCAGGTATTGACTATGATGACGTCGGCTTCCTCCGGCCGGGCGGCCCGTGAAAGGCCTTCGGCGGTGAGCACCTCCTCGATCTTCTTAGAATCGTAGACGTTCATCTGGCAGCCGTAGGTCTCGACGTAGTATCTCATCCTAGCACTCTTCGGCGGCCAACCGGCCCTCGCTGAGACTCCCGATCTTCACCCTGACCGCCTCACCCGCGGCCCTGCCCGCGCTCTGCACGCGCACCTTGAGGTAATTGCCGGTGGTGGCAGTCCAGGAGCCGTCCTCGTTCTGCTGCTCCAGCACGGCAGTCTCGTAGGAGCCCGCGCGCGAAAGCGCGAACTCCCTCCTCTTCGTCTCGCTCAGCTCCATGAGAGCCCTCACTCTGGCCTTCTTGACCACCCCGGGGACCTCACCTTTCATGCGCACGGCCGCCGTCCCGGGCCTTCCGGAGAAGGGAAACACGTGGAGATACGCCAGCGGAAGCCGCTCCACGAGCCCGTAGGTGCGTGCGAAGCGCGCCTCCGTCTCCCCCGGGAAGCCCGCTATCACGTCCGCGCCCACGCACGCGTGCGGCAGCGCCTCCACTACCCACCGGATGCGCTCGGCGTATTCGGACGCCGAGTACGGCCTCCCCATGGCGCGCAGAATCCCGTCGTCGCCGCTCTGGAGCGGCACGTGGAAGTGCGGGCACACCCGGTCTCCGCCCGCCGCCTCGAGGAGCGATTGCGACACCTCCGCCGGCTCGAGGGAGCTCAAGCGAATCCGGAAACCCGTGCCGGCGTCCACAAGCGCCTCGACCAGGCCGGACAGGGAGAGCCCGCCCGCAGTCACGTCCCTGTAGCTGCCGACCCGCGCGCCGGTCAGCACCACTTCTGTGTACCCTCTTTCCGTCACAGCCGCCACTTCCCTCAACACGTCTCGAGCCCTCACGCTCCTGGACTTGCCCCTGACCGAAGGCACAACGCAGTACGAGCACGACGAGTCGCAGCCTACCTGCACCTTGACCAGCGCCCTCGCACGCCGCTGGAACTCCGGCCCGCATCCGGCGGCACAGCCCTCCTCGTCCGGGGGCGACACGACGGTTCTGGCGAGCTCCCCCGGCGTAAGTCCATCAACGAGTCGAGGGAGCGAGGCCTTCTCGACATTGCCTGTCACCAGCCCCACTCCCTCTATTCTTGCCAGCTCTTCCGGAGCGCGCTGCGAATAGCAGCCCGTCACGACCACCAGCGGCTTCGTCCCAGACCGCACAGCCCGCCTCACGAGCTGCCGGGCCTGGTAGTCGCTCCGGGCGGTCACGCTGCACGTATTGACCACCCAGACGTCGGCTGTCGACGGGTCCTTCGCTATTCCGTATCCGCTTCTGGCGAAACTCTCTGTGATCAGCTGCGAATCATATTGATTGAGCTTGCACCCGAAAGTCCTAACCAGAACTTGTCTCATCCGACTCTCGAGGCTCCTGGCCGGACGGACCGCCGGCCTCCTCTTCCCCGGCCGCGCCGGCGTCAGCCGGCCCTTTGGCCTCGGCGGCACCGGGCGACTCGCTTGGGCCCGCCTGCGGCTCCGCCGCCGGTTTCGCCGGCTCAGGTCCACCCGCCTCGCCGGCCCGGGCCTGAGGTTCCTCCCTGTCGGCCTCCGCGCCGGAATCCCTGGCCTGAGCCTTCCTCTCAGCGAACTTCCTACGTATCTCTTCCTGCTCCTCCGGCGAAAGCTCGCCCATGTAGGCTCTCAGGCTGAGCACTATCCGCCGCGCCTCCGCGTCCACGCGAATCACCTTGAGGTTGAGCTCGTCTCCCACCTGGAACACGTCCGTCGGCTTCCTGATGTCGTCCATCCCCAGCTGAGAGAACGGCACGAAGCCCTCGATGTCGTCTCCCAGGTCCACAATCAGGCCCCGCTCCAGCAGGCGCACGACCCTGCCGGTCACGGTCAGGTTGAGCGGGAACCTCTGCACCAGGTCCGGCCACGGGTCCTCGCTGACCTGTTTGAGGCCCAGCGAGATTCGCCGGTTGTCCTTGTCTATGCTGAGGACTATCACCTCGACCTTGTCCCCCTTCTTGAGCACTTCGCTCGCGTGGGAGACCCTGCGCGTCCACGACATGTCGGAGATGTGCACCAGCCCGTCTATGCCCTCCTCTATCTCCACGAAGGCCCCGAAGTTGGTCAGGTTGCGCACCTTCCCCACGAGACGCGTGCCCAACGGGTACTTCTCGTCCAGCGTTAGCCATGGGTCGGGCTCGACCTGCTTCAAGCCCAGTGAGATCTTCTCGTTGTTCTTGTCCACCTTGAGCACCACGGCCTCTATCGTGTCGCCGATTGCCAGCACCTTTGACGGATGGCGAATGTGCTTGGTCCAAGACATCTCGGACACGTGTATCAGCCCCTCGATACCCTTCTCCAGCTCCACGAATGCGCCGTAATCGGTGATGCTGACTACTTTGCCCCTCACCTTGGAGCCGACCTTGTACTTCTCCTCGACGTTTTCCCAGGGGTACGGCGTGAGCTGCTTCAGTCCGAGGGAAATCCTCTCCTTTTCGGGGTCGAAACTCAGGACCTTCACCTTGATCTTGTCGCCTATCGCCAGGACTTCCGACGGGTGGCTCACGCGGCCCCACGACATGTCGGTCACGTGCAGGAGGCCGTCTATGCCGCCCAGGTCCACGAACGCCCCGAAGTCAGTGATGTTCTTCACCACGCCTTCCCTCACCTGATCCTTGGCCAACTCCTTGAGTATGCTGGACTTCTGCTGGGCCCTCTCCTCCTCGAGCACGGCCCTGCGCGAGACCACGATGTTTCTGCGCCTCTTGTTGAGCTTGATGATCTTGAAGCGCAGAGTCTGACTCAGGAGCTGGTCGATGTTCTGAACCTGGCGAAGCGCCACCTGCGACCCGGGTAGGAACGCCTCCACTCCGAACAGGTCGACCACGAGGCCGCCCTTGATTTTCCTCAGGAGCCTTCCCTCGACCACGGCGCCGGTGTCGGACGCGTCCTTGACCTTGTCCCAGACCCTGGCGAAATCGGCCTTCTGCTTGGACAGGACGACCAGCCCGTCCTGGTCCTCTATCTTCTCAAGGTAGACGTCTATCTCCTGGCCTTGCTTGACGGATTCACGGTCTGCGAACTCCGAAAGCGGAATGATGCCTTCCGACTTGAACCCGACGTCCACCAGGACGTCCTCTCCCTCCACCTTGAGCACAACGCCCTTCACTATCTCGCCCTCCGTGATCTCCTTCATGGAGTCTTCGTAGAGGGCCAGCATCTCGGGCGAGAGTTCCTTGCCTTCGTCCTCGTCGAATCCCGACACGGGACGATAGGTCCTTCCGGATCTGCCTCCGGAGCCTCGCGCCGGCGAGCTGCCGCCGCCGGCTGCGCCTTCCGCTCCGACCTCCTTTCCTGCTTTCTGCTTTTCCTCCTCGACCGGGAGGCCTTCATCAACGTTGTGTTCGGACATTATTCTGTTACTCCCTTCTACAGTATTCTTGGACTCTTTCGGGCGAGTCCGGCCTGCGCCGATGCCCTGGCGCCTGGGGCTTCCATCGAAGCGATGCAGTGGGCAACTTGCTTCACGAGCCAATCCGGTGTTGAGGCGCCGCCGGTCACGCCGGCGCGAACAGCGTTCTTGAACCACGGGCCCTTGAGCTCCGACGCATCCTCGACCCAGTGCGTGCGCCCGACTCTGCTCTTGCAGATCCTATACAGTCTGCCGGTGTTCGCGCTGTTCCTGCCCCCAACCACGACCATCACGTCCACCTCCCCTGCTAGTTTTAGTGCTTCTCTCTGACGAGAAGAAGTAGTCTCGCAAATCGTGTTGTACGACCGCAACTCCTGCGCCTTACCCGCGAGCACGCAGACGACGCGCGAGAACGTGTCGAAAGTCTGCGTGGTCTGAGCCACCACGCCCAGCTTTTTTTCTCTCTTGAGCCTTCGCGCCTCCGCCTCGTCCCTGACCACTCGGACCCCCGGCAGGCCGGCCGACATCGCCTCCACCTCGGGGTGTCCCCTGTCGCCCAGTATCACCACCCTGTATCCCTGCCGCGACAGAAAGCGGGAGATGTCCTGTGCCTTCTTCACGAAGGGACACGTCGCATCCACTACCCGGAGGCCCCTTTTCCTGGCCTCTTCAACGACCGAGGGGGAAACGCCGTGGCAGCGCAGGACGAGCGTGCCGCCCGCCACGTCCGACACCTTCCTCGCCACCCTAAGCCCCTTCGTCTCCAACTCCCTCACGACCTGCGGGTTGTGTATGAGCTCCCCTAGAGTGTAAATAGGCTTCCGCGAGTGTTCAAGTGCTGTTTCGGCCATGCGCAGGGCCCGTTTCACGCCGAAGCACCAGCCGGAACCCCCGGCCACCGTGACCTTTATCCGCGACCGTGACGCCCGACGGCCGCACGGACCGGCTCCCTCGCCTCCAGTGCGGCTCCGGCGCCTCTTCGCATTGCCCGGGAGCGTCCTCACCGGCTTGCCGCGTGCCGCCCTCACCAGCCCTCCTCCCCGCCCCCTGCCGACTTCAACCGCGCGATTCGCTTCATCACTTCCTCCCCCACGCCCCGATACAACTCCTTCGGCCTCGTTCCTTCCACCTCCGCGGGCGGGAAGTACGGCTCGCCGAACGTGAGCTCGACCCTGTGCAGTCGCAGAATCGCCCTCTTTATCCTGTCCGAACCCGACACGTACGCGGGCACCACCGGCACCCCGGCCCTGACCGAGAGAAGGCCCATACCCGGCAGGGCGGGCTTGAGTTGACCTTCCTTCACCCTGCCGCCCTCGGGAAACATCACGAGCCCCCCACCGCGTGACACCACGTCCAGTGCCCGCTTCACGCCGGCGGGGTCGCTCAGCCCTCTCCTTATCGGAATGGCGTTCAGGCTCGAGATGAGCCAACGGAACGCTCGGTTTGCGAAAAGCTCCTCCTTGGCCAGGAAATGAACTTCCCTGGGGAGCGCAGCACCCACCAACGGAGGATCCCAGAACGAAATGTGGTTGCACGCCACTATGAAACCGCCACTGGCCGGAATGTGCTCCGCGCCTCTCGTCTTCCTGCTGAAGAGCACCGTAAAGATGGCGTTCGCCACGCACCAGCAGACCCTGTAGCCCGCTCTCATGTTTCTTCAGCGATCCTGTGTACCTCTTCCAGCACCCGCTGAACCTGCTCTTCCACGGACAGGCGCGTCGTGTCTATCACGACCGCCCCCGAGGCCTTCTCGAGGGGCGAGTGCTCCCTGGTCATGTCCCGCCGGTCGCGCTCCGCGATTTCCCGTTCCACCCGAGCCGGTTCCGTGGACACCCCCTTCGCCCTCTCTTCCCTCCAGCGCCTGGCCGTCCTCTCTTCGGCGGAGGCGTCCAGGTATATCTTCAAGTCCGCGTCCGGCAAAACCACGGTACCTATGTCCCGGCCTTCCATCACCACCCCGGCCCCCTTGCGCGCGATCTCCTGCTGTCTGGCCACCATCCATCGCCTCACCTCCGGCAAGGCAGCCACCTTCGAGGCCATCGCCCCCACCTCGGGAGCCCTCAGCTCTGCGCCCAGGCTCCGGCCATCCAGCACCACGCCGAACGACCCTTCCACCGGGCAGCACTCGATCGATGTGCGGCCCAGAAACCTCGACACGCCCGCCTCGTCCGACAGCAAGAGCCCCTCCTTCAAGGCCTTCCACGCCAGGGCGCGGTACATGGCTCCAGTGTCCACGTAGAGGTAGCCCAGCGCCCGCGCGACGGCGCGCGCCGTCGTGCTCTTGCCCGAGGCTGACGGGCCGTCAATAGCAATCGCAAGTCTGCGGCGTTTGGACATGGAACGGCCGGAGCTTCCCGCTCGCTCTCCCACGGCCCTGGCACGACCCGCCGGCCGGCCGGACCGGTTCAAATTGCCTCGTCCAAAGTGCAAGGGGGGTAGGCAGGAAAGGCCTGACGGCCTTCAAACAGTGAGACGGGAAGAGAGTTCCGTCCGCCGGCTTCGGGCCGGTGAACGCTACCCGAGTCGGTGCGCGATGACGACGACCTCCAGGACTCTCAGGGCATCTGCAGGCGAGCCTCGCGAGCACTCTCCCCCTTCTTCTTCCGTTTTGTGCCCGCCAACACCTCCTTCAGGCCCTCCAGTAGCCTTTCGTTCTCTTCTCTGATTCCCACGCTGATCCTCACGAACGTGTCGGGGAGACCGAACGGTCCCACGGGCCTCACGATGAGCCCTCTCTTCTCGAGCTCGCGGCTGGCTGCCTTGCAGTCGACCCCGAGGTCCACCAGGAAGAAGTTGGCCTCGGAATCTATCATGGTGAGCCCGAGCTCCGTGAGCTTTTCCTTGAAGAAAGCCATGCCCTCCGAGTTCACCCTGATGCTCCGGGTCACCTGTTCTTCGTCGTCCAGACTGGCCTCCGCCGCCACCTGGGCGGCGCTCGTGACGTTGAACGGGAGCCTGACCGTGTTGAGCAGGAACACCATCTCCTCCGACGCGACTCCGTAGCCCACGCGCAGTCCGGCGAGAGCGTATATCTTGGAGAATGTCCTCAGCGAGATCACGAGCCGGCCCTCGCGGAGCAGCTTGAATGTGTCGGGGTAGTCCGGGTTCTTGACGTACTCGCAGTATGCCTCGTCAAACACCACTACGACCTTCTCCGGAATGCCGTCCATGAACTCTCTGACTTCGGCTTCCGTCACGATGGTACCTGTGGGGTTGTTGGGGTTGCACACGAACACGACGGTGGTCTTGGGCGTGACCGCCTTGGCCATCGCCGCCATGTCGAACCTGTAGTCCTTGAGCGGCACCAAGACCGGCGTTGCGCCCATCAGGTCAATCGCTATCTTGTACATCGGAAACGACGGGTCGCCTACCACGACCTCGTCGCCCGCACCGGCAAAGAGGTGACATATGAGCTCAATCAGTTCGTTTGAGCCGTTGCCCACGATTATCTGCTCCATCGGGAAGCCGATGTGCTTGGAGAGCCTCTTCCTGAGGAAATACGAACTGCTGTCCGGATACCTGTTGAGCTGCTTGGCGTTTTCACTCAAGGCCTTGATGGCGAGAGGGGAAGGCCCGAGAGGGTTCTCGTTGGACGCGAACTTGAGGACGTGCTTTATGCCCAGCTCCTGCTCGACCAGCTCGATCGGCCGGCCGGGCACGTACGGCGCAACTCTGGACACGTTTTCCTTGATCAGGTCTTTCAGCACGACTGGCACAGGTGCTCCTTTCTACCCCGCTGCATTTGAACAGGTTATCGCAAATCGGGCACAAACAAGTAAACGTTACACGATACCCGCCCGGTACGCAACAGCATTTTCATCGAGAGGATTCCGCCTCTGAGGTCCGCTCCGCCGCCACTTCGTTCTTCAACGACCGCACCTCATCCGCGCTGAGCTCCCTCCAGGACCCAACCTTCAGCGAGCCCAACTCCAGCGGACCCACGCCCGTCCTGACGAGTCTCCGCACGGTAAGGCCCACGGCCTTGCACATCCTCCTCACTTGCCTTTTCCGGCCCTCCCTGAGAGCTATCCTGAGAAGGTGCCCGCCTCCCGCGGGCCCAGCGTAAGATGCCGCAGCGGGGCTGGACTTCCGTCCCTCGCCCAGGTCGACTCCTCGCCTCAAGGCCTCCAGCACCCCCTCAGAAATGACTTCCGCCACCAACACCTCGTACCTCTTCTCCACCCCGCGGCTGGGGTGCATCAGGCCGTGCGCCAGATCGCCGTCGTTCGTGATGATGAGTAATCCCTCGGTGTCGAGGTCCAGCCTGCCCACTGGGAACAGCCGCCCGAACGCCGCGGGAACCAGCTCCAGCACCGTCGGACGCCCCCTCGCGTCGGCCGCACTCACTATGTAGCCCGCCGGCTTGTGCAGTATCAGGTAGCGGGTCACGGGCGGTTCCGCCAACGGCGCGCCGTCCAGCTGGACCGAGTCCTTACCAGGGATTATCGTCGTGCCGGGCAGCAGGACGGTGGAGCCGTTGATTGATACGCGGCCGGCCTTGACGAGTTCGTCGCACTTTCTCCTGCTGGCCACCCCCCTAGACGCCAGAAATTTGTTCAGGCGGCAGGCCTCCGTCGTCTTCAACTCCTGCGGCCTCCCTTTCGTCCAGTATCTCCTTCAGCTCGGAGAGCTTCGGCAGCTCCTCCAGCTCGTTCAGTCCGAAATGGAGGAGGAACTCTCTGGTCGTCCCATAGAGCAGCGCCCGGCCCGGCCCCTTTGCCCTTCCTCGTATGGTGACCAGGCCGCGCTCCAGAAGAGTGTGCAGAGTGGCGCCTGAGTCCACTCCTCTGATGCTCTCCACCTCAAGCTTGGTCACCGGCTGCTTGTAGGCCACGATGGCCGCCGTCTCGAGGGCAGCCCTCGACAGCTTGGCCTTCCTCTTCGCGCTCTTGAGCCTGTCCAGCCAGAAGGAGTACTCCTCCCTGGTGCAGACCTGGTACCCACCCCCCACGTGCATCAGCTTGAATGCGTGCGGCAGTGTGTCGTATTCTCGGGACAGCTCCGCCAGCGCCTCCGTCACGTCTTCGCGCGTCACTCCCTCGACGAGCTCCAGCACCTCTCCCACGGTCAGCGGCGACTCGGCCGCGAAAAGCATGGCCTCGACCACGAACTTGAGCTCACTCCGTTCCAACGTCTCTCTCCCCCGGAACCTTAGCGAAGGAATACAACCATATTTCGCCGAACAGAGAGCGCTGGATCGCTCCCGCTCTGCCGCTCTTCACCAGTTCGAGCACGCCTATGAAGGTGCCGATTAATTCCAAACGCGTCCGGCAGCTCTGCAGCAGCTCGGAGAACCGCACCCTCCCCTTC
>JAFGJU010000049.1 GCA_016928935.1 Candidatus Eiseniibacteriota bacterium | reverse complement strand
ATACAGGTGAAGCTTCTCAGGGCAATTCAGGACAGGGAGGTCAGGAGGGTGGGCGACACGGCGCCGCTTCGGGTGGACGTGAGGCTCCTGGCCGCGACAAACCGCCAGGTGAGGCGCGCGCTGGACGCGGGCCAGCTCAGGGAAGACCTCTACTACCGGCTCAACGTGTTTAACATCGAGCTTCCTCCTCTTAGAGAGCGCAGGGAGGACATCCCTCTCCTGGCCAAGTTCTTCCTGGAGCGTTACTCCCGACGGCTCGGGAGGAAGATCGCTGGCTTCTCGAAAGAAGCGCAGCTCTTCCTCCTCCAGCATGACTACCCCGGCAACGTGCGCGAGCTTGAGAATGCGGTGGAGCGCGCAGTCGGGCTGTCGGATGGTGGAGTCATCACCGAAAAGGAGCTGCCGCCGGAGATGACTCAGCACAAGATGCTGAGGCCGGCCGAAGAAGTCGTCTTCGGCTACTCCGAAGACTGGACGCTGGAGCAGGTCGAGCGCGAGCACATCAGCAGGGTCCTCAAGAAGCACCGCTGGAACGTCTCTGCTACGGCGGCTTCGCTGGGGGTGTCCCGCTCCACCCTTTGGCGGAAGATGAAGCAGTACGGGCTGGGGCGGACAGCCCCGCCCATTGTTTCATAATGGAACGGTGGATTGATTCAACTTGGCACATCTCCGCGCGAGTGCCGATAATCACTTCTCTTAGCTCTTGCGGTTTTCAGTATAATCTCTTGCAATTAAAACGATTACGCCATGGTGCGCTATATGTTCTATTATGGCACGCCATTTGCAGAGGAAGATGGTCGACGTTGACAACCAATGGCTAGTGCAAGCGTAAGAAGGAGGTGACTCGCATGGCATTGGTGAGGTGGAATCCATGGGGCGACGTTTTCTCGGTGCAGAAGGAGGTCAACGACCTGATTCACGGGTTCTTGTCGGACGATGACCGCACGGGTCTGCCTGCGCAGAAGGGTATGGTGCTGTGGGGTCCTTTCGTGGACGTGAGCGAGACCGATGAGGACTTCGTCGTCAGGGCGGAGCTGCCCGGAATTCGTCAGGATGACGTTAAGGTGTCGGTGGACTCGAACACGCTGACCATCAAGGGTGAGAAGAAGCTCGTGAAGGAGGAAAAAGAGAAGACATTCCACAGAATGGAGCGTTCCTACGGCATGTTCGAGAGGACGTTTAGCCTGAGCAACAGAGTTGATTCGACCAAGGCGAAGGCGTCGTTCAAGGACGGCGTGCTGGAGATCAGGCTTCCGAAGGTGGGGGAGGCCAAGACCAAGGAGATTCCCATAGATACAAACTAGACCCTGATCTCCGCGACTCTCCCCGTCTTGAGCAGGCGGGGAGAGTCGGCACTGTTTGTCAGTTATGCTCCTCCTGCCCGCTGAGTGAGCGGAGTCTGATAAGAAAGAATTCGAAAGAGAGGTTATCGAGATGGGAAAGACGATAGGCATTGACCTAGGCACGACGAACTCCTGCGTGGCGGTTATGGTGGGTGGCGATTCCGTCGTAATCCCGAACGCCGAAGGCGGGAGGACGACCCCATCCGTTGTCGCGTTCACGAAGGCAGGAGAGAGACTAGTGGGTCTGGTCGCGAAGCGCCAGGCCATTACGAACCCCAAGAACACTGTGTATTCGATCAAGCGGTTCATGGGGCGCAGGTACGACGAAGTCGGGACCGAGATATCAGAAGTTCCGTACCAGGTCGTGAGGGGCAGGAACGACCTCGCGACGGTCAAGATAGGAGACAAGGATTACACTCCGCCCGAGATCTCCGCGATGATACTGCAGAAGATGAAGCAGACGGCGGAGGCATATCTCGGTGAGACAGTGACCGAAGCGGTCATCACAGTCCCCGCATACTTTAACGACAGTCAGAGACAGGCCACGAAGGACGCCGGGAGGATTGCGGGGCTCGACGTCAAAAGGATAATAAACGAACCTACTGCTGCCTCCCTGGCTTACGGGCTCGACAAGAAGAAGGACGAGAAGATTGCCGTATACGACCTCGGAGGCGGCACATTCGACATATCAATACTGGAGCTGGGTGACGGTGTGTTCGAGGTCAAGGCCACGAACGGCGACACCCACCTGGGTGGCGACGACTTCGACCAGCGCATCATGGATTGGCTGGCCGACGAGTTCAAGAGAGAGCAGGGCATAGACCTCAGAAAGGACCCGATGGCTCTCCAGCGCCTGAAAGAGGCCGCTGAGAAGGCCAAGTGCGAGCTCTCGACGACGCTCCAGACCGACGTCAACCTGCCGTTCATCACGGCGGACGCGTCGGGTCCGAAGCACCTCAACATCACTCTCACAAGGGCTAAGCTGGAGCAGCTGGTGGACGACCTGGTCCAGCGCACCGTCGAGCCGTGCAGGAAGGCCATGGCGGACGCGGGCCTAAAGCCCGCCGACATCGACGAGGTGATTCTGGTGGGCGGACAGATCAGGATGCCCAAGGTTCAGGAACTGGTGAAACAGATGTTCGGCAAGGACCCGCACAAGGGCGTCAACCCCGACGAGGTCGTTGCAGTCGGCGCCGCCATACAGGCCGGCGTTCTGGCGGGCGAAGTCAAGGACGTGCTGCTTCTGGACGTGACGCCGCTATCGCTGGGAATCGAGACTCTTGGACGGGTCTCCACGAAGCTGATTGAGAGGAACACGACCATTCCCACGAGACGCAGCGAGATCTTCACGACTGCGGCGGACGACCAGACTACCGTCGAGATCCACGTGCTGCAGGGCGAGAGGCCGATGGCCACGGACAACCGGACCATCGGGCGCTTCCAGCTCACCGGAATTCCTCCGGCGCCGAGGGGCGTGCCTCAGATAGAGGTGACCTTCGACATAGACGCGAACGGGATCTTGAACGTGTCCGCCAAGGACAAGGCCACTGGCCGCCAGCAGAGCATACGCATCGAGGCCTCAAGCGGTCTCAGCGAGCAAGAGATAAAGAGGATGGTGCGCGACGCAGAGGACCACAGCGCGGAGGACAAGAAGCGTCGCGAGGACGCGGACGCGAAGAACCGCGCCGACCAGATGGTGTTCGAGACCGAGAAGAACCTGGCGCAGAGCGGCGCCAACCTCGACGCGGACGTCAGGGCCAGGGTCGAGGCGGCCGTCGCCCGCGTGAAGGAAGCCGTGAAGACGGACAACATGGACGAAATCAAGTCGGCCACGGAGGCACTCACGCAGGTCTGGCATGAGGCGGCAAGCCAGATGTACGCCAAGGCCTCCCAGCAGTCAGGCCCTCAGCCGGGCGCCGGTGCGCCGGGCGCGAACGGCGGTCAGGCAGGACCCCAGGCAGGTCCTCAGCCGGGCGGCAGGGAGCGCAAAGAAGGCGACGCCGTTGACGCAGACTTCGAGGTCGTGGAGTAAGACCCACGGCCTCCCGGTAGTCGCAGGACAGCGTCGAGCCAACCCGTTGTCCTGGCCTTGACTCTAGCATGCCGGGATTGTGCGGTGCAGTGACAGTGTAGGGCGGAAGTCCCGGCATGCCGAGTCAGGGAAACAGACGCGCCGAGAGAACGGGCGTGCGAAGTCCGGGGGCGAACCAAGACCACAGGCGAGGAGGGCCCCATGGAAGACAAGGAACAGGTTTCGAACGAAGCGCTCTTTATGGCGTTCATACTGAACCTCCACGCGACCACCATGATCGCGTTGGGGAAGATAGTGAGCCCGCTCACGCATAAGATTGAGAGGAATCTTGAGCAGGCTCGTTTTACAATAGACCTGTTGGGCATGCTGGAGGCCAAGACAGCCGGCAACCGCACGGAGGAAGAGTCGAGGGCTCTGAAGACGGTGCTCACGGAGCTGAGACTCAACTACGTGGACGAGCTGAAGAAAGACAAGCAGGCCGAGAAGGAAGCGCAGGCGGGCGCGGACGCGCAGACTGGCGGGGACGCCCAGGCGCGACAGGAAACGCAGGCCGGCGGGAACGAACAGGCGGAGAAGGACGAGCGGGCGCAGGCGAAGACGCAGGCCGGCTCGGACGGGCAGACCGGTGGGGGCGCCCAGGCGAAGACGCAGCCGGGCTCGGACGGCCGCCCCGGGGCGCACACACAGGCGGAGAAGCATGACGATGAAAAGAAAGAGGCCTGAATCCGGAAGAGAGATCCCCGTTTCCTTTCCGTCCCGAGAGAAGCCGGACACGCACACGCGGGGCGAAGAACGGCCCGCGGCCGGGGCCAGGTCCAAGCACATGCAGGGGGCTTCGGACGCCGACAAGGCCAGGCTCCTGGACGAACAGGAGGTAGGGCCCTCGGTGGAGGTCGAAGTTCCGGCGGACGCTGAGCCTCTGGAAAGCACGGGGGTGACCGAGGCCGAAATCGAGGAAGTCAGGCCCGAGGCCAGGGAGCGCGGGCTGGCCGAGGAGTACCTGGAGCATCTTCAGAGGCTTCAGGCCGAGTTCGCGAACTACCGTAAGAGGGCCATCAAAGAGATGCGCGAGTCGTGCGACAGCGGGAAGGCGGAGCTCGTGTGCAAGCTGCTCCCTGTCCTGGACGACTTCGAGAGGGCGCTCGAGAGCCTGACGCAGGACGCCGGCAACCAGGAGACGACGAAGGGCGTAGGACTGATTTACGAGAAGCTGCGGTCGGTGCTTCAGGCGGAAGGCCTGGAGCACGTAGAGTGCGCGGGGCAGCAATTCGACCCCAACGTGCACGAGGCAGTCGTTGTGACCAGAGTGAAGGAGGGCGAGGACGGAAGGGTACTGAGGGACTTTCAGAAGGGCTACTCTTTCAAGGGCAAGCTCATCAGGCCCAGCAAAGTTGAGGTAGCGCAGGTCGAAGAGGACAACGCCGGCCGGGAGTGATAAAAGAATATGCCGCAGACCCAGAAGGACTTCTACGAGATTCTTGGGGTCGGAGAGAGTGCGGGCAACGACGAAATAAAGAAGGCCTACCGCCGGCTTGCGAAGAAGTACCATCCCGACGCCAACCCCGGGAGCAAGACTGCCGAAGACAGGTTCAAAGAAATCTCGCAAGCCTACGACGTCCTGAGTGACCCCCAGAAGCGCGCCCAGTACGACCAGATGAGGAAACTGGGCGGCGGTGTTTTCACCGGCGCGGGTGGGTTCCAGGGGCAGGATTTCCGAGACCTGTTTGGTGGCGCGGCTCGGGGTACCGGTTTCGGCGGAGGTGGCGGGTTTTCATACGAAGACTTGGGCGGTTTCGGCGGCCTGGGAGACCTGTTCAGCCGGCTTTTCGGAGGTGGCGTCAGGGCTGAAAGCTACGGCCCGCAGAGGGGTGAGGACATAAACCTCGAGCTCGAGATTCCCTTTGAAGAGGCCGTGAACGGCGGCAGGACGACCATCGCAATTCAGAAAGACGAGAGTTGCCCTGTGTGCCGCGGCACCGGAGCGAGGCCGGGCTCGAAGACGACGGTCTGTCCGGAGTGCGGGGGCAGGGGCAGCGTGTCGTTTTCCCAGGGAGGGTTCGCCGTGAGCCGTCCCTGTCCGCGCTGTCTGGGCCGCGGAGTCCTGGGGGGCGAACCATGCGAGGCGTGTGGTGGCCGCGGTACTGTCAGAAAGTCGAGGAAGTACGCGGTGAGGATCCCGCCGGGTGCGGGCACGGGCGACAAGATAAGACTGAGAGGGCAGGGTGAGCCGGGCGTTTCGGGAGGTCCACCCGGGGACATAGTCATACAGTTCAGAGTGGGTCCGCACAGCTTTTTCCAGAGGAAAGGGGTCAACATCTACTGTACAGTGCCTCTCAACATAGCTCAGGCGGTGTTGGGCACCAAGGTGCGCGTAAAGACCATTGACGGCCGCCGGGTGGAACTCAAGGTACCGGCGGGTGTTCAAAATGGAGCGACGTTCCGGCTCAAGGGCATGGGCCTCAAGAAGAACGGGCTCCAGGGCGACCAGTTCGTCACTATTGAGATAAGGACGCCGAAGGACGTCACCGAGAAACAGCGAAAGCTGATGGAGGAGTTCGCTAAAGAAGGCGGCCTCAAGCATTGAGGCCTTTTAACACATGTAACCCGGGCCCGGGCGCCGGGCACGGGGCAGTCAGCGAAGGCGGCTCAAACCGCTCAGGAGGAGAGACAGTATGACCTCGAGAAGTAAGCGCTTTCTGATTCCGTTCACGTGTATCATGGTCGGGTTGGCAATGGGCATCTACATAGCTTCCGACCTCGGGCTTGTGAGGTTTGGCTTCGGGTCCGACAAGAACGTGACGTTGGGCTCCTCGGGGGAAATTCCGGCTGAGCTCCTTCAGCTCCAGAACACGAGCAAGGCCTTCGTGATGGTGGCGAAGACAGTTGGGCCGGTGGTCGTGACCATCTCCAGCGAGAGAGTCATAAGAAGCGCCCAGCAGAACCAGGGCGATTCACCCGGCTCGCCGTTCGAAGACTTCTTCGGGCAGGACTTCTTCGACAGGTTCTTCCGCTTCCAAGTGCCGGAGGGGGAGATGCGGCAGCAGGGCCTCGGCTCGGGCGTGATCGTCAGCGAGGACGGCTATATCCTCACCAACAATCACGTCGTGAGCGGGGCTGACAAGATACGCGTCACCATGGCCGACGAGAAGAAATACGACGCTAAGGTCATCGGGACCGACCCCAAGACCGACGTGGCCGTCATCCGGATAGAGGCCGACGGCCTGCCGGTGGCCCGGTTCGGCGATTCGGGCAAGCTCGAAGTGGGAGAGTGGGTGCTGGCCATCGGAAGCCCGCTGTCTGAGCGGCTCGAGCAGACCGTCACAGCCGGAATCGTGAGCGCCAAGGGTCGTTCCAACGTGGGGCTGGCCGAGTTCGAGGATTTCATACAGACCGATGCGGCCATCAACCCGGGCAACAGCGGCGGGCCTCTGGTCAACCTCCGGGGCGAGGTCGTCGGCATCAACACGGCCATCTTGAGCAGGAGTGGAGGCTACCAGGGCATCGGGTTCGCTATTCCGATTGAGATGGCCCGGAAGGTCATGGAAGACCTGGTCGAGAAGGGGAAAGTCGTGCGCGGCTGGATGGGAGTAGTGATTCAGAACGTGGACGACGACATGGCCGACGCGCTGGGCATCGGGAAGGCGCGCGGCGTGGTCATAAGCGAGGTCGCGAAGGGCGGGCCGGCGGAGAAGGCGGGACTCAGGCAGGGCGACGTCATACTCCAATTCGAGGGCAAGAAGGTGGCCACCACAGTCGAATTGAGGAACCTCGTCGTGGAGACTCCGCCCGAGACGGACGTGGACGTCACGATTCTGAGAGACGGCAAGGAGAAGAAGGTCCGGGTCGAGCTGGGTGAGCTTGCGGCTGAGGAATTGGCCGCGGCCGAGGAGCCCAGGGAGAGGGTCGAAAGCGAGATAGGCCTCGAGGTGCAGACTCTGACTTCGAGCATGGCGAGCCGGCTCAACATGGAGGGGGAGGAAGGCGTCATAGTCACGAAGGTGAAATCCGGCAGCCCCGCCGAGGCGGCCGGGATTCAGCACGGCGACCTCATAAAGGAAGTCAACAAACAGAAGGTCACCGACACCACCGAGTACAGGAAGGCGCTCGGCAGGTTGAAGCCCGGCGATTCCGTGCTTCTGCTGCTCAGGCGCGAAAACGCTACACTGTTCGTTGCTCTGAGAATGCCCAAGTAGGAAGGCCCGAGCGGCCCGAGCCTGCGCGCCGGAGTGGTGCTTCTCGTGCGTGCGCTGGTAACGGGAGCCCACCACAGAGTGAGGGGTGGAGCCTGCGCGCCCGAGTGGTGCCTCTCGTGCGTGCACTGGTGAGGTAAGCCCGCCACAGAGCAAGGGGCAGAGCCTGCGCGCCGCAGTCGTGCCCGGCGAGTGGCGCCCGAGAGAACGAACACAATGACGTCATTTCCCTCCTGCCGAACCGTTGACGGTCGGCCTCGGTCGTGTTAATATTAATGCAAGGGGTTGGCCTGATGTGACCGGCAGGAGAGCAACCATGACTGACGCTCAGACAAGGCGGGGGCT
>JAFGJU010000239.1 GCA_016928935.1 Candidatus Eiseniibacteriota bacterium | reverse complement strand
TCTTCGGCGACCTGAAAGCGCACGGCCGCGACTCCGTACAGTTCTTCACGGACAAGCGCGTCGTGATATCCAGGTGGAGCTAGGCACCGAGAGCGCGGTCTCGGTCGTCGGCGCGGGTGCTACGGACCTTCGTTCAATGAGGTGCGACGTCGGTCGTCGGTGCGGGTGCTACGGACCTTCGTTCAATGAGGCGCGACGTCGGTCGTCGGCCCGGGTGCTGGAGAGCTACGTTCCATCGGTGCGGCGGGCCGAGCAAAGGCCCGAGCGTTAGTGCGTGCGGCACGCGGCACGCCGCGAAAGGGAGTGTTGAGATGGGTCTTCTTATAAGGCACGGCGAAATCGTGACTGCTTCCGAGCGTTTCGTGGGCGACGTCTACTGCGACGGCGGCAAGATAGCGGCAGTGGGGCCCGGTCTCGAGAAACGAAGCTCTTCCGACGAGGTCATTGACGCGGCCGGCGCCTTCGTTTTCCCCGGCGGCGTGGACCCGCACACGCACATGGAGCTCCCGTTCATGGGCACCGAGGCGTCGGACGATTTCGAGACCGGCACCGCGGCGGCCGTGGCCGGCGGCACGACCACAATCATCGACCTTGCATGTCCGGGCAGGGGGCAGTCGCTCCTGGAGGGGCTCGAGCTGTGGCTCAAGAAGGCCGAGAAGGCAGTGTCCGACTACGCCCTCCACATGGCCGTGACGTGGTTCGGGGACAAGACGGCCGCAGAGATCGCCGAGTGCGTACAGCGGAGGGGCATTACCTCCTTCAAGAGCTTCATGGCATACAAGGGCGCCATCGGCGTGGACGACGACGAGCTCCTCGAGATCATGGCCGCCACGCGCGACGCCGGCGGGCTCACGATGCTCCACTGCGAGCACGGCGACATCGTCGCCTCGCTCCAGAAGAAACTCATCTCAGAGGGAAAGACCGAGCCGCGTTACCACCCAGTCTCCAGGCCCAGCTTTGTGGAGGGCGAAGCCACTGGTCGGGCGACGGCGCTTGCCCGAGTGGTCGGGCAGCGGCTCTACGTCGTGCACATGACCTGCAGGGAGTCGCTGGAGGCGGTAACGCAGGCCAGGCTGCGCGGCCAGGAAGTGTACGCCGAGACTTGCCCGCAGTATCTGCTGCTGGACGACAGCGTCTACGAGAAGCCCGACTTTGAGGCGGCTGCCTACGTGATGTCGCCGCCCATAAGGCCGTCGGGTCACCAGGAGGCCCTGTGGGGAGGCATACGCGCAGGAATCTTCGACACGGTAGGCACCGACCACTGTCCGTTCTTCCAGAAGGGCCAGAAAGAAATGGGCCGGGCCGACTTCACCAAGATCCCCAACGGCGCGGCCGGAGTTGAAAACCGACTTCAGCTCCTCTACACCTACGGAGTATGTGCGGGCAGGATGGACATGAACAGGTTTGTGAGCCTGGTCGCGACCCGGCCGGCTCAGATATTCGGGCTCTACCCCAGGAAGGGCTCGATCGTCCCCGGAGCGGACGCGGACCTCGTGGTGTATGACCCTTCCGGAGAGGGCGTCGTCTCCGCGGCCACTCACCACCACAGATGCGACAGGAGCATCTTCGAAGGCTTCAAAGTGAAGGGGAAAGTGGCCAGGACGGTCGCGGGCGGGAAGGTCGTGTTCGCGGACGGCAAGCTGGACGTCCGGAGGGGGGCCGGCCGTTTTGTGAAGAGACCCGCGCGGTGACGGCGCAGCCGGGGCCGCGTGCGCTCTGCGAACAACGAGAATGCGGACTGGGGGGCGACGAAGCGACGGACGGAAGACGATCAAGTAACGGACACAAGACGACGAAGCGACGGACGGAAGACGATGAAGCGACGGAGAGAGAGCTTGGACACATTACCGGAGGCCGATGATGACACAGCAGCCTGAAGCCGCGGCCCGCGTCGGCGCGATTGCCGGCAGCGTCCGTGAGAAGCACAAGGAGTTCATGTTTCCGAGCGTCGTCAATTACTACGCGGAGCCGCTCGTGCTCGTCGAGGGCCACGGGATGCGCGTCAAGGACGCGGAGGGGAGAAAGTACCTCGATTTCTTCGGAGGCATTCTGACCGTGTCCGTGGGTCATTGCCATCCGCGCGTCAGCGCTGCCGTGAAGGACCAGGTGGACAGGCTCGGCCACGTCTCTACTCTCTACCAGACGCTCCCGGCTGCTCAGTTGGCCGAGACGCTGGCCCAAATCACTCCGGGTGAGCTCAAGAAGTCCTTCTTCACGGCGTCGGGCACCGAGGCGGACGAGACCGCGGTGATGCTGGCGCAGGTGTACACTGGAAAGCAGGAGCTCGTAGCGCTGCGCCACGGGTACTCAGGCCGCTCGCTCCTCGCCCAGTCGCTGACCGCGCACGCCCCGTGGCGGCTGGTGGCGACTCAGGTGGGAGCCGTCAAGCACGCCGCCTCCCCATACTGCTACAGGTGCGCCTTCGGGCTGGAGTATCCGTCGTGCGACCTGAGGTGCGCGCGGGACATCGAAGAGCTCATAAGGACGACCACAGTGGGCCAGGTGGCCGGGTTCCTTGCCGAGCCCATCCAGGGCGTGGGCGGTTTCGTGACTCCTCCGCCCGACTACTTCAAGGTGGCGGTGGACATCGTCAGGCGCTACGGTGGGGTCTTCATTTGTGATGAGGTGCAGACCGCTTTCGGGAGGACCGGCGGCAAGATGTTCGGCATCGAACACTTCGGAGTCCAGCCGGAGATCATGACAATGGCAAAGGGCGTGGCCAACGGCCTTCCGTTGGGGGTCACCATCGCCACGCCGGCCGTGGCCGACTCGCTGAAGGGCCTCACCATCTCCACGTTCGGAGGCAACCCGATTTCCTGCGCTGCCGCCAACGCCACGATTGAGGTCGTCCGGGCAGACAACCTGCCGGCCAAGGTGGAGACGGTCGGGGGGATCCTCCGGTCGGGTCTGTCGCGGCTCAGGGACAAGTACCCGAGGGTCATAGGCGACGTGAGGGGCATGGGGTTGATGCAGGCCATCGAGCTCGTCGTGGACGAGACCAGGCGCGACAGAACGCCCAACGCGAGGGCGACTCTGGAGTTGTTCGAGCAGACCAAGAAGCGCGGCCTCCTGATAGGGAAGGGCGGGCTCTACGGGAACGCCGTCCGCATCGCTCCGCCGATGTGCGCAACGGCGGAAGACGTGGAGGAAGCGCTCGCCATAATGGACGAGTCGTTTGCGGAGATGAAAGTCTGACGGAGACGCGACCGCGGGCGTGAGGCGCGGTCATGGCGTTGCAAAGGCGCGGTCATGGCGCATCTGCGGCCGCGGACGTGCGGCGGCGGTCGTGCGCCGCACCGGGCAGGGCAGACTCTGTGCGGGACAGACCGCGGGCGGCGCGAGTGAGACGCAAGGTGAACAACAGCCGTTTCAAGCTTCCAACGGGCAGAATCGAACAGGGATTCCGGACGTCCAAACCTCCTTACTCGGACGCCCAGGCGAGGGCCGAGGCGCGGAGATGCGTCTACTGCCACGACGCGCCCTGCACAAAGGCCTGTCCCGCTGGAGTGGACGTCCCGGGCTTCATCAGAAAGATAACGACCGGCAACTTGAAGGGCGCGGCGCGGACGATCTTCCAGGCAAACGTCCTGGGATACTCCTGCGGCCGCGTTTGCCCCGTGGAGGCGCTCTGCGAGGGAGCCTGCGTCCTGAAGCTGGCGCCCGACCCGCCGGTAGCGATTGGACGCCTGCAGCGTTACGCCACTGAGCGCTACGTAGGGACACAGGCGGGCACGGACATGCTCGGGGCCCCGGGGACGAAGCACACCGGCCGGAGGGTGGCGCTGGTGGGCGCGGGGCCGGCTTCGCTCGCGTGCGCAAGCCACCTGGCGTCCCGCGGGCACGAGGCGGTCATATTCGAAAAGCGAAGCCTTCCGGGCGGCCTCAACATGTCCGGAGTCGCCCCGGACAAGCTGCACGCGGAAGACGCCCTGGCGGAGGCCGAATGGGTGCTGGCATCCGGGATTGAGCTGCACACAGGAGTGGAAGTGGGCAAGGACCTCTCCTGGGAGCGGCTTCTCGCAGACTACGACGCGGTTTTCCTCGGTGTCGGCCTCGCGGGCGACAGGCGGCTGGGGATCCCCGGAGAGGAAGGCCCCGGAGTCTTCGGGGCCGTCCAGACCATCGAGAGACTGAAGCTGGACCCGACGTTTCGGCCGGCGAGCCTGTTTCCGGGGTCTCCCGGTGGAGACGCGAGGTTGGGTGCGGAAAGTCAGCCGGCCTCACGTGGCGAGCGGGGCTGGGGTGGTGAATCGGGCCCGGGCGGTGAGTCGAGCTCGGGCGGTGAGTCGGGCTCGGGCGGTGAGAGGGTTGGGGCGGGATCGGCCCGGGAGTTCAGTGAGGCAGGCGTGGTGGTCATCGGGGGAGGGAACACCGCCACGGATGTGGCCAGGCAGCTCGCGCTCTTGGGTTTCGGCGACGTCACAATTCTCTATAGAAGGAGCGAGAGGGAAAGGCCGGGGTACGCGCACGAGCTGGAGCTGGCGCGGCTGGCCGGAGTGCGCTTCATCGAGAACGTTGTGCCGGTGCGCGTGCTCAGACGGCTCGAGGTAGGGCCGGGGAACGCGGCGGCGCGAGGCGACAGGAAGGGTGGAGTAGGTGTGGCCGGCGGGCCAACCGATGCGGGCGACAGCGCGGGGCAACTCAGGGGGCTTCTCGTGGCGGACGCGGAGAAGGCCCGAGCCATCCCTGGCACTGAGCGCGAATTCCCGGCGGGCGCGGTCTTCGTGGCAGTCGGACAGGCGGGCGTGCCCGACCTCATTGCCGGGTGTCCCGGTGTGGAGAGCGGGCTTGGCGGCCGCGTGAAGGCGGACGAGAAGACCGGCCGCACGGGAAACCCCAGGATTTTCGCCGCGGGCGACTGCGTAAACGGCGGCAAGGAAGTGGTGAGCGCCGTGGCCGATGGCCGGCGCGCGGCGGTCGCGATAGACGAGATGCTGAGGTGAGCGGAGGTACGCACATGGCCGACCTCTCAATCGACTTCGCTGGCATAAAGAGCCCGAACCCGTTCTGGCTGGCGTCCGGGCCGCCCACGAACACGGGCGCCCAGGTCGCGCGCGCCTTTGACATGGGATGGGGCGGAGCCGTCTGGAAGACCATAGGCGAACCCGTAGTCAACGTGTCCAGTCGCCTCGGAGGGTTGGACGGCGCAGGACAGAGGATGGTCGGCCTCACGAACATAGAGCTCATCAGCGACAGGCCCGCAGAGGCCAACTTCCGGGACATCGAGGACGTGAAAAAACGCTTTCCCGACAGGGCGCTGATAGCTTCCTTGATGTTCGGGTCGAAGGACGAGTGGCGCTCCGCGGTCAAGCGTGCGGAGGACGCGGGCGCGGACGGTCTGGAGCTCAATTTCGGCTGCCCCCACGGAATGTGTGAGCGGGGGATGGGCTCTGCGGTCGGCCAAGAGCCGGAGGTGCTCCGGCACATAACATCCTGGGTGAAGGAAGTCGCGAACGTCCCCGTACTCGTCAAGCTCACGCCCAACATCACCGACATCCTTGAGCCGGCCGTCGCCGCCGTGGAGGCGGGAGCGGACGGATTAGTCCTCATCAACACTGTCAGGAGTCTTGTGGGTGTCGACCTGGACCGGCTTGTGCCCGTGCCGGACGTGGCCGGCCGCGGCTCGCCGGGCGGATACTCGGGCCCCGCCGTCAAGCCCATCGCCCTCAGGATGGTGTCCGACCTGGCCCGGGACGAGAGAATCACCGTGCCCATCTCCGGACTCGGAGGCGTGACGACCTGGCAGGACGCGGCTGAGTTCATCTCTTTGGGCGCGACCAGCGTCCAGGTCTGCACGTCCGTGATGCACTACGGCTACCGCATCGTCGAGGACATGGTAGACGGCATGAACAACTACCTGGACGAGAAGGGAATGTCCTTCGTTCGTGAGCTTGTGGGCGCCGCCGCCGGCAGAGTGACCGAGTGGAGAGAGCTGAACCTGAGCTACAAGGTCAGAGCCGACATCGACCCCGATAAGTGCATCGGCTGTCAGGTCTGCTACGTGTCCTGCCGCGACGGGGGTCACTGCGCAATACACCTGCCCGGAGAGCTCCTGGCGCAAGGCCACGCGGCCCCTCGGTACAGGCCGGCCGCGAGGGCCGGCGGTTCTTCCGACTCCTCTTCCGGCCTGCAGGGTTCTCCGATGCCCGGCCCCGCGGAGCCAGGCCTCACGGGTTGGGGTTCCACGGTCGCGGGTCCCACTGGTTCCAGGGTGCCGTGGGTGGACCAGACGGAGTGCGTGGGGTGCAACCTCTGCTCGTTGGTCTGTCCGGTACCGGGATGCGTAAGAATGCTGGAGGTGGGATAGCCGTCCGGCGGCGCCGGCAAATGCAAACCGTTTGACGCGCTGTCCTGCACGTAGTAGCATACAGGCATGAGTGCTTGGGGGAGCGGTGAAAGCTGAGAGAGTCCCGCGCACCGCGCGGGGCCGACCCCCGGAACCTGTTGGGATAATACCTGCGAAGGGAAAGCACGCCATGCCACACGCCCGCACTCTTCTTCCTGCCGCAGGTGTGCCCGAGGCCCGAAGGAGGAAAAGAGATGAACGGGTCCGCCACCACAAACGAACTGCCTGCCATAGGCAAGATTTCTCCTGAGATTTTTGACGAAGTCATTTTCCCGATGCTCGGCCGCCCGGACGAGACCCTGCTCGTGCCTCCCCAGCACGGCGTGGACTTCGGAGTCATAGACATCGGCGCCGGCAACGTGATGTGCCTCACGTCTGACCCGGTGTTCGTGGTGCCCCAGTACGGGTGGGAGCGCTCTGCATGGTTCGCCGTCCACATTCTGGCCTCTGACGCGGCCACGTCAGGATTGCGGCCGCGCTACCTCGCCATCGACCTGAACCTGCCCCTCAGCATGACGAAGGAGAACCTGGTCGCTCTCTGGCGGACCATGCACCAGGAGTGCGACAAGCTGGGCGTGTCAATCGTGACCGGCCACACCGGACGCTACCAGGGTACCGACTACCCGATGGTCGGCGGGGCGACGATGATGTCCGTGGGGCCCGGAGACAAGTACGTGACGCCGGCCATGGCCTCGCCCGGCGAGGACGTTGTCGTGACAAAGGGGCCGGCGATAGAAGCGTCCGCGCTGCTTGCTGTGACGTTTCCGGGCCGCGTCAAGAAGGCCTACGGGGCCGAGTTCGCGAGGCGGGCGGAGCAAGTATTCTGGCAGATGACCGTCGTGGAGGACGCGCTGACGGCCGCTGCCGCCGGAGTCCGCGACGACGGCGTGACCGCCATGCACGACGCCACCGAGTGCGGAATCTGGGGCGGGCTCTACGAAGTGGCCAGGGCGTCTCGAGTCGGGATGCGACTGGAGATGGAGAAGATACCGGTCCTGGACGAGGTGCGTAAGGTCTGCGACCTTTTCGGCATCGACCCGTTCTGCTCCATAAGCGAGGGAACTCTGGTGCTGACCTGCAAGAAGCAAAAGACGGCGGAAGTCGTCTCCAGGCTGGAGGCGAAGGGCATCCTGGCGGCGACCATAGGCGAGACGTTCCCGGAGGGGCACGGAATCACGCTCGTGGAACGCGGCCGCGAGCGTCCGCTCGAGCATCCGAGAGTGGACCCGTTCTGGTCGGCGTACGGACAGGCGCTGGCTGAGGGAGACGTGACATCCTGAAGGCCCCCTGGCTCACTGCCGGCCGCGCCGGCGGTCGGCAGGACACCGCATGCAGCGGGCCGCTCCTGCGTCTTCGAACCCGCGGTCGGGCGCCGGGGCGGCGCGAGTCTTCCGGGCGAGGTGTCCCTCGATACGGTCGGTCCTACCGGGCGGACGCGCGTCCCGGAGAGCCGTCCGTCTAAGTTCGGGGCCCGGTGAACGCCACGGCCGCGTAACTCACGGCCGAGTGAGTGGCGTCCTCGTAGGTCGTGCCGTAGTCCAGGAAATGGCCCGTCGCGGCCGGCAGGAGCTCCAGCATGGAGGCCATCGGCGCGAATCCGCACACCTTGTAGGTGTCTTTCACTCTCTTCGATTCCTGCCAGAACCCGGCGGCGTCCCACGCACACAGGCGGTCAAGCAGCTTTCTGTCGTGCTCGATCGCCTCTGGGGCCAGGGTCCGGCCCGAGTACGAGTCGCCGAACTTTATGCCTACGTGAGAAAAATCCACACCCGCGACTATGAGGCAGCGCCGTTTCTCGCGTTCGATTATCCCGCGCAGCGATGCGAGAAAGTCGCCCACGCAGGGAATCTCGGACGGCCCGCCGTAGGAATCCAGCGAGCTGCGGAAAGAACCGCACAGTATGGGCACGATGGATAGGCCGGAGTTTCCCAGAGCGTGTTGCAGAAAGAGCAGTTGGAACTCTATCGAGTGCTCGTGCCGGTGAGGGAGGTCGTCCGCCAGAACGCAATCGCGCGAGGAACCCGTCAGCTGTTCCACGATGTCCTTGTCCGTCTTTACCGTGCCCAGGGGAGTCTCGAAGTCCTTCTTGGTCAGGGCGAACGTCCTGCTCTT
>JAFGJU010000238.1 GCA_016928935.1 Candidatus Eiseniibacteriota bacterium | reverse complement strand
TCCCATGATCCACATGCCCTATCGTCCCAACGTTCACGTGCGGCTTCGTCCGCTCAAAACGAGCCTTACTCATCAGAACAACCTCCTCCTGAGTCCTGCCGGCTTCCTACCATCCGCGGATCCGCGAGATGAGTTTGTCAGAAAGCTCCTCGGGAACTAGATCGTATCTTGCGAACTCCATCGTGTATATCGCGCGTCCCTGGCTGAGCGAGCGGAGCCTGGTCGCGTACCCGAACATCTCGCTCAGGGGCACGGTTGCGTCTATCACTCTGCCGTCCGGCCTGGCCGACATGCCCTCTATGCGGCCACGCCTGGAGCTCAGGTCGGCCATGACGTCGCCCATGTATTCCTCGGGCACGACCACCTCGACCTGCATCACGGGCTCCAGCAGCTTGCCTTCGGCCCTGGCGACCGCGTCCTTGAAGGCCATCGAGGCCGCCACCTTGAACGAGAGTTCCGAGGAATCCACGTCGTGGTAGCTGCCGTCCAGAAGCGTGACCTTTATGCCGGTCACGGGGTAGCCCGCGAGCACCCCGTTCTCCATCGCCTCTTCCACGCCCTCTTCAACGGCCGGGATGAATTCCCTGGGAATCACTGCCCCGGTCACCTTCACGTCGAACTCGAACCCTGTCCTGTTCTCGCGCGGCTCCACTCTGAGCAGCACGTCTCCGTACTGGCCCCTGCCGCCCGTCTGCTTAATGAAACGGCCCCTGGCCTCGGCCGCCTTCATTATGGTCTCCTTGTAGGCCACCTGCGGCCGCCCCACGTTCGCCGCCACCGTGAACTCCCTCAGCATTCTGTCCACGATGATCTCCAGGTGAAGCTCGCCCATGCCGGAGATGATCGTCTGCCCGGTCTCGTCGTCCACCCTGACCTTGAAGGTGGGATCCTCCTCGGCCAGCTTTTTCATTGCCTCGGACAGCTTCTCCTCGTCCGCCTTCGTCTTGGGCTCTATGGCCACCGAGATGACCGGCTCCGGGAACTTCATCGATTCCAGCACGATCGGGTGATTCTTGTCGCAAAGCGTGTCGCCCGTGAAAACGTGCTTGAAGCCCGTGGCGGCTCCGATGTCCCCGCAGTAGATCTCGTCGCGCTCCTCTCTCTTGTTCGCGTGCATCTCGAGGAGCCTTCCGACGCGCTCGTTCTTCCCCCTGGTGGGGTTGTATACCCCCGTCCCTGTCTTCATCGTCCCCGAATACACGCGGAAGAACGTCAGCTTGCCCACGTAGGGGTCCACCGCTATCTTGAACGCCAGGGCCGAGAGCGGCGCGTTCTCGTCCGGCGCCCTCTTCTCGTACAGGGAAGTCTTGGGATTCAACCCCTCCACCGGAGGGATGTCGGCCGGGGACGGCAGGTAATCCGTGACGGCATCCAGAACCCGCTGGACACCCTTGTTGCGGACCGCCGCGCCAGCCAGCACCGGCACCAAATGACCGGTCAACGTGCCCTTCCTGAGCGCCCTCTTTATCGCCACGGCGTCGGGTTCCTTGTTCTCCAGGTAAAGATGCATGACTTCGTCGTCCATGTCGGCGATTTCCTCGAGCATCTCGTGCCGCCTCTGCCTGGCCATCGCCTCCAGCTCGCGGGGTATCTGCCCCACGTCGTAGGTTATGCCCAGAGGGTCCACGTCGTATGTCAAACTCACCATCTCCACGAGGTCTATCAACCCGAGAAAGTCGTCTCCGTTCTTGATCGGGACCTGCACGGGCACGGCCTTGGCCCCGAGCCTCCGGCGCATCGTCTCCACGACCCGCCAGAAGTCGCTCCCCGCGCGGTCCAGCTTGTTCACAAACGCGATGCGCGGCACGCCGTAGCGATTGGCCTGTTTCCAGACCGTCTCGCTCTGGGGCTCGACACCGCCGACACCGCAAAAGACGGCGACAACACCGTCCAGTACTCTGAGCGAACGCTCGACCTCCGCAGTGAAGTCGACGTGGCCGGGCGTGTCGATGATGTTGATACGATAATCCCGCCAGTAACAGGTCGTGGCAGCGGACGTGATGGTGATACCGCGCTCTCTCTCCTGCTCCATCCAGTCCATGGTCGCCGCGCCGTCGTCCACCTCACCCATTCGGTGAACTCTCCCGGTGTAGAAGAGCATCCTCTCGGTGATGGTGGTCTTCCCGGCGTCGATGTGCGCCGCGATTCCGATGTTCCTGGTCTTCTCAAGCAATGTCTGTCTAGGCAAGCAATCCCTCCGCCACCGCGGATCGTATCAACCGTTGCACTACACTCGAAGTCCACAGACCGCATCGAGGTCGTTTCCCGCAGGCAGGCACGACGCCGCTGCTCGCGCCTACCATCTGTAATGGGCAAAGGCCTTGTTCGCCTCCGCCATCTTGTGCGTGTCTTCCTTCTTTTTTATCGAGCCGCCTTCGTTCTTGGATGCAGCTATGAGCTCGCTGGCCAACTTCTCCTGCATCGTGTGGTCGGGCCTCTCCTTCGCATAGCCGATGATCCACCGGATGCCCAGAGCGTTGCGCCTTTCCGGTCTCACCTCGATGGGGACCTGGTATGTCGCGCCCCCGACTCTCCTCGACTTCACCTCGAGGAACGGCTTCACGTTGTTGAGGGCGGTCTTCGTCACGGTCAGTCCGTCCTGGCCCGTTCTCTTCTCTATCTCCTTCATGGCGCCGTAGAAGATGCCCTCGGCCGTGCTCTTCTTGCCCATACGCATCAGGCAGCTTACGAACCTCGCCACCAGGAGACTGGTGTATTCGGAGTCAGGCGGAAGCTCTCTACGCTCAACGTACTTCTTTCTCGGCATCTGCTACCTCCACTTCGCCCGAGGCTCACTCCGGATTCCGATGTCCGGTCCTCGGACCAGCTGTCTAGCTGGCGGCTGTTTTCTTCTTCTTGGTACCGTACTTCGACCTGCCCTGGGCTCTGCCGTCCACTCCGCTCGTGTCCAGCGCGCCTCGGATTATGTGATACCTGACGCCTGGCAGGTCCTTCACTCTACCGCCCCTGATGAGGACGATTGAGTGCTCCTGAAGGTTGTGTCCCTCACCGGGGATGTAGCACGTCACCTCAATGCTGTTCGTGAGCCGGACTCTGGCGACCTTTCTCAGGGCCGAGTTGGGCTTCTTCGGCGTGGTCGTGTACACGCGCGTGCACACACCCCTCTTCTGAGGGCATCCTCCGAGTGCGGGCGCCGAGGAGCTGTTCGTCACCGAGCGCCGTCCTGCTCTCACTAGCTGATTGAGTGTTGGCAAAGCTAACCTCCGGTTGTGTCCGTCCTTCTCGATTGAACGCGGCTTGCGCGTGCCGCGACTGCTAGGCCGTCTGTATCTCGCCGGCCTCCTTTTCTTCCTCTTCAACCGCCTCGGGCGTCTCGTCTTCCACAATCTTGAGTTCCCTGTACTTGGCCAGGCCCGTCCCGGCAGGTATGAGATGCCCTATTATGACGTTCTCCTTGAGTCCCCTCAGGAAATCACGGCCGCCCTGGACGGCCGCCTCCGTCAGCACGCGCGTGGTCTCCTGGAACGACGCCGCGGAGACCCAGCTCTGCGTGGTCAGAGAGGCCTTGGTGATGCCCAGTAGGAGCGGCTGGAAAGTGGCGGGCCTGCCGCCCTCAGCCCTGACACGCTCCTGCTCTTCTCTCAGCTGGATCTTGTCCACCTGCTCGCCTTCCAGGAAGTTCGTGTCGCCCGGGTCCTCTATCCTGACCTTCTGCAGCATCTGCCGGACGATGATCTCGATGTGCTTGTCGTCTATCCGCACGCCCTGGAGCCTGTAGACCTCCTGGATCTCGTTCACCAGCGCCTCCTGCACTTCCTTGATGCCCTTGATGCGCAGTATGTCGTGCGGGTTGATGGGACCTTCGGTCAGCCGGTCTCCGGCCCTCACGAAGTCGCCGTCCCTGACGTGCAGGTGCTTTCCAGCCGGGACCAGATACTCGCGCTCCTCGCCGTTCTCGTTCTTGACCGTGATCTTTCTCATCCCTCGACCCACCGGCCCGAACTCCACCCTGCCGTCGATCTCGGTGACGGTCGCCTGGTCCTTGGGCTTTCTTGCTTCGAACAGCTCGGATACTCTCGGGAGGCCTCCGGTGATGTCGCGAGTCTTCGTGATGTCGCGCGGTATTTTTACGAGCACTTCTCCGGCCCCGACCTTCTGCTCGTCGTGCACGAGGAGTCTCGCGCCGGTCGGAATCCTGTACGTCACCAGCCGACGGTCCTTGGCGTCCTGCAGCTCTATTCTGGGCTCGCGCGCCTTTTCCGGGTCGTCGGTTATGACTCTGTACCTCTGGCCGGTGTTCTCGTCCCACTCGTCCCTGAGCGTGAACTTGTCGTCTATGTCTACGAACGCCACTTTGCCCGCTCTCTCCGCGAGTATCGGGTTGTTGTAGGTGTCCCACTCGAAGATGTTCTCGCCCTTCTTGACGTCGCTGCCGTCCTCCACGAACAGCTTTGCGCCGTAAGGAGGGTTGAACCTGTGGCGCACGTGGCCGTCCTTGTCCAGCAGCTCTATCTCGCCCCTTCGACCGACCACCACGAGCTTCCCGTCGTGGTCCTTGCCGCGCACGCTCTCCACGTCCTTGAACCTCACCTTGCCGTCTGACTTCGCGGTGATGATGGACTGCTCCACGATCTTGCTGGCGGTGCCTCCGATGTGGAACGTCCTCAGAGTGAGCTGCGTCCCCGGCTCGCCGATGCTCTGGGCCGCTATGACTCCCACGGCCTCGCCCACGTCGACCATGCGGCCCGTGGCGAGGTTCCTGCCGTAGCACTTGGCACAGACGCCGCGCTTGGCCTCGCAAGTGAGCACGGACCTGATCCAGACCCGCTCCACACCGCTCTCTTCCATCTGCCGCGCGGTCTCTTCCACGATCTCCTCGCCGGCCTCCACCAGCACCTCGTTGGTGATGGGGTCGACCACGTCTTCCGCGGCCACCCTTCCAACCACCCTGTCGCTCAAGGACTCAATGATCTCTTCGCCCTCTTTGAGGGTGCTGACCTCCAGACCCAGGATGGTTCCGCAGTCCTCCTCGTTCACGATCACGTCCTGAGCCACGTCCACGAGTCTCCTCGTGAGGTAGCCCGCGTCAGCGGTCTTGAGCGCCGTGTCGGCCAGGCCCTTCCTGGCCCCGTGGGTGGAGATGAAGTACTCCAGCACCGTGAGGCCTTCCTTGAAGTTCCGGAGGACCGGCGACTCTATGATCTCGCCGAAACCGCCGGTGATCTTCTTCTGAGGCTTGGCCATAAGACCCCTCATCCCGGCCAGCTGTCTTATCTGCTCGCGGCTGCCCCTCGACCCGGATTCCGCCATCATGAAGATGGGGTTGAAGCCGGCCCTGTCCAAGCGCAGGTTCTCGTAAGTGTCCTTCTCGACCTTGGTAGTGGCGGTCTGCCAGGTGTCTATCACCTTGTTGTAGCGCTCGCCGTCCGTGATGGCGTTCTTCAGGTATGACCTGCGAAGCTCCTCGACCTGCTTGGCCGCCTCCTCGATTATCTCGCCCTTGGTCGGCGGAATCTGTATGTCGTCTATGCCGACCGTGATGCCGGCGACCGTGGCCTGTTCGAACCCGAGCGTTTTCAGGTCGTCCAGGAACTTGGCGGTGACCGTCGGCCCGAGCTTTCTGTAGCACTCCGCCACGAGCTGCTCGAGCGTCTTCTTGTCCTGCGTGACGTTGGTGTAACCCAGCCCCGGAGGCATCACCTCGTTCAGGAAGACACGGCCCGGAGTGGTCTCCAGCATCTCGCCGTTGAGCTTAACCTTCACCTTCGCGTGAAGGGCCACGGCGCCCTCGTCGTACGCGGCCCTGACCTCGTCCGCGCCGAAGAATACCTTCCCCTCGCCCTTCGCACCCTCCACCTCCCTCGTCAGGTAGTGGCAACCCAGCACTATGTCCTGGTTGGCCGCGGCCACCGGTTTTCCGCTCGCCGGAAGCAGGATGTTGTGCGGGGCCATCATCAGGAGATGGGTTTCTATTTGCGACTCGTACGAGAGAGGCACGTGCACAGCCATCTGGTCTCCGTCAAAGTCGGCGTTGAAAGCCGCGCAGACGAGCGGATGGATCTTTATGGCCTTGCCCTCCACCAGCACCGGCTGAAACGCCTGGATGCCCAGTCTGTGCAGAGTGGGCGCGCGGTTGAGCAGCACCGGATGCCCCTCGATTATCTCCCCCAGGATGTCCCACACCTCCGGGCGCTCCCTCTCCACCAGACGCTTGGCGCTCTTCACGGTCTGGACGAGCCCCTTGTCTTCGAGCTTCCTTATGATGAACGGCTTGAACAGCTCCAGAGCCATGGTCTTGGGGATGCCGCACTCGTGCAGCTTGAGCTCGGGCCCCACGACGATGACCGAACGGCCGGAGTAGTCCACGCGCTTCCCCAACAGGTTCTGCCTGAACCTGCCCTGCTTACCCTTGAGCATGTCGCTCAGGGATTTGAGGGGCCTGTTGCCCTGGCCGCGCACGGCGCGTGAACGCCTTCCGTTGTCGAACAAGGCGTCGACCGCCTCCTGGAGCATCCTCTTCTCGTTTCTCAAGATGACCTGCGGCGCCCTTATCTCTATGAGTTTCCTCAGCCTGTTGTTCCTGTTAATGACTCTCCTGTAGAGGTCGTTCAGGTCGCTCGTGGCAAAACGACCGCCCTCGAGCGGGACCAGGGGCCTCAAGTCCGGCGGCAGGACCGGGATAACGGTGAGTATCATCCACTCCGGCCTGTTTCCGCTCTGCCTGAAGGCCTCGACTATCCTGAGCCTCTTCAAGATCTCCTTCTTCCTCTGCGCGCTGGTCTCCACCTTGGCCTGCAGTCGGAGCTCGGCCGACATCTCGTTAAGGTCGATCTCGGACAAAAGCTCTCTTATGGCCTCGCCGCCCATCTTGGCCGTGAACTGCTTGCCTTCCTCCACGAGCTCGTTGTACTGGTCCTCGGTGATGAGCTCCTTCTTCTTGAGGTTGGTGTCGCCCGGGTCTATGACCACGTACGACTCGTAGTACAGAACCCTCTCCAGTTCCTTTATGCCCATGTCCAGGAGGTGCCCCATCCTGCTGGGCACGCTCTTGAAGAACCAAATGTGAGCCACGGGCACTGCCAGGTCTATGTGGCCCAGGCGTTCTCTTCTGACCTTCGCCAGCGTGACTTCGACTCCGCAGCGGTCACAGATGACTCCCCTGTAGCGGATTCGCTTGTATTTGCCGCAGTTGCACTCCCAGTCCTTCACCGGGCCGAATATCTTCTCGCAGAAGAGACCGTCCTTCTCCGGCTTGAACGAACGGTAGTTTATGGTCTCCGGCTTGGTGACTTCCCCGTGTGACCAGCTTTTCATGACGTCCGGAGAAGCTAGTTGAAGCCGGATCGAGTTGAAGCTGAACTTCCTCCTGACATCCCTGTCATCAACCTTGGTGAGAGTCATCCGTCCACCCATCAACCCACCGGTTCGCAGCATGTCCTGCATCTTCGTCTCTCCCTTCGAAACAAGACCGAGTTAGACCGCCAGTCTTACTTCGACTCTCCTAGCCCTCTTCGAACTGCACGTCCAGACCGAGGCTCTGAAGCTCCTTCACCAAGACGTTGAACGACTCGGGAACTCCCGGCTCGGGCGGGTTGTCGCCCTTGACGATGGCCTCGTATATTTTGGACCTGCCCGCCACGTCGTCTGACTTGACCGTCAGAAGCTCCTGCAGAGTGTAGGCGGCGCCGTAGGCCTCCAGCGCCCAGACCTCCATCTCTCCGAACCTCTGTCCGCCGAACTGGGCCTTTCCGCCCAGGGGCTGCTGAGTCACCAGCGAGTACGGTCCGATCGAGCGGGCGTGTATCTTGTCATCCACCAGGTGAGACAGCTTCATCATATAGATGTAGCCCACCGTCACCGGATGGTCGAACGGCTTGCCGGTCCTGCCGTCGTAAAGCACTGTCTTCCCGTCGCGCGAAAGGCCTGCCGATTCCAGCAAGTCCTTTATCTCCTCGGCGTGCGCTCCGGCGAAGATCGGACTTATCGCCTTGAACCCCAACGCCTTGGCCGCCAGGCCCAGGTGCGTCTCGAGGATCTGGCCCAGGTTCATCCTGGACGGAACGCCGAGCGGGTTCAGCACCATCTCCACCGGAGTGCCGTCCGGCAGGTAAGGCATGTCCTCCACCGGCAGGATTTTCGCGACGACTCCCTTGTTGCCGTGCCTTCCGGCAACCTTGTCTCCCACTGCCAGCTTGCGCTTTCTGGACACGTACACCTTGACCAGCTTGACCACCCCGGGAGCCAGCTCGTCGCCCCTGGACAGCCGCTCCAGCAGTTTCTCCAGCTCCTTGCCGGCCCTGTCGAGCGCCTTGTTGGCCGCCGCCATGATCTGCCAGAAGGCCGAGTTGGCCTCGCGGTCCCTGGTCATCTCGAAGCCCCACGGGACGTCGTCCAGCTCCAGCTTGGACAGAATCGCCGGAGAGAACTTCTTTCCGCCGTGGAACATTATCTTGCCGTTGCTCTCCCGCCGGATCTGCTGGATGGTCTTGTTGGCCAGCACCTTCGCCAGCTCCGCGTCGCGCACCTCGATTATCCGGTCCTTCTCTTTCCTGGACAGCCTCTTCAGCCGGTCCGATTCCTTCTTCTCCTGCTTCTTCGTTACCTCGTCCTTCTCCCGCCTGGAGAAGACCTTTATGTCTATGACGATGCCGTCCATCCCGGGAGGCGCCTTGAGAGACGCGTCGCGCACGTCCCCGGCCTTCTCGCCGAAGATGGCCCTCAAGAGGCGCTCTTCCGGCGTCAGGTCCGTTTCACCCTTGGGCGTGACCTTGCCCACGAGGATGTCGCCCGCCCTGACGTGGGCGCCTATTCGAACGATGCCGTTCTCGTCCAGGTCCTTGACGGCGTCTTCGCTGACGTTGGGGATCTCACGCGTGATCTCTTCGGTGCCTCTCTTCGTGTCGCGCACCTCGAGCTCAAACTCCTCGATGTGTATGGAGGTGAAGCGGTCGTCCCAGATCAGCTTCTCGCTGACGAGTATCGCGTCCTCGAAGTTGTAGCCGCCCCAGGGCATGAACGCGACGGTCACGCTGGCACCCAACGCCAGCTCCCCTTCCCTGGTCGCGGGGCCGTCGGCTATCACTTGGCCGGTTTTCACCTTCTCGCCTTCGTTCACGAGCGGGCGCTGGTTGATGCACGTGTCCTGGTTCGACCGTCTGAACTTGGTCAGACGGTAGACGTCGAAACCGGCCAGCTCGCTGAAGTCGAGATGCTCTATGTCCAGCCTCTCCGGCTTCACGATGATCGTGTCCGCGTTGACGCTCTCGACGACCCCGGCCCGCTTGGCGAATATCATCGCGCCCGAGTCCTCGGCAACCTTTGCCTCGAGTCCCGTCTGCACGACCGGCGCCTCGGTCTTCAAGAGCGGCACGGCCTGCCGCTGCATGTTGGAGCCCATCAGCGCCCTGTTGGCGTCGTCGTGCTCCAGGAACGGCACGAGCGCCGCAGCCGGGCTCACGAGCTGGATGGGCGAGATGTCCATGTAGTCAACTTCGCCGGGAGTCACGACCGGGAACTCGCCCCTGAACCTCACCTGAACGTCCTCGCCCACGATCTTGCCGTCCGCGGCGAGAGTCGTGTTGGCCTGAGCGATTCTGTACTTGTCCTCGTCGTCGGCGGTCAAGTAGTGGATTCTGCCCCGGTCCACAACGCCGTCGACCACCTTCCAGTAGGGCGTTTCCAGGAAGCCGAACTCGTTCACCCTCGCGTAGGAACCCAACGACGAGATTAGGCCGATGTTCGGCCCTTCGGGCGTCTCAATGGGACACATCCGTCCGTAGTGGGTGTAGTGCACGTCACGCACTTCAAACCCCGCCCTGTCTCTCGTGAGTCCACCGGGGCCGAGCGCGCTCAGCCTGCGCTTGTGCGTCAGCTCGGCCAGAGGATTCGTCTGGTCCATGAACTGAGACAGCTGGCTCGAGCCGAAGAAGCTCTGGATGACCGCGGAGATAGTGCGCGCGTTTATGAGGTCGTACGGCGCCACGTTCTCCGTGTCCTGAAGCGCCATCCTCTCTCTGATTATCCTGGCCATTCTGGCAAGCCCGATGTTGAACTGGTTCGCCAGAAGCTCGCCCACGGACCGCACCCGCCTGTTGCCGAGATGGTCTATGTCGTCGGGCGCCATCGGCTCGCCGCTCTCTTCGCTCTCGCGCATCTTGAGGAGGTACTTGATGATGGCGATGAAGTCTTCCTTGCACAAAATGGTCCGGGAGCGGGAAGGGACCTTCATTCCGAGCTCTCTCATCGTGTCCTTGCCGCCGAGAAGCGCCTCGTGGTCGAGCCTCTGGTTCAGCTTGTGGCGCCCCACCCGGGCGAGGTCGTAGCGTCTCGAGTTGAAGAACAGCCGATTGAGTATCTCCCTCGCGGTGTCGCTCCTGGGAGGGTCTCCCGGCCTGAGCAGGTTGTAGATCCTGGCGAGCGCGTCCTCTTCCGTCTTGCAGGCGTCCTTCTTGAGTGTGTTCCTCATGACGTCCGACTCGGACCTGTACGGAATCTCGAAGAACCTGATTGTCTTCTTCTTGGCCCTCTTCAGCTTCGCCTTCCTGATGTCCGCCAGCGCGGCCGCCGTGATCTCCTCGTTGGACTCGAGGAGGATCTCGCCCGTTTCTTCGTCTACGAAATCGTCCGAGGCAATCTTGCCCACGACCTCTTCGGCCCTCTTCGTGCCGGCCCTGGGCACTTCCTCCTCGACGATCGGGTAGAACAGTTGGAGTATTTCCTTCTCGCTCTCGTAGCCGAGGGCGCGCAGCAACACTGTGACCGGCAGCTTCCGCTTCCTGTCGATGTGTACGTACATCACGTCGTTGACGTCCAGGCTGAACTCCACCCACGAACCCCTGTAGGGGATTATCCTCGCTGAGAACAGCCTCTTGCCGTTCGGATGGATGAGCTCGTCGAAGAAGACGCCCGGGGAGCGGTGCAGCTGACTGACTATGACCCTCTCGGCGCCGTTGATTATGAACGTGCCCTTGTCGGTAATGAGGGGCAGCTCCCCGAGGTACACCTCCTGCTCGGGTATCGCCTTTTCTCGCTTTTCCCCGTCCACCATCTCCCTGACGTGCAGACGCAGTGACGCCTTGAGGGGAGCGGAATAGGTGAGGTCCCTCTCCTGGCATTCGTCGACGCTGTGCTTGGGCTCGCCGACGTCGTAGCTGATGAACTCCAAGGAGTACATCTCGCGCGGGTCCGTTATCGGGAACACGCTCGTGAAGACCTCCTGCAGACCCTCGTTCGCCCTCTCGTGCGGGGGCTTGTCGGCCTGCAAGAAGGCCTTGAAGGACTCCAACTGGACGTCCAGCAGGTTGGGCAGCGGAACATTCCACTGCCTGTCGATCTTACTGAAGCTCTTTCTTCCGTCGTGGCGATCAGCTCTCAAGGTATTCACACCTTTCTTTGGCTGGAGCTACACTCTTTGCTACTTGATCTCTACTATGGCCCCGACTTCCTCGAGTTTGGTCTTGATGTCCTGAGCTTCGTTCTTGTTGACTTTCTCCTTGACCGGTTTCGGCGCGCCGTCCACGAGGTCCTTGGCCTCCTTCAGGCCGAGGCCGGTGATCTGGCGCACGACCTTGATGACCTGAATCTTCTTGTCGCCCGCGCTCGTGAGTACTGCGTCGAACTCCACTTTCTCTTCCTCGGCGGGAGCCGCGGCCGGAGCCGCGCCCATCTGCGGTACGCCGGCCATCATGGCCGGCATCGCGGCGGTGATACCGAATCTCTCTTCCAGCTTCTTTACGAGGTCGTCGACTTCCACGATCGTCATGCCTTCGAGAAGGCTCATCACTTTTTCCACATTGCTCATTTCTACCGTTCCTTCCATGGGTTGTTCGATGGCTCCGCCGGCGGCCTCCTCCGACTGCAGAGCATCCTCCTCCTTTGCCGTCTTCTTCTTCCTGGGTGTTCCTTTTGGCGCTTCGCTCATCATTCACCTCCGTCGGGCAGAACTTCGGTTCCGCTCTTCGGGCCCTCCGCGGGCCCCTCACTGTGTCTTGGTCTTCTTTACTTCCTCCAGGGCGCACGCCAGCTGTCGCAGCTTGTACGTGAGCGCGTACGAGAGCGACGCGAGAGGCCTCTTCAACGCGCCGGCAAATTGGGCCAGCAGGACCTCCTTGGACGGCAGAGACGCCAGTCTCTGTACTTCCTTCGGCTTCAGCACCTTCCCTTCCACCAGGCCGAACTTTATGACCGGCAGCTCGTGCTCCCTGCGGAAGTCGTTTATGACTCTGGCGGCCGTCACCTCGTCCGTCGAGCTCAAGGCCAGGGCCGTCGGCCCGTCCAGGTCCGCCACCAGGGGCTCGTAGGCCGTGCCGCGAGCCGCGCGTTTGGTGAGGGTGTTCTTCACCACTTTATACTCGACGCCGGCCTGTCTGCACTTCTTCCGCAGCTCCGAAATGGAAAGCACGTCCATCCCGGTGAAGTCGGTGAGGATGATCGCCTTTGCAGCAACCATCTTCTTGGCCAGGTCTTCGACTATCTGCTGCTTTTGCGCTGTCGCCATGGCTCTTCCTCTCGTGGTGTTCTACCGTTCTACCGTTCTACCGTTCTACCGCTCTATGCTTTCAACGCCGCCATGATTTCCTGCACGTCCAGTTTGACTCCGGGGCCCATCGTGGAGCTGACGCACAGGCTTTTCACGTACTGCCCCTTCGCGGCGGCGGGTTTGACTCTCATGATTTCCCGGACAAAAACGGTGACGTTGTCGACCAGCTTGTCTTTCTCGAAGGACGCCTTGCCGACGGGGGCGTGCACGTTGCCGTTCTTGTCGGTCCTGTACTCTATCTTTCCGGCTTTCACTTCCTTTACGGCCTTTGCCACGTCGAAGGTCACAGTGCCGCTCTTGGGGTTCGGCATCATTCCCTTGGGGCCGAGGATCTTCCCCAGCTTTCCGACTTCACTCATCATGTCCGGCGTGGCGATTATCTTGTCTACGTCCAGCCATCCTTCCTTCAATTTCGCGACGTACTCTTCCGAACCGACCATGTCTGCGCCGGCGTCCTTGGCTTCCTTCTCCTTCTCGCCCTTCGTTATGACGAGCACCCTGACCGTCTTGCCGATGCCGTGCGGCAGCACGACTGTGCCCCTGAGCTGCTGGTCCGAGTGCCTCGGGTCCACGCCGAGCCTGGCCGCGACCTCCACCGTCTCGTCGAACTTGGCAGTCGCGTTCTTCTTGACTAGCTCGATCGCTTTCTCGAGCGGAAACTTCGCGGAGGTGTCGTACGACTCGACCGCGGCCCTGTATCTCTTCGCAAGCTTCATACCGGTGTACCTCGCCTCACGCGGCCCTCACGGGCCGTCACACAGTTCATTCCACGATCTCGATGCCCATGCTTCTGGCCGTGCCTTCGACCATGCTCATGGCAGTCTCCAGGCTGGCGGCGTTCAAGTCCGGCATCTTCATCTGGGCGATTTCCCTGACCTGCTGCTTCGTCACTTTGCCGACCTTGGCCTTGTTGGGCTCGCCCGAGGCCTTCGCGATTCCGGCCGCCCGTTTGAGCAGGATCGCCGCCGGCGGAGTCTTCGTGATGAAGCTGAAGCTCCGGTCTTTGTAAATCGTCACGACGACCGGAATGATCAGCCCCGGCTGCCCCTGAGTCCGCGCGTTGAAGGCCTTGCAGAACTCGACTATGTTCACTCCGTGCTGCCCGAGAGCGGGCCCCACCGGAGGCGCAGGCGTGGCGTTCGCCGCCGGAATCTGAAGCTTCACCATCGCAGCAACAGGCTTTGCCATCTTCTGTCTCCCAATCCTCTTCTCAGAGTCTCTCTGTCACAGACAACAAGGACTCAATACTCGCTCTGCATGGCTCAGGCGAAGAGCACAGCATGAGTCCTAGATGCTCTGAACTTGGAGAAAGTCAAGTTCGACTGGGGTAGCTCTCCCAAATATGCTCACCATGACCTTGACTTTCCCCCGTTCAGAATTTACCTCGTCGACGACGCCCGTGAAGTCGCTGAACGGACCGTCGACTACTCTCACGTGTTCGCCTATCTTGAACGGCACGGACGGAGTGGGCTTGGCCACTTTTCCTTCCGCGTCCAGACCCAATACCCGTCTCACTTCCTCCACCCGCAGGGGGATGGGGTCGCGCCCCGTGCCCACGAACCCCGTCACTCCCGGAATGTTCGTGACCAGGTGGCGCGTCTCGTTGGACATGTCCATCTCTATCAGCACGTAACTGGGAAAGGTCTTCCTCTTAGTGATGGTCTTCTTTCCGTCCTTCATCTCAGCGAAGTCTTCGGTGGCCACGAGCACCTGGCCGAAGTTCGCCTGCATCGCCTGCGAGGCGATCGCCCGTTCCAGGTTGGCCTTCACCTTGTTTTCGTGGCCCGAATACGTATGCACCACAAACCACTGCTTCGGAGGCGCGACCTCGCCCGGCTCCTGCAACGCCTCCGGCTGTGCGGGTTCGCCCTGCGCTTCGGCGGAGACTTCTTCCGCCGGGCCCGGCTCGCCCGGCGCGGCGGAGGTCTCGCTCAACGCGGGAGTGCTCGCGCCTTCGGTCCGGGAAGCGGCGCGTTCGGTGGGCGGAGCGACACCTTCGGCCACTACGTCGGATTCCTCGGTCTGCTCTTCCTTCACCCCGGCCTCTCCTGCCGCCGTGTCCGCCACCCTCTCCGGCGCCGTCTCAGCAGCCGGCTCGACCGCCACATCGCCCGCCTCCCCGCGGACCGTTTCCGAAGCGGTCTCGGGCGTACCGGCCTTCTGGGTCACGCTCTCGGCAGGACGAGCCGATTTTTCCTTCTTGGGCTTCCCGCTCTTGGCGGTGACGCCCGTGTTTTCAGTCTCTGGATTCTTTGTCTGTTTCATTGTCCTCGCCCTGAAGGCGCTCTAGAATGCCAGTCTCACCAGCGAGTAAAGGACCCAGTCAACCGCGCCGATGAACACGGAGATCACCAGGCACGAGACTATCACCACGATGGTCGAGTCCTTGAGTTCCGCCTTGGTGGGCCAGGTCACCTTCGACATCTCGAGCCTGACCTCTTTGAGAAAGACCTTCAGTTTCTCCGTCAAGTTCTTCACGTCTATCCGTTCCTTGGTTTGAAACCGAGACCGGCCGCTTCCGCGCCCCGTCCCGGTCACCACTCCCGCTCTGGCAGGCGTGGAGGGATTCGAACCCCCAGCCCCCGGTTTTGGAGACCGGTGCTCTAGCCGTTAGAGCTACACGCCTTCTCCAATCGCCGCGCCGGGCCGTTCGGCGGTCCCGACCCCCTGCGCGCCGCTACCTTGTCTCCTTGTGCACCGTGTGAGTGCGGCAGAAAGGACAGTACTTCTTAAGCTCCAGTCTTTCCTGGTGCTTCCGTTTGTCCTTCATGGACGAGTAGTTCCGCCTCTTGCACGTCGTGCAGGCAAGTATTATCTGCTCCCTCAATGTCGCTCACCAACCCTGTCTCGGACCCGTTTCTTACAGGTCCAGTATCTCGGCGACCACTCCGGCTCCGACCGTACGGCCACCCTCCCGAATCGCAAACCGCAACTC
>JAFGJU010000237.1 GCA_016928935.1 Candidatus Eiseniibacteriota bacterium | reverse complement strand
GAAGCGTTGGCTTCACGACCTAGAAACGCATCAGTTCCCTCACGCCTTCCCAGTCAAGGGTATGGCTGGATGCTTCTGGGCGTCCGCCAGTTAGTGTCGGGCTTGGCCGAGGGGCGGGAGCAGAGAACCTTGGGCCGTGTATGTCTTGGGAGCGAAGCGGCCATCCAATCAAGCGGTGTGGGTTGCCAGCGTTCAGCCGAGTGTCCGTGTCGTGGTCTACGGCCACAGGTGTTTTGGTCTTTTGAGCTACTGTGCCGGCTCATCGCTTTTGGTTCCAGTTAGGCGCGAGGCTTGACCGCTTTCTCCGTGTCACGCTGCCAGTGTGGGAATCATAGGCATCATTTCAGTCTCTTGGCACAGGTCCTTCCTATGACACCGGCCACACTGGGTGCTCGGCGGCCTGACGCCAGTGGACAGGCTGTGGGAGCCCAAGCCGAAAACGCCATGGAGTTGGGAAGTGCACGGCCAATACATCCCTGCGAAAGAGCACTTCAGAGAAGGCAACTATTCTCTCGACTTGAAGCTTCACAAATTGAAACGATCTGTGTGATTCCCGCAACGGGTGCTCACGTCACGATCTTAGCAGCCGCTCGAAGTCCAAGATCCAGCGCTCCGGGCCCCTGCGGCCTCTTGACTCAAATACCTCGTGCCCGCGCTCCATCAGCGTTCTTTTCCACAGGCCGATGGAAGCCGGACGCACCCCGTACGCCTTCGCCACAACCCCGGGTGCCCTTCGGTCCACCAGCACCTCCATCACAATCCTGAACTTCGTCCTGGATGAGATGTGTCTTCTCGATTGACCCATGATTAGTACCCTGTGTCGACCAATTCCGCCTGGCCAAGCTTCTGTTAAGGAACGACCCCACAATGTGTCCCGCCCGGTCTTCCGATGCAGCACCTCTCTTTGGCTCCGAGTGCCCGACTGCTACTGGCGAGTATCGCCCCACGTGTTGGTAGACCGAGTGCGGCTACTTGAACAACGTCTTCAACCTGCCCCAGGTCAGTGACTCCACAGCCGTCACGTAATCGATGACCAGCTTGGCTTCGTCCAGTGCGCCCTGTGGTGGTATGACGCAGATACCGCCAAGCACAATGATTGGTACTATTGAGATCCGGACCGTTCCCTCGCCATCGCGCAGGAAATCCCACGAATTCGTGAAGAGGCCATCGAAAACAGAGGCAGCGGCAAACGCCCCTTCGGTCGCCGGGCTGTACGCGTACCAACACGCCATCACCCCGGGGTCCGGATACATCGTTGCGCAGAACTGGCCTGGCCACGAAAACCACTCGTCCGAGTCTCGTAGCACGCCGTCGCCGTGGCCCGTTCCCGCTACGATCAAGCCCGACCACACAATCGATACTGAGGCAATCGAGTCAATCAGTTGCCCGGTGTCGAACATGACAATGTTCTCTGTTCCATACTGGTAGCTTCCTGTAGCAAGAGGCAGAGGTACCTCCAGACGCCCTGCCCATGATCCGACTGACAGGCACGCGCTAACCAGGAAACCGAGTCCGATAGTAAATAACAGTGCTCTCACCGGAATACCCCCTATCGCTAACTCCACTCAAGGCGGACACGCTGGAGGACTGATGCCCGACACACCAGCCGGAAAGAACGCTCCCTGCCGCGGGCCGAACTGCCAGAGCCCAAACTGACCAGAGCCACACGGGCGGGGCGGCCGCCCGGACACATACCGTAAGCCCTGCGGACCAATCCTGCGACCGGCCCCACCCGGTGTAAGCCAGCGAGCTACCGCACGATTGCGCACTTGGTGGAGCCTGTGGCGCCAGCTGCCGCGATTTCGCAGAAGTAGACGCCGCTCTCAACTTCATCGCTTGCATCGTTCTTGCCGTCCCAGCTGACGGAGTAAGTACCCGAGTCGCGGTACTCGCTCAGCAGCGTGCGCACCAGCCTCCCCGACGCGTCAAAGATGCGAAGGGTCGTGAGGCCGGGAGAAGGGACTGTATAGCTCAGCAACGTCGCGGGGTTGGAGGGGTTGGGAAAGGCACGAACCTCCGGCTCCGCGAGAGCGACGGCGGGTGAACCCGGGGGCATGGCTACAGCGACGTAGCACGGCGGGTTGGCCGTCATGTCGACACGAAGCACCGCATAGATCTGAGCACTGTTGCTGGCCGGACATCTGGCGTTTATGGCAATGACGTTCTTGCCCGTACTGTTGAATGCATGGGAGACGTCATACACCACGAGCGGCCCCGTCAGCTCGGTGTACTCGCCGCAACTCGCCGGGAGGCCGTTGAACCATAGGTCAAACTCGGAATTCGCCATCACCTTGAGCGTGACGCGGTCTATGCTACCGTCCGGGGGGATGAGCTCCATGTAGGTGAAGTTCAGTTCGTGGCGAAAGTACGCACTGTTCCCGGTCTCCGTGGACTTGATCCAGGGTTCTGCGAAGTAGTGCTCGTGTCTGACGGCGAACGGCCAGGCGGAATCGTTGTAATCGAGAGCGTACCAGTTCTCGTAGAATGTCGTTGTTGCTTTCCAGTAAGTGTCCGTCGGAAACTCGAGATATGTCGGAGCCGGGGTGAGGACGTCTCCGACGGCCCACATCGGGAACGCCAGAAAAGCTGCGACGATCATGAACACTGCGAACTCAAGTCTCTTCTTCATGGCTGCGCACTCCTTCTTCTGTGGCAATCCGTTGTCAACGCTTAGCACGGAACGAAGACTTGCGTGTTTCTTGCCTGGCATCACCTCCCCTGCAGGAACTGGCGCATCTTCCTGCGTGCCGCCGTCGGGCGATTGGGTCTCTTAGAGAAAATGCGTCGCCGCTGGGGCTCACGGTCTTTGGACGCTCAGTCCGTCCCCAGTGCCCCGACGCGTCAGATCCTCCCGAGTTCCCGGTTGCCCCCCCCGCTACCCCTCTACAGGTTGCGGGCGCCTGCGATCAGGCAGACCCCCGCCGCCCCTAACAGAACCAACCTGGACTCGCCGGCGGGTACCCAGGCGAGCGCGCCCGAGATAACGCAGAGACCGACGCAGACCATGAGGAGACCGGTCCACTTGCTCTTTGGCTCCCATCGGCCCCCGGACCCGCGCGCCGGGGTCCTGAGCCCTCGGTGCGGCGGAGAGCTCGGCTGTTTGCAGCCCAGAAAGTGCGTCCGCGGCCCGGTCCCGCTGCAAGTCGCAGCCAAGATGTCGTGTCGTCTGCGGTCAATCGTGGACTCCTCTTTCACACAACAAACTCCTCTTCCACCTTCGCTGCCGGCCGCGGCCCAAGTGCCTCTTGAATCGCACCACCCACCCGAGGCACACAGTCAGCCGCGGCCAGCGTGTCTCCCTCACAAGATTCGTGCCGGACATGCAATCCGTAATCCGATTGAGCGACGATCGGCTAACTCGCTGATGTTTATGGGGAAGCGTTTGGATGGTGGCTGGAGCTACAATAGACAGAAGTGGCTCCTGCCGCGGCGAGTGTCACAAGAAGGCGATAGGCTCCGACCCTTCGGGCCCGTAGGTGCGTGAAGCGTGGGCAGGTTCAGCGCTAATCAAATGGCGACATGCCTTAGTCTTTTTGCGTCAGGCCAGTGTCCCTCGCCATACGGGCGAGGCTGGCTCTGTGGATCCCGGCACGTCTAGCAGCAAGCGACGCGTTTCCATCCGCGTCGCGCAGGACCCTCCGCAGGTACTCACGCTGGAACTCTCGCAGAGCCGCCTTGCGCGCTTCTTTGTAAGTCAGGATCCCTGCGGATGCATCCGCCGTTGCCTCGACTCCCTGCAAGAGGAAATCGTGACGGCGGAGCACACGGGCGCCGCTCAGGGCCACTGCGGTGTCGATCTTGTTTCTCAGTTCTCTAACGTTTCCCGGCCAATGGTGACTCTGAAGCAGCGGAATCACGTCTTTCTCCACCGCCAAGAGGTCTCTGCCCTGTTGTACGCATGCCGCATGCAGGAAGTGGTTCACCAACGCCGGGATGTCCTCCCGTCTCTGTCTCAGAGGTGGAACGTGAATGTGCACCTGGTTCAACCTGTCGTAAAGGTCGGGGAGGAACACGCCGCGTTCAACCAATGTCGGCAGGTCGCGGTTCGTGGCCGCCATAACGCGCGCCCCCGTCCTGAGTGTCCTCGTTCCGCCCAGTCTCTCATAGGCGCCGTAGTCAAGCACGGTGAGCAACTTGGCCTGGACGTGAGCGTCAAGATGAGCGATCTCGTTCAGAAAAAGCGTCCCCTTGGTCGCGATTTCAACCTTTCCGATCCTCGTCTCCTTGGCGTCGGTGAAGGCGCCCTTCTCGTGCCCGAAGAGCTCACTCTCGGCCAATTGAGTCTGAACCGACGGACAGCTAACCATGACGAAAGGCTCAACCGCGCGCCCGCTCCTTCGGTGAATCTCGTAAGCCACAACGTCCTTGCCGACTCCTCTTTCTCCGGTTATCAGGACGCGGACATCACTGGATGAGCAGCGTTCAACCTTATCGATAAGCTGACGGATGGCGGCGCTATTCCCGATGAGCCTCGGGATATCCAGGCCCTCCGACTCTGTCCGCGCCCGGGAGTGTCTCCTCAGCCGGCCCTCGCGTAGTGCCCTCTCGATCCGGAGTTTTAATTCGCCGACTCCGTGACTCTTCAGCAAGTAATCCTCCGCGCCCCCCCGGATCGCTTCGAGGGCGAGGTCGACTTTGTCGAATCGAGTCAACATCACGACCGGAACAAGCGGCACTACTCCCTGTAACTCCCTTAGAATCTGGAAGCCTGCCTGAGAGTCCTCGTGGAACTCGAGGTCCAAGAGGACCACCTCAGGACTCTCACGCCCTACTGTCTCCAGCGCCTCTGAGCGACTGACGGCAGTCACGCAACGATAAGTTGCTCCCAATCTGCCGACAATCTGGCCGAGATAGTCTTCATCGTCATCCACAATCAGGATCGTCGGTAGGTCCATGCGTCCTCCTGAAACCTCTGATGGCGGGCTCATCGGCCCGCCCAGTTAACGAGAGCGACTTCCATCACCGTTCCCTTCCCAGGCCTGCTCTGCTTCACCCGGACCAGACCGCCGTACTTTCTCAGAGCCCGCCTGCTCCACGGAAGACCAAAACCTCCCGCGTCGGACGTTCCCCGGTGCTCGAAAATGCGCTTCCGCCGGCTTCGCGGAATACCTGAGCCCGTGTCCGAGACTAGCAGGATCGCTCTCCGGCGATGCAAAACCACGTCGCAGCGCAGCTTCTTCTCGGGAGAACCCTCCATGGCCTTTGCAGCATTGGAGATCAGATTCTCGACGACGTTGAGCAGGTCAGATCTGGGGGCATATACGCTATCTTCGCCTCCAGGGCGGCTGCCGGGCAGGACGAGCACTCCCGCCGACTCCAGGGTTTCCGCCTTTGAGGTCAGCACTGCGTCGAGCACTTCGGACAGCGAACACATGGGGCGTTCCTGCAGTCTGTTCCTGAGCTCGGTCGTGTGATGATGGAGGTTTTGGGCAGTCGCGGCGAGTGTATCCCTCAACGAACGTTCGAGGATGCCGTTTGCCGCGAGGACATGGGCGAGGCACAAGAGATGTTCAGAGAACACACCCGCTTGCTTCTCGAGCGTGCTGCCCAAGTCAAGGTCGTATTTGGTCAACCTCAATAGTCGGGCGATGTCCATGAGCTGACCGTACACCGCGTCATTGAACTCTCGGACGATACGGTCTAGCATTCGGGCATATTCAGCAGAAACAGGGGACCCCGGCGTAAGGTCGTTCAACAGTGTGGGGAGGTCCTCCAGACTTCTCCTCCCGAATCCGCCGTGCCTGAAAGCGGCGAGTTTCTCCCTGAGCTCCTCCACGAGCTGAGGAGTCGTCTTGCCTCCGCTCTCCCTTTTCCTCTGGAGAAACTCGCCGGACTTGAGTCCCACGATTCCCGCCAAGACCGAGGCTGCAACGCTGAGGTAAGGCCCGGCTGCTGCGAGCGACGGCGCAAAGGCAAGCGACACGCCGGCGCTCGCGAGTGGGGATGCCACCAGAACAGTCTTGTATGCCGCCCGCCGTGTGAGAGAATACCCCAGACCAGCCAACAGCACGGCGGCTGCGGTTGCGCCAGCCACCAACGGAAACGTCGCGGCCTTCCTGCTTACGGCCCGAGCCTGCAGGACCAGCGCTCGCGTCTTGGAACTCACGCGGCGTGCGTCGTCGAATCTCCCCAGTCTCCCGTAGAGGCTTGTCGCCGAGAGAAGGCTGTCTATGGCCTGCCACGTGTCCGACTCGCTTAACTCGATTGCCTTGCGCTCCTGTTCCTTTGCCCGACTCAGCAGCCTGCCCGCGTTCGACAGGAATAGGGTTGCAGTGCTCGCCTGATCGAGAAGACGAACGTTCTCCGAGACGCGTGGCACACCGCCTTGGCTTCCAGGCGTCGTCTTCAGTCCTTCAATATCCCAGGCCGGAGGCGAGTGTGGAGCGCCAAGCCCCACGACGAAGGCATCACTGGAACCGTCGGCGTCCGTGTCGGCCGTGAGAAGTGCAACCGGTGTCACGGGAGAATCGCTGATCCACAATTGGCGGAGCTCTGGGGTAAGCACAACGAAACCCCTACCGAAGCCATGGACGACGATCAAACCATCCATCTCATCGATAAACCTGCCCGGCGCCGGTATCTCGACTTGGCCGAGCGGCGAGCCGCCTTTGTCCACTCGGACAACCCATCCCGCCTGCCACTCGTTGCCATCGAGCATTCCTCCACAGGCGTGGACAAGACCACTGCTCTCCAGCAGGCCGTAGGCCGGACCCGGCAAGGGAATCTTCCAGGCCTCAGAGATGCGGCCGCGAAGGCTTTCAATGCAGACTAGTTCCCACTTGCCGACGGGCGTCCCCCTGCATACAAGGAAGCGCGTGCCGGAGCCGTGTGCTGCGCAACATGCTGTTGACAGCCTTCCCAGAGGAGCGACGCCATCGATCGAGATCATCCGCCCGAAGACATCCATCGAGGGAGGAAAGACCCTCGCTCCACAGGACTCCCAGAGGACTCTGCCCTCAAAGGTCAAGACTGTCTCACCACCACAGTGGGACACGAGGATGAGGTCTTCCGACGAGGACGCGACCGCCGTGATCACGTTTTCCGGGAACTCCCTAATCCTCCTGACCAACAGTGACTCCCCCGTCGTACGGATCTCTGATACGCTGCCCCCGCACACAAGGAAGCTACGGCCGTCATCAGAGCCACACTCAATCAGCCGCGGTGTTCGGCAGCCGGACTCAATCGCTCGCGAATCCAGAACCTTCAATCCCCCAGAGAGCAGCTGCAGCGTACCCGGTCCCGCGGCCAGGCACCTTCCACCGGCAGCGCGCGCGACCGAGTATATGGGGTGGCGTGTCGATACCCTAGACTGGGCCCAACTCAACCCGTCCGGATCTCGGAGGCCCTGACCCCAGAGAACTTGGCCTTCGGGGAACGCCAGCGCAAAGACGTCGCGGTCGCCAACTCTACCTGGAACCCATGCGTCCATGGCCAGCGGAGAAATCGGCAGGGCTTCCACGACCGTTAGGAGCTCGCTGTTCCTTACGGGGAGTCTGTCCCGGTCCTCCGGGTCTGAACACTCCGATAGGTCGGGCGTCGCCAGGAATGCCGCAATGAGTACAAGGCGCAGCGCGGCGAGCATCGGCGTCCCACGACAATTCAGTTGAACACGCAGATGGTTGGCTGTTGTCATTGTGACCTAAACCCAAACGCAATGACCTCGGTGCGCGTTCTGCACAGAATCTCGTTCACTCCGTCTGCGTCGAGGTCGCCCAGAACGGCATGTTGGGCAAGGAAGCCCTCCGAAGAGTCGTAGTCCCTGGCGGCGTCAGGTGAACCCAGGGGAATGTCCCACTCGACTCTACAGTCGCTCCCCAGGACCACAAGACGCTCAACCCCATACGCCAGGTCCAGCCTCCGCGACGGGTCCCACTCGCCGCCCCCTCTTGGAGTGGCAATGCAGACTATCTCGATGTCGCCGTCTCCGTCCACGTCGTTGGCGGCCTGAACAAGACAGCACGGAAACTGGGACCCGTCCTCCTTCAACACAATCTGTCTGCTGGACAGCAGCCGCAAATCCCCGTCGACCCGGAATACGGTCCCCTCGGTGCTTCCCACAAAGACCTCCTTCTTGCCGTCGTCATCCGTGTCCACCGCAGAGAGCCCGCAGAAAGAGAAATCCGCTTGCTTCCTGCGAAGCACTCGCCCGGAGCTGCCGTCCAGCACGGCCAGGGTTCCCCTGTTCATCCTCCAATTGTGAACTACGACCACCACTTCCGGGTCCGAATCGCCAAGCACGTCCGCGACGCAGGCCCTGGCACCGGCAAAGTCACCCGGAAAGACCTGGGTCCAAAGGATCTCCCCTGAAATCCCAGCAGCTAGGACCGTAATCTGTCCGACGTCCACCATGCCTGACTCGGCGCACCCGTTCTCCGGGCAGTACCCTCCAACTATGATGTCGGGAAGCTCATCTACGTTCACGTCGGCTATGGCCTGCAGGTGCGGGAAGAAAGGGACCGGGATGGCCCAGCGTATCCTGCCGCTGGGCGCTTCGATGGCCTCAATTCTCCTGACCAATCTCCGGGAAAGGTACCGCTGTATGCTGGGACGCCCCTCTCCGTCCTCAATGCGGATGGGCTGCAGCAACAAACGGGAGTAGCGGTCAGAGGCAGGATATCCGGGACCAAACGCGCGCAGCGTCAGGTTACGCTCGGACGGATACGCCGTCTTGAGGTTGTCCCAGTGCAGTGGAAGGAGCCGCGGCACACTCAATAGCGTGTCGCCGCTAGTACTGATGACAGTGCTAATCTCCCTGCGTTCAATCCGCATCGAATCGGCCGTGGCTTGGGCGGCGGACCTCGGGTCAAACGTACTGCCAAGGTTGTCAATGAGGAGCGCGTCCCATGCGTCCGTGCAGTTCCATACCGTATCCAAGTGAACCTCGGTCACCACGAGGTCCACCAACCCGTCCTGATCCCAGTCCAGTGCTCCCGTGTCCCGGTCCAGGGCCCCCGTGTTGCCGGGAAAAACCTCCTTTATCCATCTCACCTCGCCCCGTCCATCTATGAGCCTTATACGCTGCTCCTCGCACAACAGAACCAACGGTGTGTCAAAGCCCCTGACTCTAGCGACGCCGAGGTTTCCCAGGCCGCTGACCGGTATCTTCCAGAGGACCTGCAGGGTCGCGCCGGGCCGCAGCGCGCGTGACGGTATTGGGTAGTAAGATGTGCCTTCACTGTCGTAGTAGGTGAGGACCCATTGATTCTCCGGGGAACGGTGAAAGGCACGAGTAAGGTACACAATACCCGCTGTCACAACTACAAGAGCCACAATTGAGAGGAGTAAGAGACGGGCGGTCCGGTGCGAGAAGCGATATCTCGGTGAACTCGTGACAGGGACCGGTTGAGGCGACCCCTTTGCAGAAACTAGGTCTTGTGACCTCCCGGACGGGACCGGGTCTCTAGCGTTTTCCATGAGTACTGGTGCGGCCAGCTCGGGGCAGCGGATTCACTGCTTTATACGCACGGGTGAGGTGCGCCTTCCCCCACTCAACCGCCCCCCGTCTCGGCCTATCCGCGTTCACATGGCCTGACTCAGCGCACTTACAGGAACCTTAACACTGCTTTAGCGTTTAAGGGTCACATCGATTCTATCACGATATTGCGGCTGCGGTCAATGCCGGCCGCCGGAGTGGTAGCGTCAAGCGTCTTGTACAAACTGGGTTTCCGGGGAGGGGTTTTTCCTCCATCTCATGTTGGCCTTATTGAACGCGCCCACCAGTATCAGGTCACAGCTTCGGGTGTTGGCGAAGATGGTCATGGGTCCTACCCTGCGCCTCACCTCCCTGAACCCTCTCTCAATCGTGATCGAGGTTCCGACCCTCTTCCAATCCTTCCGGGGCATGTCCACGTAGACGAGGATGTCGTCCAGGTCTTGCATTAGGCAGGCCACTGCGCACAGCACAAGCCAGATGGTAGAGCCGGCGGCCGTCCTGTACCGCACCCCCACGCCGCCTGGGAGAGATACTCGTAATCGTCTGAGCCCCTCCTGGAGTGGAAGGCCGCTGCCTGTGAAAATCATGACCTCGGTTGACAGCCCTGGTAAGATAGCTGCTCCACAAAGGAGGTTGTGGGATGACAAGACGAGACACCCCGTGATAGAAGTCACCGGGTTTCTTTGCTCTGTCGACACCCGATTCCCCGTGGCATACTTGCACCTGCGCTCCCCTCGTTATGAAGACGTACGCATGGCCCCCGGTAATTACGATACAATGGTCAATCAGCTATTACCGGGGAGATTGCGTGACGTAACTGACAATCGCAAGCCTGAACACGGCAGAGGTTCGTTGTGAT
>JAFGJU010000236.1 GCA_016928935.1 Candidatus Eiseniibacteriota bacterium | reverse complement strand
GTGCACGAGGGCACTGAGCCGCCTGTCAAGTGCCCCTCCTGCAAGTACCCGCGGGAATACTACGAGCCGGCCAACCTGGACTTCTGAAAGGTCGTTCCGTCCGACGGCTGGGCGCTTGTGCATGAGTGGCCCTGGCGACAGGCTGAGTGTGAATCGGGTTCGGGCTGACTGCCGCAGGCCGAGGAGTCGACCTGGGGGGCCGTAAAGGCGCTCTACAAGTAGCCGGGACGTGTGCCGGTCCCGGTTGAAACATGTCACAGTCGCAGAGAGGTCGCGGCCGTTGTCGGCCTCTCTGCGAGAATCTCACCGTGACCGCGAACTCCTCCGGCCCTTTTCCCCGCCGGCTTTCAGGGCCAGCTCCAGCTTCCAGCCGGCGTCCGCGTGTTCGTCTCTGCGTTTTATCAGGAGCCATTCGTTCCCCTTGCCCCTTCCCTTGATGCGCACCAGGGCAAAGCCGCCGTTAAGCTTCCTGCCTCGCAAGACGAACTCCAGGAGGCCCGGGTTCCCCTTCTCCAGCGTGTAGTCTCCCTTGTCCCACACGACGACCGGGCCCGCGCCGTAGTCGCCTTCAGGGATGACACTCTCGAAGTCTATGTAGCCCAGCGGATGGTCTTCCACCTGGACGGCCAGGCGCTTCTCTGCCGGGTTCATGGACGGGCCTTTGGGAACCGCCCACGAACGCAGCACGCCGTGCATCTCCAGTCGGAAGTCGAAGTGGAGACGTGAAGCGTGGTGCTCGTGCACCACGAAACGGAGTCTAGAAGGGGTCACGGACCTTCCTCGCCGCCTTGGGACCGGCCCAGGCAAGGGACAGGCACAAGAAAAAAGAGGAGAGCAGGAGTCTCAAGCGACTCCTGCTCTCGAATCCTTATGTGGCTCCCCAGACAGGAACCCCGTCCGACCCGTCCACGGCAGTCGGCTCACCCGGAGGCGACGCCGCATCGGTCAGCGCTTCCTACCTGAACAGCTCCTTTATCCGGCCCCACGTAGCAAGCTGAGCGTTGGTCGGACCGCCCGGCACCCATATAGTCTCGCCCTCGTAGGCGCCGCCGTTCCACACCTCGAACTCCTGGCTGCCCGGATAGTTGTAAGGGTCGTTCCACTGGAAGGTGACGGAAAAGCCGTTGTGGCTCTCGCCCGGCTCGATTCTGTCAGTGCCGCTGAGCTCGTCCCACTCCACGTTCCATGAGCCGTCTGGGGCCTCCGGAGTAACGAAGACGTCGTCCCAGTAAGTAGGCGCAGTGTAGGACAGGAAGTTGGCGCGATTCAGGCCGTCAGCGTCGAAGAACACGATGAACCCGCTTATGCTGGGCTCAATGGAGTTGTTCGTGATCGTGTAGTCGAAGCGGAAGGTCCTGTTCTCAATGGGACCTTCGACGTACACGAGACTCGCGGTGACGGTTGCCGCAGCCGGTCCGGCCACTGCAGGCTGCGGAACCAACGACAGTCCGAACACCAGGACCAAACAGACGTACGCTGCGCTAACAAGTGCTCTCATGCACACCTCCGTGAAGCAGAAACCCCGAGGGCGTCACAGAACGCCCATACCCAGACCTGGTTAGTGTGGTGGCCGCGGATAACTGGGGATATTATACACACCTGACGCCGTCACGTCAAGCACGTTTTGTTGCCCGGCCTTGGGCCGGGGGTCCACCCTGGCAGGCGTCAACACACGGGGCTCGGGACTGGCTCTGGGGTCGGACCGAACAACGGGGTAGAATCCCCGGTCTTCACGGGTCAACGGTTCTCCGGCCCGGAGTCCTCGGCAACTGATGCAGGAGCAATTCCGTGGGATGTGTTGTATAATGGGCGGACTGGTACAAGATGTCGTCACCGTCCGGCCCGGGCCACGAGCGTTTCCGGGTGGGGCCGGCCGCAAGTCTCACACTTGCGCGTGGCTGCCGGACAGAGCGAGCCCTAGGAGGAGCTATGGATTCGATCACGCGACGTTCGTTTCTCAAGACGTCGGCCACGGCCCTCGGCGCTGCCGTGGTCGCGTCGTTCCCCAGGACGTTAGTCGACCTGGCCCACGCCGAGACACAGGATTACTTCGAGCGTGAGTTCGGCGTCACGGACGCCCTGTGCAGGAAGGTGCTGTCGCAGGCGATGTCCAAGGGCGGCGACTATGCCGACCTATACTTCGAGCACTCGGTGGCCAACTACGTCATCCTGGAAGACGGCAAGGTCAACAGGGCTTACTGCGACGTCGGGCTTGGGGTGGGCATAAGGACCGTGAAGGGTGACCAGGTAGGGTACGGATTCACGCAGGAGCTAAGCCAGAAATCGATGATGGCTGCTGCGGCGACCGCGGCCACGATAGCCGCGGGCCCGGCCGGGAGTCCGGCGGGCCGGTTCACTGCCCTGAAAACGGAGAACTACTACCCGCTAAAAACGCTGCTCACGTCCGTCCCGCTCGAGTCGAAGCTGCCGGTCGTGCAGGCGGTGAACGACAAGTGTTTCTCGCTGTCTCCTCTGGTCGTCAAAGTCAACGCGCAGTTCCACGACGAGCAGAAGCGCGTCCTGGTGGTGACCAGCGACGGGGTCAAGGCCGAGGACCTGCGTCCCAGAAACTACCTTTACGCCGGCGTGGTGGCCGAGAAGGACGGCAAGCGCGAGCGGACGTCGTGGAACCTGGGCGGCCGGAAGGACTTCAGCTACTACACGACGGAAGTAGTGAACGAGATAGCCAACCAGGCCGTCACCCGCGCGCTCGTGCTCTTCGACGCTGTGCAGCC
>JAFGJU010000235.1 GCA_016928935.1 Candidatus Eiseniibacteriota bacterium | reverse complement strand
TTCCCGAACGCCGCCTCCGCCTCCACCTTGCACATCAGGAAGCTCGTGGCGAAGCTCTCCTTGCTCCTGACCACTCGCATGCCTCTTCCGCCGCCTCCGCCCACCGCTTTGATGAGGACCGGATACCCTATCTTGTCGGCTACGGCCTCCGCCTCGGCCGCGCTCGCGGCAGCTCCCTCGCTTCCGGGAAGCACCGGCACGCCCGCCTCGGCCATGCTGGCCCTCGCGAACGCCTTGTCGCCCATCTTCCTTATCTGCGCCGAAGTGGGGCCTATGAACTTGAGCTTGCTCGCCTCGCATATCTCGGCGAACTCGGCGCTTTCGGCCAGAAAGCCGTAGCCCGGATGTATGGCGTCCGAGTTGGAGATCTCAGCGGCGCTGATTATCCTCGGTATGTTGAGGTAGCTCTCGGTGCTCTGGGCGGGACCTATGCAGACAGTCTGGTCGGCCAGCCGGACGTGCATGGAATCGGCGTCGGCCTCGGAATAAACGGCCACCGTTTCGATGCCGAGCTCCTGGCAGGCCCGTATGACGCGGAGAGCGATCTCGCCGCGGTTCGCAATCAGTACCCTCTTGAACATAAGGGCGGGCTACAGCTTCGCGCCTCCGCTTTCAAAAAGCTCCCACGTCTTGTCGGAGGTCGCCTCGATGCCCTTCACCCTGAGGCTGAACTCATTGGGGTTGGTGCAGTGTTTGAGGGCGTCCTCGAGCGTGACCTGCTCCTGTTTGTACAGCCGCATTATGGCCTGGTCGAAGGTCTGCATCCCGTACTGGTTGACGCCTTCCTGGATGGCCACGCGGATGGATTGTGTCTTGCCGGGGTCAGTGATGTAGTCCCTTATGGCCGCAGTGCAGACCATTATCTCGGCGGCGGGGACCCTGCCCTTTCCGCCTGCCTTTGGAAGGAGGCGCATCGAGATGACTGCCCGCAGCGTGGAGGCCAGCATGAACCTGATCTCCTCGTGCTGGTGCGGCTGGAAAAACGATATGACGCGGTTCACGGTCTGGGCCGAATCGGTCGTGTGCAGCGTGCTCAGGACCAAGTGGCCGGTGTCCGCGGCCATCAGCGCTATCTGCATGGTCTCCACGTCCCTTATTTCTCCGATGAGAATCACGTCGGGGTCCTGTCTCAACACGTGCCTCAGGCCCTCCTGGAAGCTCAGGGTGTCCATGCCGACTTCCCTCTGGCTGATGATGCTCTTGTCGTCCTTAAGCAGGAACTCCACGGGGTCTTCTATCGTGATGACGCTCTTCCGCGAGGCATGGTTCATGTGCTCTATCATGGCGGCCAACGTCGTGGACTTGCCGCTCCCCACGGTCCCGGTCACGAGGATGAGGCCCCTGGGGCTGGCCGCCAGGTCTCTTATGGCCGGCGGCAGGTTGAGCTCCTCAAAACTGGGCACGCTGAAAGGGATGCGTCTGAACACCATCGAGATGGTGCCCCGCTGCACGTAGAAGTTGCAGCGGAACCTGCTCAGGCCGGGGACTCCGAACCCGAAATCGACTTCCCTCGTGTCGTCGAACGTCTTCTTCTGCCTTGGAGTGAGAATCTGGTCAGCCACCTTGACCATCTCCTCCTGGTTTGGAGGAGGCACGTCCATCGACTGAAGCAGCCCGTCCACTCTGAGCACTGGCGCGGCGCCCACCTTCAGGTGAAGGTCGGACGCGTTAGTCTGCACCATCTTCTCCAGAATGCTGACGATGTTCATCGGATGCCTCCCGGACCTCAGTAGGGTTCGATAAGGAACAGAGTCTGTCCGTACTGCACGGGCTTGGCGTTCTCAACCAGTATTCGCGCCACCCTGCCCCTGGCCTCGGACTGTATCTCGTTCATCAGCTTCATGGCTTCGATTATGCAGACCGTCTGGCCCACGTCGATGTCCGCGTTCATCTCTACGAACGGCGGGGCGCCCGGCGTCGGGGCCCTGTAGAAAGTGCCGACCATCGGGGACTTTATCTCCTTCATCTGCTTGCCGTTTTTCGGAGTCTCCGCGGGCCCGGGTTCGGCCGCGGCGGGCTCCACGGCAGCAGGGGCGGCCTCCGGAAGGGACGCCGGCACCGTCGCTCCGTGGAGGTACGAGTTGCCCGACTTGGACACTCGGACCCGGCGGCCCCAGCTTGAGACCTCTATCTCTTCGACCCCGCTCTCCTCCAGAACTCGAATGAGCTCCTTTAGTTGCTCGAGCTTCATAGGCGTCTCCTCCCCGGCTGCATCGCGGCGGCCGTGTCGTCGTCAGTCGGCCGGAGTCCCGCTCACGCCATCCTCTCCACATACTGGCCGGTCCTGGTGTCTATCTTGAGGACGTCGCCCTCCTGTATGAAAAGAGGGACCTGGACCACCAGCCCAGTCTCCATCGTGGCCGGCTTCGAGCCTCCCGACGCAGTATCTCCGCGGACTCCGGGGTCGGTCTTGCGCACGGCGAGCCCGACGAAGGTCGGAATCTCCAGGGAGATTGGCTCGTCTCCCTTCATCAGAATGACCACTCTGAGGTTTTCCTTGAGGTATCCCTTCTCCGACTCGACGCGCTCAGCCGGAATCGCCATCTGGTCGAAGGTCTCGGTGTTCATGAAGTGGTAGGAGCCGCCGTCGCTGTAAAGATACTGGAATGGAGTCCTCTCGAGCCTCGCCTCCACCACTCTCTCCCCGGCCCTGAAGGTCCGGTCTATTACGCTTCCGGTCTGAACGTTCTTCAGCTTGGTTCGAACGAACGCCCCTCCCTTGCCCGGTTTAACATGCTGGAACTCGACGATCTGGTAGAAGGCGCCCTCAAAGTCGAGCACCATGCCGTTCCTGAAATCACTGGTATCAGCCACTTGTTGCGCCCGGTTTAATTCCGAGCCCCTCCTCTCTCTCGTTCGACCCACTGGGCGAACAGCGCAAAATCGGACCGTCTGTTGGAGTAATTGAAGAACTGAGCCGGCGTACGCCTCTGTGTCGCGGTGTCCGCTGAGGCTCTCTCAGCACCGGAATCCGGTGCCGGGGTCGTCCGAGTCTCACCTGCAGACTGCAGGCCGACAGGAGCCCTCTCAGTTATGGCTGCGGCTGCTCCGGCAGAGACCCAGCCTCCGTACAAGACCGGCCGCGGGGGCGCCTGGGCAGTCGTGACCCGGTCTTCAAGGTGCCAGGCAGGCATCTTGGCCTCAGAAGTCTGGAGGCCTTCGAGCGCCATCTCGACGGCCTCCTCTGTGCCAAGGAGCAGCGGTCGAACTCCGACTTCCTGTTCGTACTCCTGTTCCTGGACTGGTTTCTGTATCTGTTCCTGTCTCTGTGTCTGCTCCTGCTTGTTCTCCTGCTC
>JAFGJU010000048.1 GCA_016928935.1 Candidatus Eiseniibacteriota bacterium | reverse complement strand
GCCCCGAATATCAGCCTGGCCATCTGGTCTCCGGCGCTCATGCGTCTCAGCACCTCCTCCACGTCCGCCGTGCCCAGGTATGCCTTGAGCCCGCTCTCCTTCGAAAAAATGTCTATGAGCTGCTTCTCCGTGAACTTCCCGGAGAAGCACAGTCGCACCAGGGGCCCGATGGGGAGGCTGCCGGCCCTGTTCGGGCTGAACGGCCCCTGGCCCAGAAGGGCATTGTTCAGGTCTATCACCTTGCCGCCCCTAACCGCGACGACCGATATGCCGCCACCCATGTGGGCCACGACGAAGTTGACCTGGCTCACCGGCCTGCCCAGCTTGGCGGCCACCGCGCGCGACGTGGAGCGGATGTTGAGGGCGTGCATGAGGCTCTTTCTCTCGATCAAGGGATGCCCCGAGATCCTGGCCTCCGGTATCAGGTTGTCCACAGTTATCGGGTCGACTATCAGGCCGGGCACTCCGAACTGCTTCGCAAACCTGTCCGCGATGATGGCCCCGAGGTTGCTCACGTGGTTGGCGTGCCTGCAGGACCTGAGCTCCTCCAGCATGAGGGGAGAGATCCTGTACGCTCCCTCTTCCAGCGGCCTCAGAGGACCGCCCCTTCCGACGACCCCTATTACCTTGCTGTCGGAAGAGAGGTTCTCCCGGATGCACCTTGAGATGAGCTCCCAGCGCAGGTCGAGCTGCTCCGTGACCAGGTCGAACTTGGCCAGCTCAGCGGCGTCGTGCTTGACGTTGGTCTCGAAGACGGAGCCCTGGCGTGAGAACACGCCCACCTTGGTGGAGGTGGAGCCGGGGTTTATGACTAGCACGACTTCCTTCATCGCTCCTCCAGTTCACTCACGTCCAGCACCCGAGTGGCGCCGTCCCTTCGGGTCGAGTCTGGCTTCAGGCCGCGGGCTTCTCTACTGCCGGGCAGCCACGCAAGGCCCATCGCGCGCACAGTCCGACCAATCTACCAGAAACCTCCTTTTCCCGCAACGGCTTATGGTCCGGCGGCCGGATGCGTTCCCGGGCCGCCGGAATTGACGGTCGCTCCGGGTGATGCTACGATACGTGCGCGCATGGCCTGCGTTCGCGGTCGCCTTCGCGGTCGGTGGCGCCGGCTCCGGCCGGGTGCGGCAGGAGCGTCGGGCTCCAGGCCGACCGAGGCCCGGCCGGAAACGCATTTGCCGGCGCTTCGACCTGGGCGTCGTGGGCTCGGGCAACCGGGACCAGCCCGTCTGCGTAGTCTCAGATTGAACGAGGAACGGCGGGGTGCCATGACTGAGACAGTGTTTCTATCTTCTGTCTTCTTCCTTCTGGGCGCGCTCATATTCCTGCTGGGCGTGCTCATCTTCAGGGAGGCCCCCAGGCAGAGAGTGAACCTGGTCGTCTCAATGATGCTCTTCTTCGCCGGACTCGGTGCCGTCCTGGGAGCCTCGGGCCTGATCGCGGAAAGTCATTCCCCGGACAGCAGGGCCTACGGCAATTTCGTGCGGTCGTTCGCCTACCTGTGGGAGTTCTTTTTCCCCTTTCTTCTGCTGTTCACTCTGTTGTACCCGAGGCCCAACAGAATCCTGTCGCGGTTCCCGGGGATAGAGATTCTCATCCTGGTGCCTCACGCGTTTCACTTCGCGTTCATGATGGTCAGCTCGCGACTCGGCGGGCAGTTCAACTTCGTGGCGGCGGGAGAAAAGATACCGTATTCGGAGCCGTTCCTGGAGATGGCCAGCATTTTCATGAAGCTGGTCTACCGTTCCCACGCGAACATGTTCGCCGTCGTGAACCTGGCCTTCGCCGCGGTGTCGGTGTTCCTGCTGTGGAGGAGCTTCAGGAATGCGAGGGGGCTCACGATCCGCAACCAGATGCTGGCGGTGCTGCTGGGAATCTCGGTCGGCGTGGGCCTGTACGGCGCGGCCGTGCTCGTGCCGGAGGCGTTCGGTCGCCCCGTCTCCCTGCGCGTACGGTCCACCCTTATGGTGCTGTCTCTCACGCTGGGCAGCACGGCCATCGCGTATTCCGTGGTCAGGTACAAGTTCCTGGACACGAGGCTGCTGGCCAGGCGGAGCGTGCTCTACGCCGTGGTGGCGCTGCTGTTCGTGGGGCCATACCTGACGGTCATCCGCCAGTTGGACAGGGTCATACAGGCGTTCACGGGGACGGAGACGCCGATTTTTCAGACCGTGTTCGCGGTGTTGGCCCTGATCATGTTCCAGCCGGTCATGGGAAGGCTTGAGGTCTACCTGGAAGAATACCTGATGAAGCATCGGACGGACTACAGGAACGTGCTGAGAAGGCTCAGCAGGGATGTGGTCACGGTCCTGGACATAGAGGAGCTTTCGCGAAGGGTCATGGGCTCGCTCAGGGACGCCCTCACGGCGGACGCGGGCGCGTTGGCCATAGTGGACAAGAACAGACAGTCCCTGAGACTGGTGGACTCGTTCGGGATCGACCAGAGCTCGCTGGCCGCGGAGAGGCCGGCCGCAATGCTGACAGAACTCATCCCGCGTCCCACCCTGCTGTCGGCGGACGAGGCGCTGTCCCTGTTTCTGGACGAGGACAGGCGCAGCGCCATGCAGGATTTTCTCCGCCGCGCCTCGGCGTCGTGGGTGCTCCCGCTGGTGCACCACGACGAGGCCATGGGGGTGCTGACGCTGGGGAAGAAGGTGTTGCCGACGCGCTTCCACTCCGAGGACCGGCAGCTTCTCGAGACCCTCGCGAGCCAGTTGTCCGTGGCGGTGAAGAACTCGGTCCTGTACGAGGAAACGCTGGCAAAGAAGCTGATGGAGGAGGAGCTACTCTTCGCGCGGAAGATCCAGTCCGCTTTCCTGCCCAGGGAGTTTCCGCGCGTGGAGCGACTCGACCTCTTCGGCAAGAATTCGCCCAGCAGATTCGTCGGAGGCGACTACTTCGACGTAATCCCGGCGGGTCCGAGCAAGTACCTCATCGCAATCGCGGACGTGGCGGGGAAGGGCGTGGCCGCCGCGCTTCTGACCTCCATGCTGCAGGCCTCGTTGAGGACGCAGGTCATGGAGCCGAGGTCGGTGCGGCACATAGTGTGCGCTCTGAACTGCCTGGTTGCGGACATGAGGTCGGCGGAGCAGTTCGCCACGTTCTTCCTGGGGCTGTTGGACACCTCCCACATGACCCTCACGTACTGCAACGCCGGGCACTGCTACCCGGTCCTGGTCGACGGGAAGAGCGGGAGCCGGTTCCTCAGCCAGAGCGACCTCGTCCTGGGCGTCGTGCGGGACGCCTCCTTCTCCGAGCACACGGTGAGTCTTTCTCCGGGGCAGGTGATAGTGCTCTACACGGACGGAGTGACCGAGGCGGAGGGGCCGAGGGGAGAGCAGTTCGGCGAGGAGCGACTGATGGAGCTCCTGACTTCGCTGCCGCCGTCTTTGATGGCGAGGGAAATCGTCGAAAGAGTCGAGGGGTCCGTGACGGACTTCGTCGGCGGCGACGAGCTGACGGACGACCTCACGCTGTTGGTAGTCCGGCTGTGCGACGGGGTCGACAAGTGACGGACCAACCCACCCCGCACCCCGCGAACACATCGGCTCCCGGTCACAAATCTCCAGTTGCCGCGGCGTCCCAGTCTCCGCCCGAGCCCCGCGAGCGGATTGGCGAGCTCGTCAGGCAATCCGGAGTCTACGGCCTCGGCGCGCTGGCCACGCAGCTGGCGGGGTTCTTTCTGCTCCCCATCCTGGCACGAGTGCTCACGCCGGCCCAGTACGGCATAGTCTTCCTGGCCGAGATGTTGGGGCTCCTGCTGTTCGTGTTCTCGGAGCTGGGGCTCACGTCCGCCTTCTTCAAGTTCTACGCGGACGAACGGGAGGAGGAGAGGAGGTGGCTTCTCGTCTGCACGGTCTTCAACCTCCTGGTGGTTGTGTCGGCCTGCGTGACGCTGGCGTGCGCCGTGTTCTCGGGGCCTCTGTCCTCTCTGGTGTTCGGCGCAGCGACGTGGCGCTACGCCTTCGTGGTGGTCTGCCTTACGAACTTCCTCACCGTGGCCTCCAGGATGCCGCTGGACCTGCTGAGGATCGACAGGCGTGCGGGAGCGTTCGTGCTCATCTCGGTGACGAGGCTGGTGGGCACTTTCGTGGTCTCGCTTTACCTCGTTGTGCACGCGGGGCGGGGTGCCGTTGGGGTGCTGGAGGGGGCCCTTGTGGGCACGGCGCTCGGGCTTGCGCTGCTGCTGCCGGTGGTCCTGCGAACCTGGCGGCCTCGCATCGACAGGGGGCTGGCAGTCCGCGCGCTCAAGTTCGCCGTGCTCCTCGTTCCGGGCGGCCTGGCCGCGTGGGCGCTCAACCAGTCCGACCGCTACCTGCTGAGGGCGTTCGGAGACATCGGCATGGTCGCGACGTACGGCGTCGGTTTCAAGTTCGCCTCCGTGCTGAACGTGTTCCTGGTCACTCCGTTCTTGACTGCCTGGACGCCTTTCATGTTCAGGGTCTCCGGGCAGGACGACGCGCGGCGTCTGTACGCGAGAGTGCTCACTTACTTCGTGCTCGTGGGCACCTGGGCGCTGGTGGCTCTGTCGGCGACGATAGTCGACATCACAAGAATAGTCGCGGGCGAGGCGTACGCAGACGCCGGGTTGCTCGTCCCGTTCGTGGGCCTGGGGTTCGCTCTGTACGGCGTGGCCAGCATCGTGGTGGTGGGAGTCTACCTGAGGGAACGGACGTTCCACGTCTCCGTGGCGATGACGCTGGGGGCACTGGTGAAGATTGGCCTGAGCATTCCGGCGATACCCTGGATGGGGGCCATGGGGGTCGCCCTGTCCACCGCCGTCGCGTTCGCCGCCGTGGTCGCTTATCTCGTCCTGGTCCTGAGGAGGCTGTTCCCGCTGCCGTACGAGCTCGTGAGGATGTTCAAGGTGCTGGTCGCGGGGTTGGTGTCTTTGGGGTTGCTCGCGGCCGTTCCCCTCCACGGGGCCGGAGGAGTGGCGGCAAAGGCGGCCTGTTCTCTGGGCTTCTTCGGCCTGGT
>JAFGJU010000008.1 GCA_016928935.1 Candidatus Eiseniibacteriota bacterium | reverse complement strand
GGCGGGACCGGAGCCGGCGGACGTAGTGGTGCTGGACGCGGGCGGCAGGCTGGTCAAGAGACTGGCCGGCGGCTCGGCCGGTGACGGCGCCGTCGTGTGGAACGGCCGGGACGAGGACGGCAGGCGGGTCGCCCCGGGGGTCTACTTTGTCGCCCTCAGGAGCGCACGGGGCGAAGTGAGTTCCAAGTTCGTGCTGTTAAGGCCGGAATAGTACCGCGCCCCAGGGGCGCACTCAGCCACACGGACCGCGACAAAGGCGGGCGCCTGCCCCGCCTCGGGCGGCCGCCGGGGAAGAAACCGGAGGAACAGTGTCGGATAGACGAGAAGCGAAGACGGGTCCGCGTGCGGCGAAACTTGCCGCAGCAGCTGTGGCGGTGTTGCTCTTGGCCTGCCTTGGGCTGGCCGTTCCATCGGCCAGGTGTGGGGTGACTGTCGACTTCGCCGGCCTGATGGAGTTGTGGGTCGACGGGTCCGGTTACGTTGAGGTCACGTCGCCCGAGCAGTGGGCCGTGAAGCGGACGGTCATGCTGGACGTTCTCTTTGACTTCCTCCTTCCTCATCCGGAGGAGCTCCAACCCCCGGACTTGACGCTCGTGTCCGAGGAGCAGGAAGAGGGTTACGTCAGGAAGACCGTGGAGTATTCGACTCTGCCGGGAGAGCGTGTAAGGGCGTACCTGCTGATTCCTGACGGGGTGGCGCTGCCCGCGCCGGCGGTCCTGGCTCTGCACCAGACCACTTGCAGCGGCAAGAGAGAGGTCGTCGGGCTGGGTGGGGACAGGACGCTCGCGTACGGGCTCGACTTGGTGAGAAGGGGCTACGTGGTCCTGGCGCCGGACGGCATCACCTTCGGCGAGCGAGTTGCTGGCGCCCCCTGCGGCGACACCAGGGCCGTCTACAGGAAGTTCCCACACTGGAGCGCCCTCGGCATTATGACCTGGGAGGCCATGCAGGCCGTCAACGTGCTTTTCTCGCTGCCCGAAGTCGACACCTCCAGGGTCGGCTGCCTGGGCCACTCGCACGGAGGCTACGGCACCATCCTGTTGGCTGCCGTGGACGAGAGGATCAAGGCGTCGGTGTCCAGCTGCGGCTTCATGGGCATGTGTGACGACGCCGAGCCGGTTCGCTGGGCCCGTGACGCTGGCTTCGTGTTCATGCCCGAGCTCGGGCCTTACATCAAGAAGAGAGTGTTTCCGTTCGACTTTCACGAGCTGCTTGCGCTCGTCGCGCCCAGGCCGTTCATGAACATATCGGCCGAAAATGACGCCATCTTCCCCGGCTCCGCCGAAAGCTCGGAAAGGGCGTGCGCGGAGGTGGAACAGGTTTACGAGCGAATCTACGGGGAGGAGCGAGTGTTCAAGAACCTGACTCATCCCTTCGGCCACAAGTTCCCGACGCCGGTGAAGGTGAGGGCATACAACTGGCTCGATTCGTGGCTCAAAGGCGTCGGCGACGGGCGGCGACAGCGCGAAGACGGCGAGGGCGATTGGGTCGGGACGAACGAGAGCGCCCAGGAGACGGCGCCGCACACCGGCGCGCCTGAGCCGTCCTGCGTCGGCGCCGGACCCGTCTCCCACGGCGCGGTCAGATTCTCCATGAGCGGGCGCTCGAGAGTGACTCTGGTCATTTACGACGTATACGGCCGGAAGGTCAGGTCTCTGGCTGACGGAGAGTTCGGACCCGGCGAGCTGGAGTTCGCCTGGGACTGCAAGGCTGACGACGGGACGGCCGTCCGCCCCGGGGTCTACTTCTACAGGGCCGTGAGCCCGGACGCGATTCGTACGGGGAAGACGCTCGTGCTCAGGTGATTGGTGGCAGGCGTGACTAGGTTGCTATCCGGACTGTTTCTGGCGACCCTTCTGGCGGTCTCGTTCTCGGGATGCTCGCGGCAGGGGGCCACGACTCCCGGCGCCGGCGGCGACGAAGCCGCTCCCGCGGCCCCGGCCGGTGTCGGCGCGGCAGCCGGCGCGCCCGGCTCGTCGGGCGGAAAGGCGTGGGCGCACGTCGAGAGGCAGAAGGACTGCGACGCCGAGCCGGTTGAGCGTTTTGCCGCCAGCACCCTGGGCGTTATCCGCTACCTCTGGCAGGACTGTAACGGCAACGGCGTCGAGGACACCGAGGGTGATACTTACACGGCCGACTACCACGACGACGGAACCGTTGACAGACGCGTCGTCCGCCGGGAAGCGGAAACGACCGTGGAATACTACTACGACCATGGGGGCAGACTGCCGGTCTACGCGTGGTTCGTGTCCGAGGACAGATGGCACCTGACGGACTTCAGCTACTCACAGTTCTCGGACCAGTGGAAGAGCGAGCACCACGTGGGGTATTTCGCCCTGCAGAAACTGTCGCGACTGAACAATCAATGGTATCCGTTCAGCGAGAGCCCTTTCTGTTTCTACGACACGGACGCCGACGGGTTGCCGGAGGTGGCGCTCAGGTGTTGCACGCTGTACGAACAGGGCCAGGACGCGAACGATTTCTCGCTCATCCGGACGCCGCTGGAGGGAAGGCCGAGGCCGCTCTTGTGCGGGTTCCGCCTGAGCTTTGACCTCGAGAACGACGCTTGCCCGCAAGAACCGTATTCCTACTCGCTCTCCCTCACGGTGGAGCTGCTCGACCCCGTCGACGAGACACCCTACCTGAGACCTTTCGTGACCTCTTACGGTAGAAAGCTCAATTTCATCCCCAAGGACGCCGCGCTGGAGCTGGCTCGGGCCATACTCACCGGCGACGTGCCCGCGCGCAAGAGAGTGGGGCTCGCGCACGAGATACACTCGTCCGGGCGGTGGGAGGGCGTCATCTGGTACCAGGACGGCCTGCACAAGGTCAGGAACGCAGGAGGGCCGCCCACGCGCGAAGATCGGCTGCAGGACTTCGAAGACTGTGAGCCCGACGCGGTCAGGCTGTACGCCTCGCGGCACGACAATCTCGTCCATCTGCTAGGAGCCGACCACTCCATCGTCAGGCAGAAGTACGGTGACACCATCTACGGCGACTCCGACGGCGACGGCTACGCCGACATGGTCCAACAAGGAGGCGACGTCGTCCACTTGGGCCGGGACTCGTTCATCGACCTGAGCCTGGAGGATCTGTTTGAGGCCGTCGGCGCCGTCCGGTCGCGCCGGTGACCTCCGTCGTCCCCCGTCTCACCATCCAGCTACCCGGGGCCCAAGGATCCGGCGTAGCGCTACGGCACGCAACCGTCACGGCCGGCGGCGTCACCGTGTCGGCGCGCGGTTTTTGGGCTTGACAATGACTACCCCTGAGCTTAATGTTCTTTGACCGATATGCCTGTCGGGGGTTTCCTGAGGATGAGAGGTTTTTACAGATGAGTAAACGCATTCCGCTTCTCCTGGCTGTGGGCGCTTCGGCGCTGTGTCTCTTTTTGGCCTTCGGGTGCAGTGAGAAGAGCACCTGGCCTTCTCCGGCACTGGTTCTGGAATCAGTGCCGACGTCGCTCGTTCCGCGAATAGACGGAGATGCGACAGACAGGGAATGGTTGTCCGCGCCCGAGCTCCTGATTGCGATGAGCGACGCCGAAGGCAACGGCGGCGGCAGCTTCTATGTGAGGATGAAATCGGTCTACACCCCTTACCCGGACACCGTGTACTTCATGCTGCAGTGGGCCGACTCCACCGACGACGCGCTGCCCGACCGCCTGGTGTATCAGGGCCCTCGGTGGGAGAACATGGACTGCAACGTGGACCGGAGCCTGGTGAACCCCGCGAGCTGGACGAGGCTCCCGGGTGAAGAAGGCAAAGAGGACATGTTCTGCATCCTGTTCGAGATAACCCCGGTGAGCGACGAGCAGGGGACGTTTGCCGCCAGGGGTTGCCAGCTGGCCTGTCACAACGGCATGAGAGTGCCCGCACGGGGCTCCGCGACGGGCAGCTTCGACGCGTGGTACTGGATGAGAGCCAGGACCGACCCGGTGAGCAGGTGCGACGACATGGTGCTGGATTCCACCGGGTTCCTCGGCGACGACGGCATCGCACCCTGGGGCTCGAACCTGAGGGGAGTCGGCTACGTGCCGAGGTACATAGCCAAGGGCGAAAACGGCGGGTTGAGCCCTGCCAAGTTCGTATACGACCCGGGTCCGTTCGGGCAGGCCTTCACTCCGTGCGACACCGTCAACCCGGGCTCGCTGCTCAACTGGAACGACCCCAGGGATCCCTTGGTCGATTACGTGCCGGCCTACATCGTCAGGGATCCGACCGGGAGCCGCGGTGACGTAAAGGCAAAGGGTGAGTGGGACGACGGCCGCTGGCAGGTGGAGATAAAGAGAGCCATGAACACGGCGGACGTGCTGAACGACGTGGCGTTCGACCCGGCCAAGACTTACACTTTCACTATAGCCTTCATGAACGGGTCCGGAGTGCTGCACAGCGGGTCGGTTCCGCTGACGCTCAAGTTCAGGCGCTAACTCTCCGGCCGACACGGTCAACTGGTGCCCCGGGCATCCGAGCTCGGGGCTTTTTTTGCTTGACACTGCGCGACGCCGATTCTAGACTCTTCTGACGTTCCTTAGTGCGTGCAACGCTCCAAGTTAGCGTTCTATCTGGAGTTCATTCGACGTCCCTGACGTTCCTGACACAAGACCGAAAAAAGGGGTTGGGCAACTGAAAGGAGACTTTGCTATGGGCAAAGCTGGATGTGCCAGGCTTATCTTGGTTACCGCAGCAGTTCTTCTTGCCATTCCGCAACTCTCTTCTGCCTATCTGGACGAGGCCTGGCTCAGCGGGACGGACGTGAAGCTTCTTCAGGGCCCGGGAACCATTCGGCTGGCCGGAATGGGTGACCTGACCGTAGCCGTCGAGGACGAGAACAACGAGGTCAACCTGTACGACTTCACGGGAAACGTCGCGGCGCTCATTCTGGACAAGGACACGCGCAATGCCGACGCTTGGGGCACCTACGGGAAATGGGTCGACGTCAAAGACGGATTCAGGTGGCAGGATATCGGAGTCTGGCAGGGCGGGGCGCTGGCGGTGCTGAGGGGACAGGACGTCTACGCCGGCGGGGCTTCCGTCTCCACCCGCATCCTGGATTTCATGAGGATCGACAGCCGCTTGTTTCGCAAATCGCTCGGAATCGCCTACCCCAAGAGCGAGGTGGCGTACGCCGACACCAGCATTATTGACATGGAGGCGGTCGGTACCCTGGTGCAGGGATACTACGCCCACAAGATGTCCGACATTCTCTACGTCGGGGCGAGGGGATGGGGGGACTTCGAGAGTGAGAAGAGACCGGTTAGGCTGCGCTACGAGGTGCTGAACAGCTGTGACTACATGGGTGCGGGGGCGGCCGCGGTGGTGGCGCCTCTCAAATGGCTGCAGGTGGGCGCCAGCTACGACCTCGGTTCCCAGCTTGTGGAGTCGGAGAGCAACGATGCTTTCCACGAGGACACGTACACGAGAAAGCGCTCGGTGCCGACCTATTCCGGCCACGCCATGGTCGACCTGTTGGGAAAGCTCCGCGGCGTGGTCAACTACAGGCACTATTCCTACGAATCCGACCAGACGCTGCTGATGAACTGGTCCGACCGCTACCTGATCAACCCCGAGGACACCGACATACACCGCAAGCTGACGGTGGGCGACGAGTCGTTCGAGTCCGACTTCGTGGCCACGCGCTGGATCGTGCAGGGGTTGGGGATCCCGCTCAAGGTGAGCGCGTACTTCGACATGCTGTTGGAGGACTCCTGGTATAGGCAGCGACCCAACGCTCTGGTATGGATGGACGACTTCGACCAGTCTCTGGACGAGTGGAACCTGGGAACCGGCGCCTCTTACGAGCTCATGGGAAAGGCGCTGGTGGCCGCTGAATTCGTGCTCAACCGAGGAAGGCTGGAGGACAAGACCAAGTTCGAGCCGGAGGACGTCAACTTCAAGACGTTGGATGTCAAGGGGGGCGCGGAGTACAGGGTCCTGTCCTGGCTCGCCTTGCGAGCCGGCTACTCCCGGTCGTCCGAGGAACGATTCATGGGAGTCCCGGAGTATGACTACGTATCCAACGCTTTCAGCGCGGGTCTGGGCTGTTTCCTGAAGAACGACAAGCTGACCGTGGACGTGGCGTTCTCACAGAAGACCACCCAGCCCGATAAGGATCCCGGCTACGACGCGGAGGCGAAGTACCAGACCGTAATGCTCTACGGCCGGTACCTCTTCTAACAGAGAGAGGAAGAATGAAAGAGCTTGCAATGCTTGCGATCGACGCGGCCAAGGCCCGGGGAGCGGCCTACGCCGACGTTCGCCTGGTCGAGACCCGGGTGGAGAACCTGGGCACCAAGAACGGGAAGGTGGGGTCCTACGAGGCTTCCGAGGACATGGGTTTCGGCGTGAGAGTCATCGCGTCCGGCGCGTGGGGCTTTGCCAGCAGCGACGACATGTCCCGAGAGTCCGTCGAGAAGACGGCCAGGGCGGCCGTGGAGACGGCTCTGGCGAGCTCCAAGGTGAAGGAGGAAGAACTGATCCTGGCTCCGGAGTCAGCTCACGTGGCGAAGTGGAGCACACTCTGCGAAACGGACCCTTTCAAGGTGCCGCTCAGCCAGAAGCTGGAGCATCTCTTCAAGGTCGACGAGGCGCTCAGAAAAGTAAAGGGGCTGACCATCGCCGAGTGTTCGATGGGGTTCGTGCGCGAGAAGCAGTTGTTCGCCAGCACCGAGGGCTCGCTCATCGAACAGGAGCTCGTGCACTCGGGAGCCGGGATGACGGCGACGGCGGTGGGAGGCGGAGACGTGCAGAGGAGGTCTTTTCCGTCTTCGGAAGGGCATTCCGCCTCGGGCGGTTACGAAGTAATCGGGCGCGTGAAGCTGCTTGAGAACGCCGGCCGCATAGCCGAGGAGGCGGTCGCGCTGCTCTCGGCGGACGTGTGCCCGTCGGGGAAGAAGGACGTCATCCTGGACGGGTCGCAGCTTTGCCTGCAGATACACGAGTCCATAGGTCATCCGTCCGAGCTGGACAGAGTGCTTGGGACCGAGGCCAACTACGCGGGCACGAGCTATCTCAGCCTGGACAAGTTGGGGAAACTGAGGCTGGGTTCCAAGTACGTGACCATAGTGGCCGACTCGACCCTGCCCGGCGGGCTTGCGACAGTCGGGTTTGACGACGAAGGAGTGCCCGCTCAGAAGTGGGAGCTCGTGAAGGACGGGTTGTTCGTGGGCTATCTCACGTCCAGGGAGAACGCGAGAGCGTGCGGCGAGCAGAGGAGCCGGGGCTGCATGAGGGCTGACGGTTGGAACAGGATCCCCTTGGTAAGGATGACCAACATAGGCCTGGCGCCAGGCACCTGGAAGCTGGAGGACCTGATTGCCGACACGGCGGACGGGCTCCTGATGGAGACCAACAAGAGCTGGAGCATCGACCAGATGAGGTACAACTTCCAGTTCTCGACGGAGATTGCATGGGAGATAAAGAACGGCAAGAAGGGTCGTATGCTGAAGAACCCCAACTACCAAGGGATCAGCACCGAGTTCTGGAACTCGTGTGACGCCGTGTGTGACGAGACGCATTGGTGGCCTTGGGGCATCATAAACTGCGGCAAGGGCCAGCCCGGACAGATCGCGCGCATGAGCCACGGCTCGGCGCCCGCCAGGTTCAGGGGTGTTAACGTAGGAGTCGCTAGGTAAGGAAACACCAGGTATAGATGATGGAAAAAGCACGAGCAGAGTCAATCCTTAGATCGGCGTTGGAGCTGTCCAAGTCAGACGAAATCGAAGTCTGTCTCGGCGGAGGCAGCTACTCTCTCACTCGCTTCGCCAACAACACAATCCACCAGAACGTGAGCGAGAAACGTAACCAGTTGTCCGTCAGGAGCGTGTTCGGGAAGAAGAGCGGGAAGGCCGTCACGAATAAGTTGGACCCCGAGGGCGTGCTGTCGGCGGTGCGCCAGTCTGAGACGGCCGCGGCCGCGCAGCCTGAGATACCCGAACTGCTCCCCATGCCCGGGCCGCAGCAGTACCCGGTCGTGGACGCGTTCAGCCCCGAGACAGCTTCGCTCCCGCCGGGCTTCAGGGCGGAGGCGGTTGCCAGGGCGGTCCGGTTGTGCAAGAAGAACGGACTCCAGGCAGCGGGCTATTTCTCCAGCGGCTACGGTTCGTTGGGTGGCTACGGCGAGGTGTCCCCTCTGGCCATGGCGAATTCGAGGGGGCTCAGCGCATACCACTCCGGCACGGAGGCCTCGTTCAGCATCACCGCGATGGGTGAGGGATCCTCCGGATGGGGTCAGGAGACCTCGTGGTTGGTGTCCAACATAGACGTAGAGAAGGTTGCTTCAGTGGCCGTCGAGAAGGCGCTGCTCTCGAGCAAGCCGCGCCAGCTGGAACCGGGCAAGTACAAGGTGATCCTGGAACCGGCCGCGGTGGCAGAGCTCATGGCCTACATGGCGTGGGTGGGTTTCGGCGCACTCCAGCTCCAGGAAGGCAGAAGCTTCATGGCCGGCAAGGTGGGCCAGAAGGTGTTCGGGGAAAACATCAGTATCTACGACGACGTCTACCATGACCTTCTGAGAGGAAGGCCGTTTGACAGTGAGGGGATGCCGCGCAAGAGGGTCACGATCGCTGAGAAGGGCGTCCTCAAGGGCCCCGTGTACGATAGGATAACGGCCAGCAAGGACCAGAAGGAAAGCACCGGGCACGGGCTGCCCGTTCCAAACACAAGTGGTCCGGAGGCGAGCTCGGTCGTGCTGGAAGGCTTCCAGCCGGTGACTCCAGAGGAACTCGTGAAGCGGACCGACAGGGCCATACTGGTCACCCGGTTCTGGTACGTCAATGTGGTCGACCCCATGAAGGTGGTGTTGACGGGTATGACACGAGACGGAACGTTCCTGGTGGAGAACGGTAAGATAGCCTGTGGCATCAGAAACTTCCGGTTTAACCAGAGCGTCATCGAGCTCTTGTCCAACGTAGAGGCAATGTCGACCCCGGTGAGGACCGGAGGATGTGTTGTGCCGGGGCTGCTCGTGAGAGACTTCAACTTTTCGAGCGGGACCGAGTTCTAGGGGGGTGTTTCGCTACTCACCTCGCCCGTTTGGTGGGTATTCGGTCATCGCTGAACCTCTATATTTTGCAAGAGGATAGAAGCTGAGGCGGAGCGTACTGGTTACATAGGTTTCATTCCGGGGGCCGCGAGTCGCGAAGGGCTCGAGGCAGCCCCAGTGAGTCTTGGTAACTTTTTGTAACATAGACAGTTACATCTGGCGAAAACAGGCATTGTTGGCTGGGGGGTGGCACGGTTTGTGCTGTTTCAACGGAGGGGATTCTGACCGACAGTGTGATCCTTCCTGCGCAAGCGGGGCCGGGAGCCGGGGCTCACGCAAGCAACCACATTACCTATATCTGCGCTCTGCATTATCCGTTGACACGCCGGGGGCTTTAAGAAAGGGGTGCTTAAACATGTTGCGTCAGAGGCCGCTGTTGGTGTTGGGGCTCTTGCTCCTGCTCACATGCTTCGTGGCGAGCCCGGGATTCTCGCAAGGAACGGGGAAGATCGCGGGGAAGGTGACGGACGCGAAGACGGGCGAGGCGCTCGGGTTCGCGAACGTGGTGGTGCTGGGTACCACTCTGGGCGCGATGGCTCTCGACGACGGTTCGTTTGTCATCGAGAAAGTCCCGGTGGGCGTCCACTCGGTGAGAGTCATGATGATGGGCTACGACCTGGTGACCAAGACCGACGTGGCGGTAGACGCGGGCAAGACCACCGTGGTCAATTTCAGCCTCTCGACGAAGGTGGTCAAGACTCTGGAAGAGGTGAAGGTCACCGGCGAGCGCCCCGACATAGACCTGGAAAGCTCCATGACCAAGCACGTGATGGAGGCCAAGGAGCTGACGCAGCTGCCGGTGGACTCGTTCCAGGACGCCATCGCGCTGCGCTCCGGAGTCATCGCCCAAGGAGGGCAGTTGCACTTCAGGGGAGGCCGCACGGGCGAGGTGCTCTACATGGTGGACGGGATTCCGGTGCGCGACCCTCTGGTTGGGGGCGCCGTGGACCTTGCCACTCTGGCGCTTTCGGAATCCGAGATTCTGCTCGGAGGCCTGGACGCACAGTACGGTAACGCCCAGTCGGGCGTCGTCAACATCAGCACGAAAGAGGGCGGCAGCACTTTCTCCGGCGAGCTCCGTTACCTGACCGACGATTACGGCGCCAAGGACAAGACCTTCAACAATTACGACAAGATAAGCATCGGGTTCGGCGGACCGTTCTTGATAAAGAACATCACCTACTTCATGTCTTACGAGGGCACTTGGGAAGACACTTACCTGAAGACGTCCGAGATTCGGTCAAGATACAAGATACTTGACTTCATCTCTCTCGGAGACAGGCAGAGCAACGAGTCCAAATTCCAGACCAAGCTGGCCTACAGGATCGGCAGCAGCTACAAGCTGACCGCCGAGTACGTGCAGAACTACTCGCTCGAGGACCGTTACTACCACCAGTGGAGCAGAGACGGATACGTCAAGGTGGTGAACGACACGGCCACGAGCGGAGAAGTCACGCAGCAGTATGGCGGGTGGTCCTGGTACCCCGTGGATTCCACGTACCTGCCGTACGACCCGGCGGAGCACACCCCCAACTACCTGAACAAGTTCCATCAGTTGAAGACGGTGTGGACCCACACAGTGAGCAAGGACCTGTTCTACACGTTGAAGTTGAGTCAGCACACTTACAAGTCCGAGGCTTCAGTGCTGGACAAGGAGGCATGGGAGTACCAGATTCGCTACCCCGAGTATTGGTACAACCAGGTGGAAGGAGACGTGGAACCCTTCTACGTGACTCACGGCGACTTTCCGGTGTTCTGGGACAGGCAGACCAACGTTTGGACCTTCAAGGGCGACGCCACCTGGAAGAAGAGGGGCCACACGCTCCAGTCAGGGTTTGAGGGCACCTACAACGACATGCAGCTTCTTTCCATAAGCTACCCTGAGAGAGTAAACAGTCTCGGAACTTACGGCGCGCTGCGGAGCGACTACCACTATTACAACCCAGAGGGCGCCGTGTACGTTCAGGACAGATGGGACCACGAAGGCATGGTGCTCAACATTGGGTTGAGGTACGACGCGTTCTCGGTCGGGGACCAGATCGACGCGTCGGAGGTCGCGGACAGGGTCAAGGACCAGGTGAGCCCGAGAGTGGGCATCGCGTACCCGATTTCGGACAGGGACGTGCTGAGCTTCCACTACGGCAGGTACTACCAGATTCCGGACCGGCGGTACGTGTTCGAAGACAGGGGGAGTACGAGTCCCGTGACCGTCAGGGGCAACCCCGACCTCAGTAACGAGACGACGATATCCTATCAGGCGGCGGTGCAGCATATGTTCACCAGCACCATCTTCGGGCAGTTCTCCGTTTACTACAAGGACATCTTCGGCCTCCTGACGGCCCAGGAGACAGTCGTGGAGGACAGCCCGGCACCGATCCTCGTCTACAAGAACCAGGACTACGCATCGGCCAGGGGCTTCGAGCTCAGCCTGCGCAAGAGGTTCAGCCACAATTTCGGCGGAGAGCTCTCGTACACTTACGGCATCGCGTCCGGCGTGGCGTCCGACCCCGATGCCCAGACGAGAACTCCGTTCCTGTACCTGCCCATTGCCGAGCAGCCGCTGGACTGGGACCAGAGACACACGGTGAACGCCTCGCTGTACATGAGCGTGCCCGATCAGTGGTCGGTCAGCTTCGTGTGGAGATACGGGACCGGATTCCCGTACACCCCGGTACAGAGGAATCAGAGGGAGCAGGACCCGGCCGTCATAAACTCCGAGAGACTTCCCAGCACGACTACTCTGGACGTGCAGGCGGAGAAGCACTACACGATATGGGGCCAGCACTTGACTGTGTTCCTTCAGGGCATGAACCTGCTGGACGCCAAGAACATCGCAAATCTGGAGCCCAGCAACTGGCCCATCGCCCCGTACGCGACTTCCGACGACTACACGATATACTACACGGAGACGGGTAGGGCGGGCGGCGCGTACAACGCCGGTGACGTCAACGGCGACGGAATCGACGACTACTACCCGGTAAACGACCCTCGCGTGTGGCAGGAGGGAGCATTAGTGAGGATGGGGATAGGGTTCAGATTCTAGATTCAGGACGGAGTGAAGTCAGAGGGAGGTACGCAAATGGCGTTTCTCAGACGGATTCAACCGCGCAGACTGTCGATCGTGGGTTCGGTCATAGTGGCAGCAGTGTTGCTGCTGGCGGCCGGGCAGACGTTCGGTCGGTTTCCGATAGAGAACCCCGCTGACGGGCCGGCCAGCGGCACGTACTGCATCAGGCCGCCGTACGTGTTCACGCACGACGTGGGCAGGGTCACTCTCCAGGTGCCCAACCTGGGATTTTTCGGGAACCCGTGGATTGAAGCGCTTTCGTTGGGATTTCAGGGAGGTGAATACCTCTACGTGGCGGGGCTCTGGATAGGGGCGTTGGACGAGGACAACGTGCCGACGGTCTCAACCGCGGCCTACGAAACCGAGTTCAGGCCCGAGCTCAGCCCCATCGACGTAATCTACAGGTCGTACGAGGGCATGCAGGGAGGCAGGCGGTACGGGACGGGTGGCTCCACTGGTGACGACGACGCAGACGGCTTGAGGGACGAGGACTTCCAGGACGGCTACGACAACGACGGGGACAACGAGACAGACGAGGACTTCGAGGCTCTGGGTCAGCAGATGTTCTCCTGTGTCTACAGGGACGACAGCCAGCAGGCCAGGGACGCGTTCAACGAGCACGTACCCTGGGGCCTGAGGATCGAACAGAGAAGCTTCGGCTGGGCGGTCAGCGGCTCCAACGAATTCATCGGCGTAGACTACAACATTCATCACGACGGCTCGAAGGTGATGCGCAACGTGTACGTGGGTTTCTTCGTGGACCCCGACGCGGGCCCCAAGGCTCAGACCGAGCCCGGCTACTGGGAGGACGACCTGGTGGGGTACACGGACACACTGGTCCAGATCTACGACTCCACGAAGCCGGAGGGATGTCAGATAGACACCATCCGCATCCAGATCGCGTACGTCTGGGACGCCCCGGACGACGGCCAGACTGCCAAGGGCGGTGACGTGACCGGCTACAGCGGAGTGATGTTCCTGGGCCACAAGACTGACGCGGAGGGCATCACTGCTCCCGAGTCCGTGAAGGTGGCCACTGTGCGGTGGTTCAGCTCGACGGCCCCCTATCCGGAGGGTGACCCCAAGACTGACATCGAGCGCTACGACCTGATGTCGAGCCATCGCATCCCCAACCGCAACACCACTACGCCTCGTGACTATCGGTTTCTGCTGTGCGCCGGGCCGTTCCCGAGGGTGGAGCCCGGGGAAGTGCTGCCGTTCCAGGTTGCCTTCGTGTGCGGGGACGGGTTCGACGGCATGATGCGAAACGCCATCTCCGCTCAGCGGATTTACAACGGCCAGTACATGGACGTGTCGAATGAGTACGACGACATTGGCTGGGGCTTCAACGGCAAGGAGACTCTCGTCACCTGTCCTGAGCCCGGGTGCTACAAGTGCGTCGACGACGACTGTGACTCGACGACGGCTTGCGTGATAATAAAGGAAGGGGACGTCCTGGCGGCGGACGCGGACTGCAACGAGTGCACCGGCGTGGACGGCTACGAGAGCCT
>JAFGJU010000047.1 GCA_016928935.1 Candidatus Eiseniibacteriota bacterium | reverse complement strand
GTCCACGGCCGGGCCGGCCTTGCGTCCGACTCCGACGCCCGGACCCGCTTGCGTTCCGCGCCCCGCAGTCCTGCGCGTCGTGCGCTCGTTCCCTGTCTTCCTCAATTCGTCTTCCCCCCCCGCGCGCTGCCGCTCAGCATCGGGACCTTCACGCCGTCTCTCAGGGCCACCTCTCTGGCCTCTTCGTAGCCGGCATCGGCGTGTCTCGCCACGCCGATGCCCGGGTCGTTCGTGAGCACGAGGTCGAGGCGCTTCTCGGCGCTGTCCGTGCCGTCGGCCACTATCACCATTCCGGCATGAATGGAATTGCCTATGCCCACTCCGCCGCCGTGATGCACTGAAACCCACGACGCGCCGGAAGAGGTGTTGAGCAGAGCGTTCAGAATGGGCCAATCGGCCACGGCGTCGCTGCCGTCCCTCATGCCCTCCGTCTCCCTGTACGGCGAGGCGACCGAGCCGCTGTCAAGATGGTCCCTGCCTATGACAATCGGGCAGGAGATCTCACCCTTCTTGACCATCCTGTTTATGGCCTTTCCGAAGCGCGCTCGCTCGCCGTAGCCGAGCCAACAGATCCTGGCTGGCAGGCCCTGGAACTTGACCCTTTGAGAGGCCAGAGGAATCCACCGAGCCAGTATCCGGTCGTCCGGGAACTCCTTCAGTATCACCTCGTCGGTCTTCCGAATGTCGGCCGGGTCGCCGGACAAGGCCACCCACCTGAACGGCCCCTTCCCCCTACAGAACATAGGTCTCACGTACGCCGGCACGAACCCCGGATACGAGAACGCGTCGGCCACGCCCGCCTTGAGTGCCTGCTGCCTCAAGTTGTTTCCGTAGTCGAACAGCACGGCCCCCTTCTTCTTCATCTCCAGCATGGCCTGGACCTGGACACCCATGGACTCTATTGCCTTCTTCACGTACTCGGACGGGCCGGCCTTTCTCAAGGCCAGAGCCTCCGCCAGGGTCATTTTCCCGGGAACGTACCCCTGGAGCGGGTCGTGGGCCGAAGTCTGGTCGGTCACTATGTCCGGCACTACGCCCCGCTTCACAATCTCGGGATGAACGTCGGAGGCGTTGCCCACGAGTCCGACCGAGAGGGGTTCGCGGCGTTTGACCGCGGCCTCGCAGAGCCCGAGCGCCTCGTCCAGGTCCTCCACCATCATCTCGCAGTAACCCGTGCGCAGCCTCTTCTCCACGCGGGCGGGGTCCACCTCCACGTCCAGGCACACGCCGCCGTTCATCGTGACTGCCAGCGGCTGAGCCCCTCCCATTCCTCCCAACCCTGCGGTCAGCACCAGCCTTCCCGAGAGGTCCGACCCGAAGTGCTGCCTGGCGCACTCCGCCAGGGTCTCGAAGGTGCCCTGCAGGATGCCCTGTGTACCGATGTATATCCAGCTGCCTGCCGTCATCTGTCCGTACATGGTGAGGCCGGCCGCCTCCAGCTCCCAGAAAGACTCCAGAGTCGCCCAGGCCGGGACGAGCATGGAGTTCGAGATGAGCACGCGCGGGGCCATGTCGTGAGTCCTGAACACGCCCACGGGCTTCCCCGACTGGACTAGCAGAGTCTCGTCGTTCTCGAGCCGCTTGAGCTCCCTGACGATGGCGTCGAAGCATTCCCAGTTCCTGGCCGCCTTCCCCGTGCCGCCGTACACTATGAGCTCGTCGGGCTTCTCGGCCACCTCCCTGTCGAGGTTGTTCATCAGCATCCGGAGAGCCGCCTCCTGCTGCCACCCCTTGCATGAGATGTCGCGCCCTCTGGGCGCCCTGATTTCTCTGGTCATTGCTTGGCCTCTCTTTCAGTTCCGCCGGCGCCGCTCTTCGGAGCCTTCCTCCAGCCGGCTGAACCATCCGGACACCAACGACGGGAGCTCCGCGGCCGAACATCTCCGGACGGCGGCCGGAAGCGACTTCTGGAAAATCGTACCGTAGCTTGCCCTGGCGATCCTCGGGTCCACTATGACGATCGCGCCCCTGTCCGTGCGTCTTCTTATCAGTCTGCCGAAGCCCTGGCGCAGCCTTATGACCGCCTCGGGCAGCAGGTAGTCCGTGAACGGCTCCTTGCCGTCTTGCTGGAGGGCTTCCGAACGAGCCTGAACAAGGGGGTCGTCCGGAACTGAGAAAGGTAACCTGACCAGCACCAGCATCTCAAGCGATTCCCCGGGCAGGTCTATCCCTTCCCAGAAGCTGGACGTGCCCAGAAGGACCGCCCTGCCGGCGGTCCTGAACGCATCCATTATCTCGCTCCGCGCGCCGTCTATACCCTGGCCCAGTACCGCGAACCCCAGCTCCGCGAGTCCTGCATGCACGCCGTCGTACACGCGTCTCAGCATCTCGTAGGACGTGAACAGCACCAGAGTCTTACGCGGCTCCGCCGACAGGAGCTCCGTCAGCAGTGCCGAGGTCGCACTCGCGAACCCGTCCGACCTGGGGTCTTCGAAGTCCTCGGGCACGGCCACCGCCACCTGGCGCGAGTAGTCGAACGGCGAGCCGATCACCACGCGGCGCGGGTCGTAAGGGCCGTCCAGCCCCATTCTGAACACGAAATGCTCCAGGCTCCCGGCAACGGCCATGGTGGCCGACGTCATGACGACGGACTTGAGACCCGAAAAGAGATGCTCCCTCATTCTGTTTCTTGCCCAGACCGGGCAGGCCCTCACGGCCAGCTCGGTCCCGTATCTCTGCTCCACCCAGTACGCGTACTCGGACGAGGAGCCCTCCCACAGGAACATGACGTCCCCGGCCAAACCTCTCCAGCGTTCTGCCGCACCCGCGACCTCGGCCAACAGCACCTCCGGCTCGGTCAGAAGCTCGGCGCTCTCCGTCAAGAACTCGGCCAGCCCGTTCAGCAGCTCCTCGACCCTCGAGCACGAATACGCGGCCCGTTCGAACTCGGCCGGGATGGAGAACCTGTCTCCGCCGAAGCGCGCCGCCGCCGAAGCCCCGAGCCCCGCCAACAGCTCCGAGAGTCTGGTGAACGCCGCGTCCGAAATTGCGGACAACTCGGCCAGCGCCGCCTCCAACTCCTGCGCCCTGGACGAGAACGAGAGCCTCCTCAGCTTCGGGATCCTCCTGGACAGTCTCCTTCGCACAGACGGAAGCACTCCCCTGGGGGAGACAAGCCGGTCCGTCTCCTTCGCAAGACGCTCCCGCGTGACCTCTACGCCGAAGTGGTCCGTCGCCACCCTCTCAATGTTGTGAGCCTCGTCCATCACCAGCTTGTCGTATTCGGGAAGGAGAGTCCTGCCGCACTTCACGTCCGAAAACAGGAGCGAATGGTTCACTATGACGATGTTGGCCCGGGAGGCCCTGCGCCTCGCGGCCCTCCAGTAACACCCGGCAGCGTGCGGGCAGGCCGTGCCCAGACACGTGCTGGAGTCGGACTGCACCTGCTCCCAGAGACGGTAGTCCTCCGAGGACGCGGCTTCTCCCACGTCGCCGTTCGGAAAGAGCGCCAGTTCGGAGGTCACCAGGTTGATAAACGACCGAACCTTCTCGTCCTCAGCCGACCCCCGGAGGCCGTTCCACTTCCTGAGACACAGGTAGTTGCCCCTGCCCTTGAGCGCGGCCGCCGAGAAACCACCCCGGAAGATTTTTTTCAGCACCGGCAGGTCTCTGTCCATGAGCTGTTCCTGCAGGTTCTTGGTGTTCGTGGAAACGAGGACGCGGCTGTCCGTGGCCAGCGATACGGCAACTGACGGCACGAGGTATCCTATCGACTTGCCCACGCCGGTCGCCGCCTCGATGACGAGGGAACCGCCGTCCGTCAGCG
>JAFGJU010000234.1 GCA_016928935.1 Candidatus Eiseniibacteriota bacterium | reverse complement strand
TCCCGGAGTTATGACAGAGCAAAAAGCGCGCCAGGATTCGCCGCGCCTTGAGCCCGCCTTGCCCCTGTGCGGGCCCTGCCGCAGCTACGCCCACGGCAGCACCGCTTCTCTGTCATACTTACTCTCCGCCCCTCTCCGCACTTTTGTGTTGCGCGTCGAGCCGTTTTGTCCTATCTAGGTCTCCTTGAGCGCGTCCCCGGCGCACTATTGGGATTTTATGAGACTTTCTCGGTACCTGACACCCGAACTGATAGAGTTGAACCTGGATTCGCTGGTGGACCTGGACTTTCCGGAAGACACGAGCGAGCAGAGACGGGTCCGGGAGACGAAGGAGCGAGTCATCGGAGCCCTGTCCGTCGTCCTCAACCGGTCGGGCAGCGTGCGTAACGCGCAGCGCCTGTTTCGCGACCTCCACAACCGGGAAAAGAAAGCCACGACTGGCATCGGGAGGGGAGTCGCGATTCCGCACGTCAGGACCCTGCAGGTGAAGGACTTCGTCATCGCGTTTGCGCGCTCTGACGTCGGCATGGAGTTCGAGGCGCTGGACGGAAGGCCCGTCACAATTTTCTTTCCTATGGCGTCGCCGCCCGACGACGACAGGTTCTATCTGAAAGTCTACAGGTCTCTCTCGGAGATCTTGAGGTTCGAAGACTCGGTCAGACATCTCACCGAGGCGGAGGACCCCCACCAGATTCTGCGGATAATCCGCAGCTTCGAGTAGCCGTCGCGCCGTCCGCAGTATCCTCTCGACTTCTGCGTCTCTGTGATGTAAAGTCGTTTGTAATTTGCCTCGATTGCGCTGACTCATAATCGTGTCATGCCCGGCCCCGGACGGCGGAAGAGCACTTTCACCCAGAACCTGGAAGGCTAAACATGTGGCGCTCCAAGGAAGGCAGCTCGGCAAGGCTGCTGCAGTTGTGCCTCGGCTATTTCCTCTTCTACGTGATAACCGGCGTGACGGTGAAGTACTTCACCGGAAAGGCGGAACTCGGGTTTCCTGGAATGCAGCAGATGGAGTACCTGACGTACAGCACTCTTGGCGGGAGCGCGCTGTGCGTGCTCGTGGTCCTCGCCCTGCGCTGGTACAGGTCCAAGTCCGTCCAGCTCATAAAATGGGGGCCCTTCACGTTCCCGCGCGAATACACCTACATAATCCCGTCCGGCGTATGCACCGCCGTCGTCATCCCCACCACCACTCTCATGTACACTCTGCCCATCTCTGTAATGGTCGCGATGGTCATAATGCGAGCAAGCGTCATAGTCATCAGCCGCGCGGTGGACGCAGTGCAGATAGCGCAGGGGATCCTCCACAAGAAAGTGTACAGGGAGGAGAACATCGGCGTGGTGTTCGCCCTGCTTGCGGCGAGCGTCCAGATGGTATGGGTAAAGCCCGGCAGCTTCGACTTCATGCACTCGAACGCGGCGGTCACCATCCTGAGTAGTTACATCGTCGCATACGCCATCAGGATCTACATCATGAACTATTACAAGAACACGCGCGGCAAGGGCGTCAAGCAGGACAACAGGTGGTTCTTCGGCATCGAGCAGATTGCCGCGTGCGTGACGATGGTGGCCGTGGTTCTCTTCCTGGTCTACTCGCCGCAGTGGCTGGGATGGAGCGTCAAGACTGAGCTCGGCGAGCGGACGGTGCTCGGGGTATTCATCGACTCTGTAATCGCACCCAGGCCCATTTGGGGTTGGGCCACTCTCGCGGGCACCGCCTTCGGCATGGTGGCCTTCTTCTCCGTCTTCATCTTCATGTTCAAAGGCCGGACCGCCACTTTCGCCGGCCTGGTGAACCGTCTGACCTCTCTCGTGGCGGGCACCACCGCGACGCTGGTTTTCTGCCTGACGTGCCGCGGCAAGTTCCCCAGTCTTCAGGACTGGCTCTCGCTCGTCTTCATTCTGATAGCCGTGGGGTTCATGACTGTCGCCGAGAGAAAGCGTGTGGCGGAGCTTGTGGCGCTGCACGAAATCGAGGCCGGGCCGACGGAGCAGGCGAAGCACTGAGCGCGAAATCGAAGCCGGGCCGTTGGGGCAGGCGCAGCACTGAGCACAAAATCAATGCCGGAACGACGGGGCCGGCAAAGCAGCGATCTCAGCCGTGAAAGCGGGAAGCCGGCAGTGTGTTGCCGGCTTCCCGCACTCTACACTCCATCCAGGCGAACCGTCCGCGCCGCGTGGCGTGCGCCACGAGCAATCGTAGTGACGCGGCCGGCGGGCCTTCCGCGACGAACCCGTCTATGTGCCTACGCAGTCGGATTCTCGTTCATTCTCTTCCGTAGTCTCGCGAACACATCCTCCAGGGCCTTGCCCAGGAGTTCGGGTTTGTCAGTGACTTCAGGCTCGTTGTTGAAGACCGAGAACGGGACCTTGTGCCCTTTGACTTCGATGAAGCCGTCATTTCCCCTGGCCAGCTTGTCCCAGTCGTTGACCTTGTAGTAGAACTCCATCTTCTCGTCCGGCAGCGAATGGTACAGAATGCTGTCGGCCTGCTTGGGGTCGAACCTCCTGCGATTCTTCCTGCACGACTCCTCGTAAGAGACCTTGATGTACACTATGCCTGCCCGTTTAAGTATATCGTCTGACAGGTAGGAAAACGCCTCGGCGAACCCGTTCTCTCCGCCACGGGCAAACTCGACTATGGCGGTGGTGTGCTTCAGGTAGTCCGGGTCGCGCGCCAGCTTCTTCGCGAACTCCAGGCTTATTCTCTCGATGAAGAGGTTCCAGACGAAGTGGTCCTTGAAGTAGTAGTCAGGAGTGGTGAAAACCCGCTCACGCCCATGCTTCGAAAGTATGTCGTCTATCTCGAACGTCTCCCAAACATACGGGAAGTCGTCGATTTCCTCGAACACTCCTATCCCGAATCGTCTCTTCCTGGCCTCCACGTCGGTCTTCTTCAGATAGTCTATCACCTCGCTCTTGCCGGCCGCCGGCCTGCCTATGAGGACTATGACCTCGAAGTTGTCCTGCATTCGCGCTCTCCTTTCACTGTGTTGCGCCCCGCTTGTAGTAGACGTCGTAGGTTCCCCTTCGCCTATCCTGAAACAAGAGGTGCGCGCCTCCGCTCTTGTCCACCTCGACCGTGACGAAGTAGGTGGGCGCGTCCGACTCGTTCACCCTGCACACAGGTCCCCACTTGCCGTCTTCTCTCACGCGCAAGGTCGCTTGGGGCACGCCCCACCTGTCGTCGTACCAGGCGGCGTAGGCCGAACCTCCGGGCCCGGCCGCCACCACCGGCCTGAATGCCTTGGAGCTGCCGTCGGTCAACTCGGCCTCGGTCTGCCACCTGCGCCCCGTCTTCTGTCGGTAGCATATGGCGGGCTTGTCGTGGCGGTGGCCCTCCCATACCACGTGGACGGTTGCGCGGGACCCGGTTGCCACGGAGGGCCTCGTGCCGGAGTGCCCGCCGCCGTTCACCTGGACCGGTCCTTTCCACTCGCCGCGCGACAGCTCCCGGCAGAAGACGTTCTGTCTGTTCTTTTCCCGCTCGGCCCAGACAACGTATATCTTCCCGTCCGAGGCGGCGGCTATGGCCGGCGACGTCGCCAACGCACCCTCACGGCTCAGGCAGACCGGTTCCGACCACGCCGAGTCCGGGCAGCAAGCGTAGAGAATCCTTGAGTTGTCGCCCCACTTGTCCTCCCAGACCATGTGGAGCGCTCCGTCCTGCCCGCGAGTCATGGCCGGAGAGAGGGAAGCAGTGGAATCGTGCGTCACGTTTTCCGCCGCGGTCCACGTCCCGCCCACGCGCCTCGACAT
>JAFGJU010000046.1 GCA_016928935.1 Candidatus Eiseniibacteriota bacterium | reverse complement strand
TTCTTCAAGAGGGAGGGTAGGCCGACAGAGAAGGAGATAATGAGCTCCCGCTTGATAGACAGGCCCATCAGGCCCTTGTTCTCGAAGGACTTTGCCCGCGAGATCCAGGTCGTGGCAACAGTTCTGTCGTCCGACCAGGCAAACGACTCGGACGTGCTGGGCCTCATCGGGGCCTCGTCCGCGCTGTGTCTGTCCAACATCCCGTTTCCGGCTCCGGTGTCCGCCGTCCGGATAGGCAAGATAGACGGCCGGTTCATCGTGAACCCGACCTTCGCCGAGCTGGACGCGAGCGAGATGGACGTGGTGGTGGCGGGCACGTCCGACGCAATCTTGACGGTGGAAGGCGGCTCCAGGGAGGTTTCCGAGAAGGACCTCATCGACGCGCTGGCGCTGGCCCACGAGCAGATTCGCGGCATGAACGTCATCCAGGAAGAGCTGGTCCGGCGCGCCGGCAGGTCCAAGCTGGTGGTGGCGCCGCACGAGATTGCACCGGAAATCTTGGCCGAGGTGAGGTCTCGCTGCCTGGAAGGGGTCAGGAACGCCAACAGGATCTCCGACAAGTCGAAGCGTCAGGACACGATCAAAAGAATAAAGCATGACACGGTCGCCGCCCTGGAAGAGAGGTTCCCCGGGAAGGAGCTCGACATATTGAGGTCCATAGACGACCTGGAGAAGGGCGACCTCAGGGCCATGATCCTGAACGAGAAGCGCCGCGCCGACGGCCGCTCTCCCGAGCAGATACGCCCGATAACCTGCGAGGTCGGAGTGCTTCCGCGCACGCACGGCTCGGCCCTGTTTACCAGGGGGCAGACGCAGAGCCTGGTGGTGACTACGTTGGGCACCTCCATGGACGAGCAGAGAGTCGAGGAGCTTGAGGGAGAAAGCTGGAAGACTTACATGCTCCACTACAACTTCCCGCCGTTCAGCGTGGGTGAGGTGAGGCCCATGAGGGGACCGGGCAGGAGGGAGATCGGTCACGGAGCCCTGGCCGAGAGGGCCATACAGCCGGTCATCCCCAGCGGCACAGACTTTCCCTACACGATAAGGCTGGTGTCCGACATCCTGGAATCCAACGGGTCCTCGTCCATGGCCACGGTGTGCGGAGGGAGCCTTTCGTTGATGGACGCGGGCGTGCCCATCAAGGCCGCGGTCGCGGGCATCGCCATGGGCCTCGTCAAGGAAGGCGATTCTGTGGAAGTCTTGACGGACATCCTGGGCATAGAGGACCACCTTGGCGACATGGACTTCAAGATCACGGGCACGCGTAAGGGAATCACCGCGTTCCAGATGGACGTCAAAGCCACCCAGATAGGGTTCGACGTGTTGGCCTCGGCCATGGCCAGGGCCGGTGCCGCCCGCTCGTTCGTACTGGACGAAATGGACAAGTCCATCTCCGCGCCCAGGCCCAGCCTCTCGATGTACGCGCCGCGGATAACGGTGCTGCAGATCAACCAGGACAAGATAAAGGACGTCATTGGTCCCGGGGGCAGAATCATAAAGAAGATTACCGAGGAGACCGGAGCCCAGATCAACATCGAGGACAGCGGCGAAGTGAGAGTGGCCGCGTACGACGCGGTGGGCGGCGAGAAGGCCGTCGAAATGATACGAAACATAGTCGAGGACCCGGAGATAGGCCGCATATACACCGGAACCGTGAAGCGCATCGCCGTGTTCGGTGCCTTCGTCGAGATCCTTCCCGGAAGAGACGGTCTGGTGCACATCTCGGAGCTGGAGAATCGGAGAGTGGCCAGGGTGGAAGACGTGGTCAGGGAGGGAGACGTGGTGACGGTGAAGGTCATCGGCATAGACAAGGAAGGCAAGATAAAGCTGAGCAGGAAGGCGGCTTTGGGCGCTCCGCAATCCACCGGATCGGGAGCGCGTCGTTCGCATGAGTGAAGGAGGGTTCCACAGAGACAGGCTTGAGAGCGGGATTACCATCCTGGCGGAAGAAGTGCCGGGGGTTCGGTCCGCCGCGCTGGGCGTCTGGATTGGGTCGGGCTCCAGAAACGAGGAGCCCGAGCAGTGCGGGCTGTCTCACTTCATCGAACACATGGTGTTCAAGGGTACCGAAACCCGCAGCGCCTTCGACATAGCCAGGAGCCTCGAGGCCGTGGGCGGTCACCTGGACGCCTTCTCCTCCAAGGAGTACACTTGCTACTACGGCAGGGTCCTGGACGAACACCTGCCCCTGGCCGTGGACGTGCTGTCCGACATTGTCTGTCACTCCGTCTTCGCCGACAAGGACATCGAGAGGGAAAAGAAGGTCGTCCTGGACGAGATCCGCGCTCTGGAAGACACTCCAGACGACGAGATACACGACCTCTTTGCCTCCGTCGTCTGGAAGGGGCATTCTCTGGGCCGTTCCATCCTGGGGACCCGAGAAACCGTCGGCGCCTTCACCCGTGACGACGTCGCCCGGTACTTCCGCGAGAACTACGTCGCCCCCAGCGTGATCGTCTCGGTCGCCGGCAGTTTCGACTACCAGGCCCTCTTGGACCTTGTGGCCAGGAGCTTCAAGCTTCCCGCCGGTCCCGCTCCTTCACAGGACTCTCCCGTTCCGGCCTACGCCAGGTCCGTCGAGGTGACGGAGAGGCGGCTTTCGCAGGAGTATTTCTGCGTCGGTACCAGGGGAGTGTCCTACAATCACGAGCTCCGACACGCCCTTCTGGTCATGAACGTGGCAATGGGAGGAGGGGCCAGCTCCAGACTGTTCCAGAGGGTGAGGGAAGAGGAGGGGCTTGCATACTCGGTGTTCACCTACGCCGACTTCCTCCGGGACTCCGGCATCTTCGGCGCGTCAGCCGGAGTGGACCCCGGCTCGACGAGGCGCGCCCTCGACGTCGTGCTGGAGGAGTTCGAGAAGGCGGTTGAGTCCGGTCTCTCGGAGGCGGAGGTCCTGGGCGCCAAGGAGCAGTTGAAGGGCTCTTTGGTTCTTGGCCTCGAGAGCATGAGCAACAGGATGACCCGCCTGGCCAGGTCCGAGATTTACTACGGCAGGTATGTGCCCGTGGACGAGCTCGTGGCCAGGATAGACGCGGTCAGTGTCCAGAACGCCGGGAGAGCGGCAGAGCTGATGCTCGACCGCCGGCATTTGAGCGTGGTGGCCCTGGGACCCGCTTCCAGGGCGGAAATAGAGGGCAGTCTGTAGGCGCAGTCCGCGCCGTGCCCGTGCGCCGC
>JAFGJU010000233.1 GCA_016928935.1 Candidatus Eiseniibacteriota bacterium | reverse complement strand
GCCGCGCAAGTCGTTGATGTGCAAGGAGCGCGTTCGCCAACTTGCGGCTGGTTACACGAATGTTGGATCCGGGCCTATGAAGTGGAACTCAGATGGGGGGGGCTCGAAATCGGGCCGAGGCCGGTTCAGGCGGTCCCAGACTCCACCCTCGGTCTGAGCCGTCTACGATTCCGAGCGTAGGCGGGCCTTCGCGCACTGAGCGTGAAGCGCTGCGCGCAACAGGTAGCCGAGAGTGCCCTTCGGGCCATAGTGGGGACTGTTCCAGCTGATGGCCCTTTTCGTCATGATCATCTCAAGGAACTGCTGGCGAGGGCCTTTGCCCTTGGGATTCACAACCCCGAACGGCAATCCGCCATTTTTCCCAATCAGCGACCAGCAAGGAATGTCTGTCAATCCGTCTCCGACGTAGATCATGTGATCCAACGGAATCGGTCGCTTGGCGAGGGGAACGTCTTCATTCACCGCGAGAGGCTTGTTGGCGACCTTGGCGGGCGTGATGCCTTTGCTGATTTCGAAGACGAAGCGAGTCTTCTCGGTGAAAGTGATCGCTCGCTTGATCTTGCGAAGAACCCCCGCCTCTTCATCGAGGCGACACCCGTAGACCGCCTTGAAGTACTTCTTCACTAGGGGAGCAGCCTGGACGATCTCCTCGAGTCCTCCCGAGATGATGTAGCATTCAACATCAACCTTGTAGGACGCCGCGATCTTCTGCGCATCGCGAAGTAGCAGCTCGACTCCAGGAAAGAACTTGAGCGTCTTGCCGAACTCCCGCAGGGCCTTGTTGTTCAGAGGACCAAGTGGCTTGTCCTTGCCAATGTTGTCAAGCAGAAGCGTTAGGTACGCATGTGTTGGGTCGTAGCCGTCCGCAACGAGTTTGGGTGCCCAATCAAGCCAGAACTTGTTCGGCAGATCCCTCTGTTTGGCCGCAAGCAGGGTCGTGGTGGAGTCCGGAGCGAGGGTATCGTCGAAATCGAAGATCAGGGCAACTCGGGTCATGGTCGGCCCCCGTAGGATGCGGTCCGCTGCGACGCTAGCGACCGTCGTGTCAGTTCGAGGCGGCTGGCTTGGTCCTCTTCGGCGTCGTCAGCGATGAGGCCTGACGGGCCGCTCGTTGGGTCAGCTTCTGCATCTCAGTGGTCAGACGAGTCCACTGGTTCGCGGTCAGCGGTGCCGACTTTGACTCCTTCTCCATCGCTTCATGCCCACCTTCGTTCGCCCGCCGGCGGATTCTCGCCGTCCGGCAAGCATGCTGTCAAGTATCAACCCAAGTCGGGGTAGACCCAACGTTCGTGCGATGAAATCGAAAGCAGATCAGGCGACCCTGTCACCTCAACAACTTGGGACCGCTCTCAGGTCCTCAGCTCGTCTCGCTCCCCGTCTCTGCGGCGCGGGCGCAACTCGCTGATGCGCAAGGGGCGCACGCGCTACTTTGGATCTGGTTACACGAATGACTGCCGACTGCGTCACGCTGGAGGTTGTTGTTCATCGTGCGGGGGGTGAGAGTCTTCCTCGGTCTCTGTTGTCCCAGCATGCGATCCCCAGACGGCCGCGGATGCGGACTTCGCCTCACGCGTCAGAAGGTAGACAACCGCGGTCGCCAGCTGTACCAGAAGCATCGCTCCAGCGCCGAGGACGGTTACAGGTTTCCAGTGCAGCGCGCCGTTCAGAGCTAAGAAGAGACCGAGCGCCAGAAGGCCGGCGTTGAGGAGAGCGAGAGCGTAGAGAAGTAGGGCCTGTGAACTGCGCCAGCTGAAGTATGGTGGTTGTCGCGAATCGGTGTACATCCGCGTGCGGTTTGGGAAGCCGAATGGCCTCAGGTTGAGGAAGAACGCGCGATGCTCGTTGATGTAACGGGTTACGAGCACGAAATAGACGCGCGTCCTTGTGGCGAGCGCGAAGAGCACGATGCCTATCAGGAGGCCGACCGTCGTTACAGCGAGCGCCGGGCCACGGTAGTCGGCACTGTGATCGATGCCGTACTTGTAGAAGGCCAACGCAGCGCCGGCGATTGCGGAGTATGCCGCGAGGGCGAACTTGACGGTCTCAAGCAGCTGGGAATCGTAGTGCCTCATCATCTGAAAGCACTCGGAGAAGTCCCTCTCCAGGAACCTCTCACTCGCTTCTTCGGTTCGGTTGCTCATCTCTCCCCTTTCGTGGGGCGCATGTAGGCGTGCGCTCCAAGAGTCAATCGACCGTGACCGACAGAAACGGGAACCCGGAGGGCTGGTAGCCTGCCACCACGTCCACCGGACCGTCGGCCCGGGTTGTGAGGGCATAGCGTTTCTCGCCGGGGCGCCCGCTGCGGCTGTGCACGGTCCAGCCACGAGCGTTCCGCGAGTAGGACGGGGCAGCATCGGTGTCTCGCGCGGTGCCGTCGCTTATCACGAAGAGCCTCGGCTTGCGACCGTCGGCAGCGAACAGCTGAGCACAGTAGCCGGACTGTCTCCCGTGGTGGCTTGCCATGAAGATAGCGACGTTCGTGAGCTCCGCCACGAAGGCAGGATCCTGGAGCAGAGCCTGCCACGAGGACGGCTCGTTGTCACCCGGGATGACGATAGTGCTGGACGCGTATTTCAGCACCACGACCAGGCTGAGGTTGTTGATATTCGCACGGCCTTGGCCCGGAGGTGCGTAGATCGAAAGGGAGGCACCGCCAAGGCGATCGGGGTTCTGGATTGGGTGTTCTGGGGCGGAGATCGGCGCCGAATAGGCTGCCGCGAGCTGAAGGTACGCTGCTACGTGGCGCTGGTAACGGCGTTGATTTGCGCCGTACACATCGGCTTCCGAGAGGCCGCCCGGGCGGAAGAATTGCTGTATCTGGAAATCCAGCCGGTCGAGAGCAAGGATCTCCTGGAGGTGGTCACCGTGCGGGTGGGTCACAATAAGAAGATCGATATCCTGCCGCTGCCGTCTGAGCCACGTGAGGGGCGAGAACTCGGCAGAGGAACCGAGGTCGACGACGATCAGGCGGCCGTTCGGGCTGAAGACGTGGACGGACTGGCCGGCGCCAACCTTGTGGAACACGACGCGCAGTGACATTACGTCCTTCTCCCTCGGTGGCCTTGGCAGCGCCTAGATCCGGATCCTCTCAATCTCGTCGAGTGTCACCTCGTCCTCGGTGCGGTTGTAGAGCTCGGTGGTCCGGGGGGACTCGTGGTTCGCGATCCGCTGGGCCTTG
>JAFGJU010000232.1 GCA_016928935.1 Candidatus Eiseniibacteriota bacterium | reverse complement strand
GACAAGAAGGCAAGGCCGGCAGGGTTCCACCAGGACGCAGTGGCGTCGTCAGCTATGGCCACGTAAGCCCTGCCCATGCCCTCACCCCGGGCGCTCGGGGCAAACGTGACGGACGGAGCTATGGCCTCTCCCACGGCAAGGGCCGCGCAAGGCCAGACGAGCGCAAAACCGGCGAGCAAGACGAGACCCGCGAGCGAATAGCATGTCCTCATGTATGTTCCCCTTTCGGCACCAATTCCGGCAGTCGTCCTTTCAGTTTATCACGCCGCAGGAGGTGGAGTCAACTCAAACCCAAAACCCGCAGACTTCCTTCTACTTAAGCAGGGCCGCTCTCCCAATGAACGAGTCCTTCTTGCCCTGAGAATCGCTCACCTCTATCAAGTAAAGGTACACCCCGTTGGCCACGGCGTGACCCTCCGCGTCCCGCCCGTCCCACCTGAACTGGTTGTTGCCGCGCCTGACCGCACACCCCTGGCAGAGCTCCCTCACCAGCTTGCCCGACACCGTGTAGATCTTGATCGTGGCCACGGCGTCCGAGGTCAGCTCAAAAATCAAGTAAGTCTCTTCCTCGAAAGGATTGGGGTAGTTGAGCACGTCCTTGAGCGCCAGCGCTCCGGACTCCACTATGTCGAACTTGAGCTCCGCGCTCCCCCGGTTGCCCAGGTTGTCGTAGCAAACCAGCAGTGCGGTGTGAGGTCCCGACGAGAGCGGCGGAAGCGTGTAGTCGATCACCCCGGTCTGGTAGCTGTCCGGCGAGTACACAAAACTGGACGTCAGGTCCGCCGGCTGGAGCGACTTGTCGATCTGAAGAAGAATGGAGCTCGTCACGGTGAGGCCGGTCGCACCTATACCGTGCTCGTCCGTGAGCGTGATGTGAAGCACGGACCTCGACGGCACGTACACCGCGCCGTCGTCGAACCTGAGCGACACCGTCGGCCCAATGGTGTCCGAGGACGCACCCGAGCCCGCCCCGATGACGACGGGGTAAGTTATGCCGGTGCCGTCCACAGAATTCATTGAGTAACCCCTCACCCTGCCCGTGGGCCCGACGACCGAGGCATCGGTGGGCACCACGAAAGTGAAATCGAACGCGCCCTGCCGGACAGTGGCGGCGCCGTGGAAGATGGGACCGCCGGGCAGAGTGAAGGTCACGGCGGCAGTCGGTTTCCGCACCATTTCGGTCCCTGACACGAGGACGTCGGCCGTCCCATCGTACCAGCCGGCCCGGCCTCCGTCCTCCACGACCTCTCCGCTCACGGCCACGACCTCGCCCTGGAGCAGAGTGTCTACGGTGGCCGCGTCAAGACGGACGCCGAGCTCGGGAGCCGCCAGCAGCAGCGCGGGGTCGCCCATGAGCACGTATCTCTTGGAATTCAGAGTGTCGTCGTACGACGACGCCAGGTAGTTCTTGGTCGCCATCAGAGCCACTCCGACGGGCACCAGAGAGTCGACGGCCCCGTCCGGAAACAACAACGTGTAGTACTGGTTGTTGAAGTCGAAGTTGGACCAGCTGTAGACGAGGCCGGTCGCGGCCACCGAGGCCACTGCGCCCGCCTCGCTCGACTTCAGGAGGGCCTCCCCCAGTCCTTCCTCGAAGGGTTCGTCGAACTTGGCCACCTTGCAGGAACCCGCGAAGAAAAGAGCCAGCTTCCCGGCATTGGAAAGCGAAGCCACGTCCCTTATCTGGAATACCTGCTCGTGGGCCAACTGGTTCCAGTTGCCGTGGCCTATGTAGTTGACGATCAGGGCTCCGTCGCTGAAATCCGACAAGAATTCCGCCTTGGCCTGGGACTTGTAGCAGCTCAACGTGTCGTACCGGAACTCGGAGAGGTATATCTTGTGCGGGTCCAGCACCTCGGGCACTGACTGCGCGGCCACGAGCTCTGTCTGTATTATGTGGTCGTAACCCAGAGTCTCCGGCGAACCGCAAATCGTGTTGTCGTCCGCAACGAGTATCGCCTTGTTGCGCCATATGCCATGAGTCGGCGACGAGGCGTAAGGGACTATCTTCCCGTTCACAATCGAGTTCGCCTCGGCCAGGGTCTGGAAAGTGCTGCGGCCCAGGCACACGTCCAACAGCTTGTCGTTCCCGCCGTCCAAAAGCGCGAAGAAGTCGTCGTTCACCAGCTGTGACTCAGTCTGGATGAAGTCGTAGGTGCCCTCCCACGTCGGCACCAGGCTCACAAGTCCGTAGTGGTAGTAGTCCTTGAAATCGTACGTGGCGTCCCCCGCCAACAGCACGTAAGAGAGAGGTCGCGGCACGCCAGTCCAATTCCAGTACGCGTACATCAGGAAGTCGCGTATGGCGCACGGGTCCTCCAGCCCCCAAGCAAATTCGTCGTATATCTCCTCCGTCGCGGCCACCAGGACGACGGGGTCGGCGACGCCGGACAGGCTCGTCTCGCGCAGGTCCGCCAGCCCGTCCACGCCGCTCGCCAGCGCCTCGTGCACGACCATCACGTAGTCGGCGCCGTTCGTCACGTCTCTGAGGCGTCTGTCGAACTGCCTGAGCGCCACGGACTCCGGGGTCTTCAACGCCGAAGAGTTGAGGAGCAGGTAATGCCTCCGCTCTCCGGGGTCCAGCGTGTCCTCGAACTCCACCGTGTAGGTACCCATCACCTCGTTCACGAGATAGCCGGTGATGCTCTTGGGGGAGTAGTAGTCTGTGACGTCGAGCAGAAGAAGCCCTCCGGTGCCCCCCAACCCGGAGACCGAGTAGTGGACCACTCCGGTCGTGTCCGGGCTCGTGAACGCCACGGAGTTGTTGCTGAGCGGGTCCGCCGCAAACCTCTTCTCGTAGAAGAGCTCGTACCAGGCCAGGTAGAGGGCGTCCCTGGGAGCGGCCACAGTGATGACCAGCGAGTCCGTCTCCTGGGAGGTCGGGCTCCACCCCGTCAGGTCTTTCCTTACGTTGAAGCCCACCCAGCTCTCCTGGTCTATCGACCGCCTGTTCAGCGTGACGGCTGCAGTGTGAGACTCGGTGGCACACCACGTGGAGTAGCGCGTGCACGGCGCCCAGAGCCGGACGGCCAGACTGCAGGGAGAAGTCGGCTCGGCCTGCGGAGCCCCGAAGGTGTACAGGAACGAAGTCGCACCAGTGCCGCCGGGGTTGGACAGAGTGGCCCACCACCACTTCTCCCACCTCTGTCCCGCCTCGTGAAGGGAAGAGTCGTATTCTCTGTTCTCTTCCATGTGGACTCTGGCCGGATGACTCTGGGGCACGTACGCTCCCGCGGTGACCGGTTCCCCACTCTTCTGGGCCGCGCGCAGCGGGTCCGGATTCGTGGAGAAGCTGCCGTTCCACGTCAGCCAGTAAACGTTCGTGTCGGAGTACTCGTTTTCAACGTACGTGACGGGAGCGCCCGCATCGAAATAGTCCTGCCAGCCAGTAAGGCCCATCCCGTAGAACAACACGTAATCCTGTGAGTCGAACCTGCCGTCTCCGCCGTCCTCCACCATGACCGCGCATTCGGTCATCCAGGGAGCGATCTCCGAGACGGTCCTCGACGGGTCGAGAGAGACACCTCCCCCGTTGAACAGCCGCAGAGTGAGCGGGTTGACGCTGCCCAGGTCCGTGACCCCCGCGGCCGCGAGGTCCGCTCCCGTCACCCTGTAAACGCCGCGATCATTGACGCCTATCTTGCACCAGTTCGGCGAAGAGCCGAACGAGTCGCCCGCCTGCGACACCGGCCTGGGCACAAGTCTGCCCCTCCACTCTCTGGCTTGCTCGTAGTTGACAAGCGTGACCTTGTACAGACCCTCCAGGCCGTCCTCAGCCGGCGCCGCCTGGACGGGAGCCCTACCACCCACTCCCTCGGGTCCGGCGGCTCCCGCCGTGCTGAGCGACACCGTGACCCTGATTCTCTTGAGCAGCACAAGCGCGCCGGAGCCGGGGTTGTACCTGACCGGACACACGTCTATGCCCAGCACCCTCTGGTGTCTCATCCATGAATCGCTCACACCGAGGAGCGGCCGCGCGGGCAGGAATGCGTCCGTGCCGTAGAAGCGCTCACTCGGCACGAATCTCTCTTCGGACGTCCCGTCCTCGGCCTCCGAGAGGACCGGCGCCGGCAGTATCCTCACGGCGGGGAGGCCGACCTCCTCCAGCGATGTCACCGTCACTTCGTACTCGCAGTCCGCGGGCACGCCCACCATGAAGGTCCTGTGCGGAAGCTCGGCCTCACCCGGTCTGCCGTGCGAGAAGAACCCCGGCAGCCGCATGACCCGGAACTCGCCTTGCTCCGTCTCCCTTGTCACAAAAAAAGGCTCGGGAACCGTGACCTCGAACTCTATCGCCCCGGAATCGGACCGCAGCAACCGGACGGGCTCGAAGCCGGCTTGAGCGCTGGCGCCCAGTGGCGAAGCGACGGCCAGAGCAAGCAGAAGAGAAGCGGCGAGCGGGCGCACAGATTTGGATGTTGCCATACGCATCTGGAATTCTCCGCGAAGGTCCGTGTACCGGGTTCCGGGCCGTGCCCTCAAACGGCTACAATTTCTCGGCCTCGTCCACAAGCATTATGGGTATGTTGTCTCTGATGTCGTACTTGAGCCCGCACGGGCGGCATATCAGTTTCTCGTTCTTTCTGTCGTATTCCAGCTCGCCCTTGCACTGCGGGCAAACAAGAATCCTCAGAAGCTCTTCACTCAGCATCTGCCACCTCCGGAAAGTCGCGTCTACGCACGCTGGTCAGAAAGAGGGCGACCGGGGCAGACTGCCTGTTCCGGTTTCAACTCTGCCCGTGCCCATTCTCGAACACTCCCATCGAGCGGTACTTCGCGGCCCTTCGCGCCAGAAGCTCTCCGACCGGTAGCTGACCGAGCTCGTCCAGCCGGCGAACGATGGCCTCCTTGAGCGCGGCGGCCGCCTGCTCCGCGTCTCTGTGCGCCCCACCCGACGGCTCGGGCACAAGCTCGTCCGCCACCCCCAGCTCCAGCAGGTCCTTGGCCGTCAGGCGAAGCGCCTCGGCCGCCTGAGGAGCCTTGGCCCTGTCACTCCACAGTATCGCCGCGCAACCCTCTGGCGAGATAACGGAGTATATTGAGTTCTCCATCATGAGAATGACGTCGCCCACCGCCATCGCCAGAGCGCCTCCGCTGCCGCCCTCGCCGATGACCGCCACGACGAACGGCACCGGCAGGCTCGCCATCTCGCGCAGGTTTCTGGCGATGGCCTCGGACTGACCCCTCTCCTCAGCACCGACCCCCGGGAAGGCGCCGGGCGTGTCTATGAAGCTGACAATCGGGCAGTTGAACTTGCCTGCCATCTGCATCAGCCTGAGCGCCTTTCGATAGCCCTCGGGGTGAGGCATCCCGAAGTTTCTGTAGAGGTTCTCCTTGGTGTTCCTGCCCTTCTGCTGGCCTATTATCATCACGGGCCTGCCGTCTATGTCGGCCGGCCCGCCCACCACCGCCTTGTCGTCGGCAAACCCCCTGTCGCCGTGCAGCTCCACGAAGTCGGAGCAGATGGCCTCCACGTAGTCCATCGTGTAGGGCCTGCGGGGATGCCTCGCCAGCTGGACCTTCTGCCAGCTCGAGAGCCCGGAGTATATCTCGTCCTTCAACCGCGCCAGCCGACGCTCGAGCCTCCTTATCTCTTCGGAGAACTCTATCTGCTCTTCGCTCCCGAAGTCTTTCAGGTCCTGTATGCGCCGCTCCAGCTCAATTATCGGCTTCTCGAAATCCAGCCAGGTCGCGTCAGTGCCCATGGGACGTGTAGCCCCCCTCGCTCTGCGGGCGCGGAAGAGCCGCGTCCACCCCACCGAGTTCCATGCCCGCGGACCCCGGCCACCACACTCTGACTCCGGAAGGCCCCACAAGTTCCCTGAGGGCGTCCAACAGGAGTCGGTCCACGTTCACCCTCATCGAGCGAGACCGCACCTTCACCACGCTGTTCCCGACTTGCGGGACTGCGATTACGACCTCACTCAGACCCGGGAAGCCGGCCAGCACCGTCTTTACGCGCTCCGCGAGGTCATGTCTGCGGGAGCCCAACTCGATCTCCAGGCGCGGCAGCGCCGCCGCCTTCTCGTCCGCCCCGGCGTGCCCGGCGACCGCGCCGGCGCCGGGTGCCGCGTCGAGGGCCGGAGGATTCTGCTCCGCCTCCGAAGCGGGCTCGCCCATCTCCCTGAACTCCTCCACCTCGCGCGCGACGATCTTCACAGAGTCCTCCTTGCTGCTCTTCTTACCCCTGACGAGCAGCACCGTGTCCTCTCTCAGCTCGTTCCGGACCGACTCATAGAGGTCCGAGAACACGACGCACTCCACCGTGCCCGAGAAGTCCTCCAACCCGACGAACGCCATCGGCCTGTTGTTCCTGCTCATGATGACCTTGCAGCTCGATACCACGCCTATCAGTGTGACGCCGGCCCTTTCCTCGAGACCGGCCACCCCGGCTATGTCGCACGTCGCAAGCCTGCCGATCTTGTCACGCACGGGCGCGAGCGGGTGGTCCGTCAGGTAGAACCCCAGCATCTCCTTCTCCCTAGCGAGCTGGATGCTGCGAGGCCACGGGCTTACTTCCGGGAGCTCCTCTTCCGGCGACTCGCAGGCCTGCGAGTCGAAGAAGGAGGCCTGCGCCCTGTCCCGCTCCCTCTGTTTTCTCTGGCCGGCGCCGAAGGCGGCCGTCAGGGCGCTCAGGTGCTGGGCCCTGTGACCGGGCAGACAGTCGCAGGCCCCGGCGCAAACTAGGCTCTCCACTACCCGCCTGTTAACCGCGCGCTGGTCGACCCTGCTCACCAAATCATGAATGCTCCTGAACGGGCCGCCTCTCTTCCTGGCCTCCACTATGGAACGAATGGCCCCGGAGCCCACGTTACGCACCGCCCCCAACCCGAAGCGTATGCCCTCCTCGGTCACGGTGAAGTCCTCCTCGCTGGAAGAGACGTCCGAGGGCAGCATCGTGATGCCCATTCTGCGGCATTCCTCCACCAGGATGCCGACCCTGTCCGTGTCGCTCATCTCGCTCGTGAGAGACGCCGCCATGAACTCGCGCGGATGGTGAACCTTGAGGTACGCGGTGCGGTAGGAAAGCATGGCGTAGGCCGTGCTGTGGGATTTGTTGAACCCGTAACCCGCGAAACTGGCGATCAAGTCGAACACGCGCTCGGCGACCGGGCCGGATATGCCGTTCTTGCGGCTGCCGTCCAGGAACGCCCTCCTCTGAGCGTCCATCTCCTCCGACATCTTCTTGCCCATCGCCCTTCTCAGGATGTCGGCCTGAGCCAGGGAGAAGCCGGCCATCCTGTGCGCTATCTCGAGCACCTGCTCCTGGTAGAGGATCACCCCGTGAGTGTCCTTGAGGATCGGCTCGAGTATCGGGTGCAGGTACTTGATCTTCTTCTTGCCGAGCTTACAGTCTATGAAATCCTTGACCATCTCCCCCTGCAGCGGCCCGGGCCTGTGCAGGGCGTTGACCGCGATGATGTCTTCGATGTGGCCGGGCCTCAATCTTCTCAAAAGCTCCCTCATCCCCGCGCTTTCCACCTGGAAGATTCCGACGGTGTGAGCGCTTCCGAACAAGCCGTACGTGGCCTCGTCGTCCAACGGGATGCGGTCTATGACCAGCCCGCGGCCCGGCTGCCTGTTTACCCTCTCCACGGTCCTGTCTATGACCGTGAGAGTCCGCAGGCCCAGCAGGTCCATCTTGAGCAGTCCGATCTTCTCGATGGACTTCATGTCGTACTGCGTCGTCACCTCTTCTTTGCTCGACTTGAAAAGCGGCACGTAGTCCGTGAGCCTGCCGGGCGCGATCAGGACCCCCGCCGCGTGAGTCGAGGGGTGACGAGGAAGACCTTCCAGCGTCAGGGCGCACCTGATAAGCTTCTCGTACCGCGGGTCGGCCTGCCGGATTTCCCTCAGCTCTCGCACTCCTTGAAGGGCCTTCTCCAGCGTCATGCCCGGCTCCGCGGGTATCAGCTTCGCTATCCCGTCCACCTCCGCGTAGGAGATGTTCAGGGCTCTGCCAACGTCCCTGACCACGGCCCTCGCGGCCAGTGTCCCGAATGTTATTATCTGGGTGACGCTCTCCGTTCCGTATTTCTGCTTTACGTAGTCTATTACTTCGGACCTTCGCTCATATCCAAAGTCTATGTCGATGTCGGGCATGCTGATTCTCTCGGGATTCAAGAAGCGCTCAAACAGGAGCCCGAACCTGAGGGGGTCGATGTCGGTTATCCTCAGACAGTAGGAGACCAGGCTCCCGGCGGCCGAACCCCTGCCGGGGCCCACGGGCACGCCCATTTCCCTGGCCTTGACTATGAAATCCCTGACCACCAGAAAGTAGCCGGCGAAGCCCATCTTGCAGATGGTTTCCAATTCGTACTCCAGCCTTCTCCGCATCTCCTCCGTCACGTCCGCGTACCGCTGTCTGAGGCCGGCCTCCGCCAGCTCTTTCAGATACTGCTCGGAGCTGGAGTAACCTTCCGGCAGCGGGAAGTGCGGAAGGTGCATCTTTCCGAACTCGAGGTTCAGGTTGCACTTGTCGGCCACCTCCAGGCTGGCCGCGCACGCCTCGGGCATTTCCTTGAAGGCCTCGAGCATCTCCTCGGCCGATTTGAAGTAGACCTGGTCGGTGTCGAACTTCATCCTGTCGGCGTCGTCGACTGTCTTGCCCGTCTGCACGCAAAGCAGAACGTCGTGCGCCTCGCTGTCCTCCCTCTTGATGTAGTGGCAGTCGTTCGTCGCGACGACCGGGAGGTTTGCTCTTCTGCCGACCTCCTTCAGGGAGGGGATGAGCGCCAACTGCTCCTTGAGCCCGTGGTTCTGGAGCTCGACGTAGAAGTTGCCCTTGCCGAAGATGTCCGAGTACCTGCCCGCTGCGGAGGTGGCGCCGTCCAGGTCTCCCGCAGCGGCCAACCGGGCGACCTCTCCGCTCAGGCAGGCGCTCAGGCCTATGAGCCCCCGCGAGCATTCGGCGAGGATCTCCTTGTCTATTCTGGGGGTGTAGTAGAAGCCTTCGAGGTAGCTCACCGACACCAGCTTCAGCAGATTCCTGTAGCCCTCGTCGGAAGAAGCAAGCAGGACAAGATGGTCGGTCTGGGCCGCCACGCCCCTGCCCTTTTCCTTGCGGCTTCCGCGAGCGACGTAGACCTCGCAGCCGATGATGGGCTTGAGTCCCGCCTTGGTGGCCTTGCCGTAGAATTCGATCGCACCGAACATGTTGCCGTGGTCGGTCACGGCCAGCGCGGGCATCTTCATGGCCCTGGCCGCCTCGACCAACGGCCCCACCTTGCAGGCTCCGTCGAGCAGGCTGTAGCCGGTGTGATTGTGCAGATGGACGAAGCGAGAGTGCTGCAATGTCATCACCTCGAGACCCTGAAAGAAGTCTCGGCAACGCTCAAATTGCCCGACCTGTCCCTGACTTCAAACACGACTCGATGCCTGCCGGCCGCGAGGGGAGTCGAGTGCACGACGCTCAGCCTGGAATACCTTGGGTCCCATGCACTGAGGACCTTGCGGCCGTCCACGGTCACCGTCATTCCCTTCCACTCCACTCCTGAGCCGACGTCCCGGACACAGGCGTAGACCGGCGGCGTGCGGTGCGCCGTCACACTGCCGCTCCGCGGCCGTACAACAGCGACACTCGGCGGGATTTCGTCCCTGATCAGGGCGTAGTCGCAGAGCCTCCTGACCTGGGCCCCCACCGTGTTGGCCACGGTGTCGGCGAGGGCGCCGGCGTAGCTCCATCTCGAGCCGGACTCCCGGCCGTAGACTGCCACCTTGCCGGAAGCCGCAGCCTCGTCTGCACATCTTATGACCACCGTGCCCGGTTTGTCAAAGACTACGTCGCCGGACTCGAAGGAAAAAACGTCACTCGCAAAACTGAGGCCCGGAGGCGGTTCTCCGGCGCCCTTCTTCCGTATGCTCAGGTAGGCGTCTGAATAGAAGGTGTCGGGCTCGTACCGGAAGGCGGCCTCGTCACCCGTCGTTCCCACCTCACCCTCCGTCCCCTTGCGGACCAGCGAGAGCGGAATCGGCAAGGACCGCGTCACGACCCAGGCCCCACCAGCACGGAGCACACACACGGCTGTGCCGCCGTCCGAGAAGAGGTGCGAGAACCGGAACCTTGCCCTGTACCGGCCGTCCTCAACCTCCACCACCTTGAGCCAAACAGTGTCCCTCGTCACAATGCCGATTCTCGGCCTCACGCACCGCGGGGTGACGTTTGCGAGTATCTCGATGAAATCCTTGTGTCTCTCCGCCTCAAGCTCCGCGTGGACTTCCGCCGGGCTGTTTGACCCGCGCAGGCATTCCGTGTACGGCGCAGAGTCGAACCCGTCCTCGTCTTCCACCCAGACTCTGAACTCACCGGCCAGGCCCTCCAGGCCGACCCCCTCCAGACAGGCCGGCAGCTCCACCTCACACACGTAGGCGGCTTCTCCGGCCTGGGACACCGGCTGGGAAGCCGCGGGGCGGAACCTGGCCTTGCCCGGCTCGCCCGGCACCGCCCACAGGTCGTACCTGAGCCAGACCCGCTCGGTCCCGGCTGCGTCTCCGGACTGGTTGCCGCGCCTCACGCGCGCCTCCACGGAAAGCACGGAACCGTTCTTACGAAACCCGACCGATTCCACCGAGGGCTTGCTCCCGGCAAGGAATCTCAAAACGGCGGCGCTTCTGTTCCCCGCTATGTCTGCCGCCTCCACTCGCAAGACGTGGCGTCCCCTGAGACCGGCCCCGGCCACGTCTATGACTCCCGACCCCGGACCCGATCCTCGGGCAACGGGAAGCGTTGCGCCTTCGAAGCCCCTGAGGTTGAGCGTGAAGCGCTCGCCCCTGCGCGCCAGCCCCAGGTCGTAGACCAGCTCCACCTCGTGACCCCGAGCTACGTCTACGTCGTCGAACCTTCTCTCAAACACCAGCGAGTCGTCCAGAAACACTCTCGTCTCGTACACGGCCAGGCGGTTAGACGCTCCACAGGTCCTGTCGAAGACGGACGCCGACACATAGAAACTCCCAGAAATCCTGGGGACTCTCGTGGCCTCGCGGACTCCCGCCGTTTCGGCGCGGCCCAGTCGGACGACGCACGGCGCACAGGCACCGTCTATCTCCGACTCGGGCCCCACCGGGATCAGTCTCACGTAGTTGAAAGCCGGCCGCACCCCGTCCGCAAGGCTGTACGCCGTCTTGAGCGGATTCAGGGCGGTGTCCGCCCTCCTCAGCTCGAAGTGGAGATGAGGACCGGACGAGGCGCCGGTGTCTCCCGAGACCCCTATCGTGTCCCCGCGCTCGACGCCGAGCAGGCCGGCCGGCGGGAAAAGGTCCTGCTCGTACTGCCCGGACCGGAGCTGCTCGGACAACACGTGGGACTGTATCCCCTCCGAGAAGGCGTCCAGATGCCCGTAGACCGCCGTCATGCCGTTGTCCAGAAGCAGATACACGGCCTTCCCGTAGCCCGACCCCGAGACGCGCACTCGTTGGACGTGGCCCCGGCCCACTGCCAAGACCGGCACTCCCGCCCTGCCTCCGGTGGAGAGGTCTATGCCGGCGTGGAAGTGCTGCGGCCTGTACTCGCAAAACGTGGAGGTAATCGGAAACCACGACGGAAGCGGCGGGCCGAGCTCCTGGCAGTGAACACAACTCGGCCAGAAGAGAACGGCTCCAAGCAGCAGGCTACCCAGCGCCTGCTTGGACGGGCGGCTCGGCAGGTGCCTCGGCCGGCGGGTCGTCCTGATGCGAGTCAAAGGCAGCATCGCGCACTCTCTCTTCGCTCGAAGACCTCCCACCCCCTCACGCGGTCAGCCGCGTGACCTGCCTGCCGGAGTTGCCAGGCCGTCAAACTAGCACCCCCTCGGCTGCCCTGTCAAGGACGGCCTGGAGCCGGAGTCAGGGGGTCACGCGGCCGTGCGCCCGGCCCATCGCATTTTGCAAACGAGAAGTGCAACTCGCTACTGATTCCCCGGCCGTCACACCCCGGTCCCGGGCGGCGGCCCGCCGTGCCACGGATTTCTCGCGCGTGACCCCGTTCTATTCCAAACGGATGCGGCACTGCCGGGCCCATTCTGCTCCGTCGGGGACGAATGGTACGGTTCTTGCGATGAGCCGCATACGTTCGCTGGCTAGCCGTAACAGACTCTGCGCTTCATGCGACTACAACGTGGCTCTCCAACATAGCGCGAGACGGATCGACTCACCACCCAAAGGAGGTAGGTTTCGATGCTCAACAAGCGGTCCACTCTCATGGTACTAGCCCTGCTTCTTGCGCCCTTTGTAATGACCGGTTGCAGCAGCGAGAACAGCACTAGCCCGGTCTCTACCCAGGAGGACAGCGTGCCTCCGATGGCCCCCACTGCGTGGCAGCCCAAGGCCATCGGCAACTCCGCGCTCCTGCGTTGGGCCAAGAACACGGAGGCCGACCTGGCGGGTTACAACGTGTACAAGTACGAGCCGAACCCGCAGAATCACAACAGCTACATCGTCATCAACTCCCAGCCGACCACAGGCAACACCTACACCATCAACGGACTCACATCGGGCATGACGTACTACTTCAGGACGACCGCTGTTGACATGTCCGGCAACGAGAGCGGCTACTCGCAGGTGATGGCTGTGTCTGTCGGGGTGGACGTTGAGACTCCGGAGAATCCGGGATACCCGGACGCGCAGCAGATAATGTAGGAATCTCGGGCTGACTCCTTCACAACCAGGTGGCTACCAAGCGGAGAGGAGGGCATTCGCCCTCCTCTCCACTTTTTCCCTTTCCGGGACCCATTTGGTGTCCCGCGCAGGTGATCGGCGCCTGCCGCGGAGTCGGTCCCGCACGCGCACGCCGGTGAACAGGCCCCACGCCCGTCACCGCTTCAGAAAAACGAGCTTCCCTTCCGCTTTGAGGCCGTCTATTTCCGCCGTGTAGGCGTAGACTCCGGCTCCCAGCTTTCGCGAAGAGCCGTTGCCGCCGTCCCACGTCACGGAGAGCTGGCTTCCCGCTCCGAACACCGGTATCTCCGCCACCACCCGGCCCGCCACGTCGAATATCAACACGGCCCCGCGCCGGCCCGACGAAGCTCCGCTTGAGCCAGGGATCGATATGTTAAAGGTCACGGCCGCGGCGTCACCGCCGAACGGGTTGGGGCTGGCCACTACCGCGAGGTGAGGCTTGACCGGCCGGGGCGGCGTCACAAAAGTGAGGCCCGAGTTTCCCGTCCTGTACGCGTCGTGCCTGTACATGGGCCATCCCGCGACCTGGTCGGGAGCGCTGGAGCCGTCCAGGTTCCAGAAGTGAACTTTGCCGTCGTCGGAGCCGACCACAAGCTCGAACTCCCCGTCTCCGTCGAAGTCGTGCAGGCAGGGAGAGGACCTGATTTCGGCTCCAGTGCTGCGGGGCCACCCCGCCAACGGAACCCCCTGCGAGGTCCAGACGTACATGTCGCCGTCGTCGCACCCCACCGCAATCTCGCACTTCCCGTCGGCGTCCACGTCGACCACGGCCGGCGACGAAGAGACCGTGCCGCCGGCGTGGGCAGGCCAGCCGGCGATCAGCTCTCCCCCAACGCTCCACACGTACACCGCGCCGTCTGAGCAAGCGGCCACCACGTCCGGTATGCTGTCGCCGTCCACGTCACCCAGCGCCAGAGAACGGGTGACTGCGGCGGAGCTCGACCGCGGCCAGCCGTCCAGGAGACCTCCCAGGTCGTCCACTCCGTAAAGGTAGCCGTCTGCGTCTCCCACGAACACCTCGCCGCGTCCGTCCGCGTCCACATCCGCCGCCGCGGGCGAGCGCACGAGGCACGTTCCGAGCGTAACGGGCCAGCCCGCCGGCCGGACTCCGGACGCCTCGAAGGCCTCAAGTCTGGAGTCCGAAGTCCCCATCATCATCACGGAGCTGCTATCAAGCCCCACAGTGACGAACGCCGGGTCCGAGGTCACGAAACCGGATAGATCGACCGGTGTCGTGCTCTCGCTCCCGTCCGGCTCCAGTACGTGCACCGAGGCGTCGGCGGTCCCGCACACTATCTCAAGGCGGCCGTCCTCATCCAGGTCGCAGAGCACGGGACCCGACACCACTCCCGCGCCGAGCTTGACGGGCCAGCCCAGGGAAGTGCTTCCGTTGGCCTCCCAGACGCACACGTACCCCGAATCGCTGGCCGCGACTATCTCCACGGAGCCGTCGCCGTCCAGATGGCCGGCGGCCGGCGAGGTCAAGCTCCCGGGAAGACACTTGGGCCATCCGGCTGCCTGACCGCCGCCCGAACTGAGCACGTACACGCACCCGTCGGAGCTCGTCACGACGGCCCATTCCTGAAGGCCGACCGTCACAGGAAGAGGCGACCCGGCCACGGGCCCGTCGGTGGACTTCTGCCAGTTCCCGCTGCCCAGCGACAGCGCTTTGTAAGCGTTTATCCTACCGGCGCCCAGCAGGCCGGCGTATGAAGGGTTCAGCTCGCCTATCGGGTCACAGGTGGACACGATGGCGTTCCGGACAGCGGCCCACGTGCGCGCGGGGTCCTGAGACAGCAGGAGGGCGGCGAGGCCGGACACGTGCGGTGCGGCCATGGACGTGCCGTCCATGAAAGCGTACCAGTGCCGCGCCTGCGGATTACCCTCCATGCGGTTGTAGTACGTGCTGAGGACCGCCTCGCCTGGAGCGCTGAAGTCGACCCAGGTGCCGTAGCTGCTGCCTTCGTACTTCACGTCGTTCGAGTCCGTGGCCGCCACGTCGAAGCAGTCGCCCCTCGTGCTCAGGTAGTTGGCGGCCTGCGACTGGTTGGCCTGGTTCCCCGCCGATACGACTATTATGGCTCCGCGCGCGACTGCGGTGTCGGCCGCGAGGTCGAGGCCTCCGCTGGCGTCCGAGTTCCAGCTGCAGTTGATGACTCTGGCGCCGTTCCTGGCCGCGTACATGATGCCCTGCGCGCAGAAGTCCATTCTCACAACGCCGCCGTAACCCAGGGCGCACCAGCCCGCGCGCACGGGCATGACCTTGCAGTCATGCGCGAGGCTCGCCACGCCGGTCGCGTTGTCCGTCACCGCCGCCGCTATCCCCGCCACGTGCGTTCCGTGCCCGTAGTAATCAGCCGGGTCGTTGTCCGTCGTCTCGGCGTCTTCGCCCGCGCAGGCACTCCCGCCCTCGCCGGTCACGAAGTCCCAGCCGCGCACGTCGTCGACGAAGCCGTTGGCGTCGTCGTCGACTCCGGCTGCGCCGTTCATCTCTTCCCAGTTCGTCCAGACGTTCCCGCCGGTGTACGGGGCCTCGCCGCCCAGGTCGGGATGCTGCCAGTCCACGCCGGTGTCCACGACTGCCACGACCACCGACGAATCTCCCCGTTCCACGTCCCACGCCTCAGGCGCGTTGACGTCGTGGTCGGGAACGTGATTCAACGCCCACTGCCAGCCCGAGTAAGGGTCGTCGGGACGGAAATTCACACTGTGCACACCCACCGGTTCCACTCGGGCGACTCCCTCCACCGCGGCCAGCGCTTCCATCAACTCCTGGAGGTTCGTCTCCTCCGGGAAGGTTAATCTCAGGAAGCCGCACTCACCGCCGGTCCTGTCTTCGCAGTCCCACGGGAACAGCCTTTCGGCCCTGAGGATCCCGCGCGAAGCGAGCACGCTGTCCAGGCCCGACCCCTTCGCAATCCGGAATCCACCACCCGGCCGAGCCTCCAGCCCCTCGTCCAAGCTCACCACCACGACACCCCTGGCGAACCTGAGGCCCGGCCTCGAAGCCAGTCCCACGGTGCGTAAACGGAAGACAGGGTCCGCCGCCGCGGCGGTCTCGACCGAAGTCTGCGGGGCGGAGCCGACGGCCGTGCGCGCTCCGTCCGGCGCGTACGGGACCGCGTGTTCCCCGGCGACCCCCACTCCCGTCAGACCTGAGCACAGAAGCATAAAAAGCGACACGGAGACCGTCGCGGCGCCCGGCGCCGCGGCGAAACGCGAGAGGCGCCCCCCCGGCCGGCGAGAGCGTTCGCAATAGACGACAGGACTTCTCATGATGATCCCCCTAGTTTGCCGTGCGAGAGTGCTTTTGTCACAGTATACCAGCAAGGCCCGCCGGTCGGAATCAGAAACAGCCCGTCTGCGTCTTGACACGCCGGCAAGGACCGCTACACTGTGCCGGGTGCGTCGTCGACGGGTACCCTTCGCGTTGGAGGTCGTATGTCGGACACAGACAGAGAGAGACTCGCGGAGCTCATCCGGACCCACTGCATCTCGTATGGGGACTTCACGCTCTCCTCCGGCAGAAAGAGCAGCTACTATCTCGACTTGAGGAAGCTGAGCACACTGCCCGAGGGCGCGTACCTTCTGGCCAGGGTCCTGCTGGCCATGCTTGGCGAGGACCGCGCAGACGCACTGGGCGGACCCACAATCGGAGCCGACCCCATAGCCGGAGCAGTCGCCGCGGTGAGCTTTGTCGAGCGCAAGGCCCTCCCCACCTTCATGGTCCGGAAGCAGCAGAAGGCCCACGGCACCTCCGCCAAGCTGGAAGGCAACTTCCGGCGGGGCTGGAAGGTCGTCATAGTGGACGATGTGGTGACGACCGCCGGTTCGATTCTGGACGCGGCCAGGGCCGCCGAGGAGGAGGGATGCGTGGTCGCCCGCACCATGGCAGTCGTGGACAGAGAGGAAGGAGGGGCGGAGGAGATCAGGCGCGCCGGGTATCGTTTTGACTCCGTGTTCAAAGTCTCGGACCTTCTCACCGGGTGAACGGCCGCTTCCGCAGCCGCGAACCTGGTTGGACGACGCACTGCCCGGGGCACTCTCTCTTTGATTCGGCGGGGCGGCGTGATATAATGGATGTTCGGGCGGACGCAGTCCGCTCCACATGTTGAGGCTTTTCGCGGCGTCACCTGCCGGGATACGCGGAGACACGACATGACAAACGCCCACGGGACCCGCAGCAGGAGCGCGCCGAGGACATTCCGCGCGGCACTGCTGTTTCTCCTCACACTCACATTGAGCGTCACCTCGGTTTCAGTGGTTTTTTGCTCCGCGGGCGCCGCGCCCGACGTGCTCGGGCCGTCCCTGCGCCTGCTGCTGGCTTCGCGCGACAGGCTGGACAGGGTGCAGACGGGCTCGTTGTGCGCAGTGGCCGCCCGGCCCCGGTGCCACGTGACCGTCAGGTTCGACCGGCCGCTCTCAGAGTCCGAGCTGGCCGGGTTGGAGTCAGAGGGCGTCGAGTTCGAACGGCTGGACGGCAGGGTCTGCCGCGCGGGCAACGTCTACGGCGCGTTCCTGCCCTGGGACCTGCTCGAGCAGCTGAGGGCCCGGCCGGGCGTGCGAATGATCGAATCAGTCTGGAGGCCCAGGATGCTCCCGGTGCTCGACGTGAGCGCGCCCGAGATACAGGCTCCGCAGGCCTGGGAGCAGCTCAACTTGCTGGAAGAGCACCTTACCGGGCAGGGAATGGTCGTGGCGGACCTGGACACGGGCGTGGACGTGTTCCATCCGCATCTCTGGAGGGCCGACGGCGACACTCTGAACTGGCTGGACGTGAACGAGAACGAGGCGTTCGACTCCGGCGTGGACGCGGTGGACCTGAACTGCAGCGGCACGCCGGACCCCGGCGAGACTCTGCGGTTCTTCGACGGCAGGATATACGACCCAGCGCGCACTTTCGGCGGCAGCGGCACGAGCAACAACGACGGAGTGTTCCAGTCACACTGGGACTGGCTGTACAACGACGCCAACGACAACGGAGCGCGGGACCAGGGCCCCGCGGCCGGGTACGACGAGGACTCCCCCACCTACGGCGAGCGACTGTTCGTCCTGCTGGACGAAGACGCGGACCTGGCCCTGGACGTGAACGAGAGGCTTGTGGCCCTCGCCACCTGCAAGGTCGCGGCCACTCTCAACACGGACAACGTCGAGAGGGTCAGGGGAGAGGATTTGATCGACACCGACCCGGACACCAACGGGCACGGCACCTCGGTCTGCGGGATTCTGGCCGGGGGCGTGAGAGGAGTCAGCCGTTTCTGTGGAATCGCGCCTGACGCCGAAGTCGTGGTCGGGAATTTTTTCAGCGACCTTTCTCTGGTGACGCTGCTGGACTGGGCGAGGGCGAGAGGAGCGGACCTGGTGCTGTACGAGGGCGCGGGCTTCGTATGGGCACCCCTGGACGGCTCCACTAACGACGAGCTGACGCTGGACGCCGCCGCGGACAGCATGCTTCAGGTTACGCCGGCCGGCAACCTCTGCCGCGGTAACAAGCACGCCCAGATGGCTCTGGACGGGCTCGCCACCCAGGACATCACGCTCTATTCGCCCGCCTCCTACGGCGGAGCGCCCATCAACTACATCTGGACGACCCTGCTCTGGAGGACTCCCTCGAACGACGTGTCTTTCTCCTTAACGACGCCCGAGGACGTGAGCGCGCTTCTCCTGGGAACCGGGACTTATCAGACGATCGGGAGTTACGAAGTGTATTCGCTGCGGACGACTTCGCCGCGGGGTACGGCGGAGTTCGACGTCCAGATCCACAGCGCCTCCGGCGTAGAGGGAAACTGGACGCTGGACCTGACGAGCGAGTCCGAGGCGGAGGAGGAGGTCAACGCTTACGTGGCTGACGACGCCAGCTCTTGGGCGGGCGGCGCCGAGTTCACGAACTACTTGAGCACCGACAAAACCGTGTGCTGGCCGGCGACCGCCGACAGCGCCTTCACGCTGGCCTCGTACAGCACGCGCGGCTACGTGGGGTACGAGGGCGTGGGCGACGGGTCGGTCGAGCCGGGAGAGTTGAGCGAGTTCAGCAGCCGCGGCAAGAGGATAGACGGCGTGTCCGTGCTGGAAATCGCCGCGCCGGGCAACTACGACGTCTACACTTCCAGGTCGCATTACCCGGCCGGCTCCACGTTCGGGGGCTTCCGGCAGTTCAGCGGAACGAGCGCCGCGGGCCCGCACGTGGCCGCCGGCGCAGCCGTCGTGCTCCAGGCCTCGCCGGACTTGACGCCCTTCGGCATCAAGCAGCGGATCACGGCCGCGGCTGAGCGCGACGAGTTCACGGGGCCGGACTACAACGACTCGTGGGGCTTCGGCAAGCTCAGGATACTGGACGCCGTCGCGCCGCTCATCCTGGTGGCGCAGGCGGACGCGCCGTACGTCCCCGGCGGCTCGCTGGCGCAGAACTACCCGAACCCGTTCAACCCCGTGACCACAGTCACGTACTTGCTGCCGTCGTCCGAGACCAGGGAGAAGTTCTCAATCCGGGTGTTCGACGCGCAGGGTCGTCTGACGAGAACGCTGCTGGAGGCGCAATGGGGTCCCGAGCCCCTGCGAGGAACGACCACCTGGACGGGCACCGACGAGGACGGCCGACCCGTCTCCTCGGGGGTGTACTTCATACGGCTCGAGGCGAAGGCACACGATTCCTACGTCAAGGCGGTGTTGATAAGGTAGACGCTGTCTCCCGCGCGGCAACCGGACTAGTCGACCACTCTGAAGACCTCGTCGTGTTGCCTGACCTTGTCTTTCACTTTGACGCCGATGTCGGCGCCATTGTCGGCGCTCGGGACCGAAGCGTGCTCTATCTGGATGGAGTCTATACTCTGCTCCACGTCGGTCGTATGCCCCTTGATGTGGATCTTGTCGCCGACCTTCAGCGGCCCGGTCAGCCTTATGGCCGCCACGCCCAACTTGTCGAAGTAGTGCTCGACAAACCCGACCTTCTCTTCTGTCACCTGCGTCACCCCCTTCCAAGCGAAAGACGCGGACTATTGCCCTGAAGTCCAGAATATGAATTCGGAGACGTGACTGCAAGCAGAAATTTCCGCGGAAGCGCCTAGCTCGAGAAGAGCTCTATCAGCCTCAACTTCTCGACGTCCACCAGGCCCTTGTCCGTCAGCTTGAGGCTGGGCACGACGGGCAGCGCCAGGAACGACACTGCCATGAAGGGGTCGTTCACGCCGATGCCGAGCTGCCCGAGCGATGCGTGAAGTCCCTCCAGCTTGTCACGCACGAACTCCATCGGGCCTTCGCTCATCAGCCCGGCTATGGGCAGGGGGAGCGAATCGACTATCTCCCCGCCGCTCGAGACGCAGAGCCCTCCCTGCATCTCGACTATGTGCGTCACGCAGCGCAGCATGTCGACGTCGTCGACCCCCGCCACGATTATGTTGTGAGAGTCGTGGGCGATGCTGGACGCGAAGGCCCCCCTCTTGAGCCCAAACCCCTTGACCAGTCCCAGCCCGATGTTGCCGGAGGCGTGGTGCCTCTCCACGACGGCTATCTTGACCAAGTCGGAGGAAGGGTCGGAGACGACGCGCCCGCCCACGACCTTCGGCCTCTCTCGGAGCCACTCGGTAATGATCTTGCCCGGCAAGAGCCCGATCACGTTGGCCAGGCCGTCCTTGGCCTCCACGGCGAAATCGTCCAGGCTGAGAGCCTTCACGTTGACGGAGCTCCTGATGGGCAGTTTGTACTTCGTCTGAAACGCCCGCTCGGGCTTCCCGTCCCTGGCCACGACCTCGCCGTTCTTCATCACCAGGGCCGCACGGCACGTCTCGAAGTCATCCAGGACCGCTATGTCGGCGAAGTAGCCGGGCGCAATGGCCCCCAGCTTGTCCAGGCCGTAGTATTCCGCGGTGTTAGAAGTGGCCATCTTGACGGCCAGGGCAGGGTCCACGCCGTTCGCCACGGCCAGCCTCAGCATGTAGTCTATGTGCCCCTCGGTGAGCAGGTCGCCCGGGTGCTTGTCGTCGGTCACGAACATGAACCTGTCGGCGTTCCGGTGGGTCACGAGCGGCAGCAGGTCCAGCAGGTTCCTGCTGGCCGAACCCTCCCGCAGCATGATATGGAGGCCCACTCTCAGCTTTTCCCTCGCCTCTTCCAGCGTCACGGATTCGTGGTCCGACTGAATGCCGCCGGCGGCGTAGGCGTTCAGACTGCGGCCGGTCACGCCGGGAGCGTGCCCGTCGATGCGCTTCCCGTTCGCGATCTTTATCATGTCCATCACGTCTTCGTTTCTCGTTATGACGCCGTGGTAGTTCATCATCTCGCCCAACCCCAGGACCCACTTGTCAGACAGGAAAGGAAACAGGTCGAGCGCCTTGAGCTCCGCCCCTGCGGTCTCCAGGTCGGTTGAGGGTACGCATGAAGGAAGCATCACGAACACGTTCAGCGGATTGTACTTACTCGACTTCAGCATGAACAGGATGCCCTCGGACCCCATCACGTTGGCAATCTCGTGCGGATCCACGACCACTGTGGTGGTCCCGAGGGGCACCACGACCCGCGCGAACTCCGGGACGGACACCATCGAGCTCTCGATGTGCACGTGGCCGTCGATGAGGCCGGGGCACACGTACTTTCCGCTCACGTCGATCTCCGTCTTTCCGGAGTACGCGCCCAGTCCGGCGATCTGGCTGCCCAGTATGGCCACGTCCGCCTCGTAGATCTCGCCGCTCAGGACGTTCACCACCTTGCCCCCCTTGAGCACTATGTCCGCTTCCTTTTCTCCTGCCGCCACTTCAATCAACTCTTCCACTGACACCTCTGCACTCCTTCCCCAACTGAACGAGCGCTGGACCGGACCCTCGGCCGCCGTCCATTCGCGCGCCGCGACCCCGGCCGCCGTCAATTGCTCCAACTATAGCGGCCGAACGTGAACCCTGTCAAATCAAAAGCTGCGCAAGCCTAAGCCAAGGGCGGGCCGACGCCTCACGGCTCCGCGGCCCGCCCCCAAAAAAGGTTTTCCGGGGGGCATCGCTTCGCGCCAACTCTGCTGCCGTGCTGACAGGCAAGATGCGGATTTTTTGGTAGGTCTGTTTTGGCAGCTTGACTCCCGGACCCGAGGGCTGCTGACGGGAGCGGCTGACAACGCAGACGATGCCCGCCCGGAAAACCCGAGCTTAACGGCTATTCGGTTTTTGTCACTGACTGGGTCGGAAGGTACGACACATCCCACGTTCCAGCAACCAAATTCATTATCCCCACGACGCCTCCTGATGTCAAGCGAAAAGCGACTGCGGCCTTCTCGCCGGGCCGCGATTTTCCTGCCACAGTGTGACGCTGAATCAAAGTGAGGTTGATTTGACTCGAGAACGCGGTGATGATACATTCTGCGGGAGTCAAAATGGAAAAGGAATTGGGACAATCAACACCTGAGTCGTTCTTGCCGCCGGTGAACGCGGCGGCCGAGGTCCAGAGGGTCCTCGAGCGGTTGAACGCCGTCGGCACTTCTGACGAGCTGGCAGAGGCGATGCTGTCCGTCCTGGCGGAGCTGTCGTCGGCGGAGAGGACGGCGCTCTTCCTGCCGGACAGGTTGCGGGGCACGGTGAGCGTCGTTATGACCGCCGAGCGCCCGGGAGAGTCCGTCGTGTCGGGCAGGCTGGCCGCGTCGGAGCCCCTGCCCTTCCTCGCGTCGACGGCAGGCGGCGCGGTGAGTATCACAAAAGATGAACTCGAGGCGCAGACCCAGCGGGGCCTGGAGGGCCTGCTCAAGATGAGGCTGGGGTCGGCGCTTTGTACCCCGGTCAGGAGCGCCGGAGAGTATCTCGGTGCCTTCTGCGCCTTCAATTCTTCCGGCGGCTCCGCGTTCACCGAGGCGCACGTGGCCGCCTGCGCGAGGCTGGCCCCGGCGGTCACACCGTACTTCAGGATGCTGTCGCTGAGGAGAGAGCTCAGCAGAAACGTCCTCGAGAAGGAAATGCTGTTCGACGTGGGCAAGGCGGTCGGCTCGTCTCTGGACGTGCAGGCGGTGTTGGACTCCATCCTCGACGCCCTGTCCAGGGTGATACCGTATGACGCCGGGGGCGTTTATCTCCTGCGGCCGGGCTCGCTGGACATCGAGACACTGGCCACGAGAGGTTACGAGCCCGCTTACGGCGACAAGGTCAGGCTGAAGCTCGGCGAGGGCCTGGTGGGGCTGTCCATAAAGGAGGGGCGCGAGTTCGTCGTGGCCGACACGAAGAAGGACCCCAGGTACGTGGAGGCGAGGCCCAGTGTGCGCTCGGAAGTCGTCGTGCCTCTCCTCACGGGCGACTCGGTCATAGGCGCCTTCAACCTAGAGAGCGACAGGCTCAACGCCTTCACGGACGACCACGTGGACCTGCTGTCCGCCTTCGCGACCCAGGCCGCGATAATGATCGAGCGCGCGAGGCTGTCCGAGGAACTGCTGAGAAGACGCTGGCTCGTGGAGGAGCTCAAGATCGCGCGCCAGATACAGGCCACCTTCCTTCCGGCCGGCTGCCCCCTGTTTGAGGGTTTCGACGTCTGCGCCACGAACATATCGTACGAGGAGGTGGGCGGAGACTACTACGACTTCGTCCCGATCGTCGAGCACCAAACCGGCATCGCCATCGCCGACGTGTCCGGGAAGGGGATCCCCGCCTCCCTGATCATGGCCAGCTTCAGGGCCAGCCTCAGGGCGGAGATAAGGAACAACTACGCCATCAGGACGATACTGGCCAAGGTGAACAGGCTGCTCCTCGAGAGTGTGGAGAGCGGCAACTTCGTCACGGCCTTTTATGGAGTGCTGGACACCAGGGCTCGCGTCCTGACTTACTCCAACGCCGGACACAACCCGCCGATACTCGTCCGAACGGACGGCAGGACCGAGCTGTTGATGGAAGGCGGCACCGTGCTCGGAGCTCTGCCCGGCATCACGTTCAAGGAGAGAAGGGTCTCGTTCGCGAGCGGAGACCTCCTGGTCCTCTACACGGACGGAGTCACCGACGCCATGAACCCGGAGCGCGACCAGTTCGGCCAGGAACGGCTGGAAGAGCTCGTGAGGACGGTCGCGGGGAGGGACTCCGAAGGCGTGATGCAGGGCATAATAGACGGCGTGACGGCCTTCCGGGGTGAGGCCAGGCTGAACGACGACCTGACCCTGGTAGTGCTGCGGGCCAGGTAGAACCGCGACGGGGCGCCGGCGGGCCTACTCCTTCGCCTCAGGGG
>JAFGJU010000231.1 GCA_016928935.1 Candidatus Eiseniibacteriota bacterium | reverse complement strand
GGCAAAGGAGGAGTGGAATGCCGGACGTATCCAGTGACGCAATGAGGGCCCTCAGGATGGCCATCGACATCGAGGAGAACGGCCTTGTGACTTTTCTCAAGTTCGCCCGCCAGACCAAGCAGGAATTCGGGAAGAACATGTTCATCCGGCTGGCCATGGACGAGAACGAGCACCGAAGGATTCTGGAGAAGCAGTTGCACGACCTGGCCGAGGGGCAGCCCTGGGTCGAAATCCACGTGCCCAAGTACGAGATAGAGGAAATGGCGCCGGCCATGACTGAAAGGCAGCAGAGGGTCACCGGAGAGGCCGGAGGGGCCGAGACGGAGGCCCTGAAGATAGCCCTGGACCTGGAGCGAAAAACGGCCAAGTTCTTCCGCGACCAGGCCGCGGCTGCCAAGGACCCGAAGGCCAAGGACCTGTTCGAGAAGTTGGCGCAGTGGGAAGACACTCACTTCGACCTGATTCAGGCCGAGATGGACAGCATCAACAACACGGGATTCTGGTTCAACGTGCCGGAATTCAAGATGGACGGGAAGTACTAGAAGGGTGAGATCGGGTCGCGCACGGCGCCCTTGCCGGCCGGGCCCGGTCGGCTCGCAGAACAAGGAGGCGGGCGGGGTCTGAGCGACCCTCGCCCGCCTAGGTTTTTTCTCGGGTCCTGAGCGTGCCTCGCCCGCTCGGGCTGGTTATTCTGCTGCGCGCGCTTCCGCGCGCCGTCCCAGGATTGCCTTGAGCGCCCTGCCGGTGTGCGAGTGCGTACAGGCCGCGATCTCCTCAGGCGGCCCGGCCATTACGACTCGGCCCCCCTCTTCCCCTCCCTCCGGTCCCAGGTCTATGACGTAGTCCGCGGTCTTTATCACGTCCAGGTTGTGCTCTATGACTATGACCGAGTTCCCGGCGGCCACGAGCTTGTTCAGCACCCGGAGCAGCAGTCTCACGTCGTCGAAATGGAGTCCCGTCGTCGGCTCATCCAGAATGTAGACCGTCCTGCCCGTTGCCACCTTGGACAGCTCCGCAGCCAGCTTCACTCTCTGCGCCTCTCCACCCGAGAGCCGCGTTGCCGGCTGCCCCACGCGAAGGTATCCCAGACCCACGTCCCTGAGGGCCTCGAGCTTCCTGCGGACCGCGGGTATCTGCAGAAAAAACTGGTGGGCGCGCTCTATCGTCATGTCCAGAACGTCCGCGATGCTTTGGCCCTTGTACAGTATCTCCAGCGTCTCTCTGTTGTACCTCTTGCCCCGGCAAGCGTCGCACGTCACGTAGACGTCGGGCAGGAAGTGCATCGCGATCTTGACCAGACCGTCACCCCGACACGCCTCGCACCGGCCACCATGCACGTTGAAGCTGAACCTGCCGGGCTTGTATCCCCTGACCTTCGACTCCGGCAGTTGTGCGAACAAGCTCCTTATGTGCGAGAAGGCGCCCACGTAAGTGGCCGCGTTGGACCGCGGCGTCCGGCCTATAGGCGACTGGTCGATGTCCACCACCTTGTCGATGGCTTCCAGCCCGTCTATCCTGCTGTGCTTGCCGGGAGAATCCGTCGAGGAATAGAAGTGCCTGGCCAGAGCCCTGAACAGGATGTCGTTCACGAGAGTGCTCTTTCCAGAGCCGGAGACCCCGGTCACGCACACGAACAGCCCCAGCGGGAACGCCACGTCTATTGACTTCAAGTTGTTCGCCGCCGCACCCCTCACAACGAGGCTCGCTCCTGCGGGCCCGCGCCGGGTCTCGGGAAGCTCCACGTCCTTCCTTCCAGACAGATACTGACCGGTCAGCGAGGCCTCGTCGCCCGCTATCTCCTTCGAAGTCCCCGTGGCCACGACGTAACCGCCCGCCTCACCCGCTCCCGGCCCCAGGTCTATCACGTGGTCCGCGGAAAGGATGGTGTCCCTGTCGTGCTCCACGACGAGCACGGTGTTCCCCATGTCTCTGAGTTCGCACAGAGTGTCCAGCAGCCGTCGCTGGTCACGATGGTGAAGGCCTATGCTCGGCTCATCCAGGACGTACAGCACGCCGCTCAGTTTGGAGCCTATTTGGGTGGCCAGCCTGAGCCTCTGTGCCTCGCCTCCCGCAAGGGTGGCGGCGCTTCTGTCAAGAGTGAGATAGTCCAATCCCACGTCGCAGAGGAACTCCAGGCGCTCTTGGATCTCCTTCAGGATCGGGCGCGCCACCGTCTCCTCCGACTCCCCGAACCCGAGTCTCTCGAAAAGCTCCCGGGCCTCCTTGACCGAGGAAGACGAGTAATCCGCTATGCTCTTTCCGTCCAGACGCACGGCCAGGCTCTCCGGCTTGAGCCGTTTCCCTCCGCACGCCGGACACTTACCCTGCGCCATGAAGCCCTCTATCCACTCGCGCACAGCGTCCGAGGTGGTGGCCCTGTACCTGCGCGTAAGGTCGGGGATGATGCCGGGGAAACTCGCGCGCCTCTTGACCGTGAACCTGGTGCTCTTGTACGTGGACTCGACCTCGTCCGGGCCCGTGCCGTAAAGTATCCCCCTTTTCGCGGCCTCCGGGAGCTCCTCGAACGGCGTCTTCAAGTCAAATCGGTAATGCCGCGCCAGGGCCCTAACCTGGGTCCAGAACCAGCCGCTCCCCGCTTTCCCCCACGGCGCGAGGGCGCCTTCCGCCAGAGAAAGCCTGGGGTCGGGTACGACCAGGGACGGGTCAATCTCGAGGCGTGTGCCCAGGCCGTCGCAGACCGGGCAAGCGCCGTAGGGACTGTTGAACGAGAAGTTCCGGGGATTGAGCTCGTCAAAGCCTATTCCACAGTTTGGACAGGCTCGCCTGTCGCTGAACAGAAGTTCCTTCGCGCCGGACAGCACGCTCGCGGTTCCGGAGGTGACGCGAAGGGCCGTTTCAACCGAGTCCGCAAGCCGCGTCCGGTTCTTCTCCGACACGAGGAGTCTGTCAATCAGGATGTCAATGTCGTGTTTCTTGGTCTTCTTGAGGGACCCCACTGACTCCAGCTCCACCACCTGCCCGTCCACCCGGGCGCGAAGGAAGCCCTGCTTTCTGGCCTGCTCCAGTTCCTTCTTGTACTCCCCCTTCCTGCCCCTGACCAGAGGCGCCATGACCTGGACAGTTTTTCCCGCTTCAGTCTCGAGGAGGGAAGCCACTATCTGGGAAGGGGTCTGCGCCCCGACCGGCGCGCCGCACCTGTGACAGTACTGGACGCCGAGGCGCGAAAACAGGAGTCGCAGGTAGTCATACAGCTCAGTGACCGTGGCGACGGTAGAACGCGGGTTGGCGCCGGCCGTGCGCTGCTCGATTGAGACGGCCGGCGAGAGACCCTCGATGGAGTCCACGTCGGGCTTCTCCATCTGGCCCAGGAACTGCCTCGCGTACGCGGAGAGGGACTCCACGTAGCGCCTCTGGCCCTCGGCGTACACGGTGTCGAAGGCCAGCGAGCTCTTGCCCGAACCGCTCACTCCTGTTATGACGACCAGCGAGTTTCGTGGGATGTCTACGTCTATGTTCTTGAGGTTATGCTCCCTGGCTCCCCTGACGGAAATGAAGCCGGCGGGGGAGCTTCGAGGGAGCCCTATTTCGAAAGCAGGAGCAGCCTTTCCCTTGCCATGCTTCCCCACTCTGACTGTTCACCCTCTCTCTGGATTATTGCCCTGTACTGCTTCACGGCGGCGTCCTTGTTCCCGGCCGCCTCGAACGCCTGGCCGGCCTTGTAGCGCGCGGTCACTGCCCAGAGAGTGCTCTCTCCGTAGAGGTACGGCACCTTCAGGAACTCCGCGGCCGCCCTGTCCATGTCTCCCGCAGCAGCGTAAGCCTCGCCTATCCAGTACTGCACCTCGGGCTTCTCCGACTCGTCCGAGACGGCGAGCGCCCTGACGAGCAGGGCCACGGCCTCGCGGTTCTCGCCCGCGTTCAGCCTGCAGTACCCCGCCTTGAACGCCGCGTCCTTGCCGAGTTTTCCTGCGCAGCCGCCGGCCACCCTGAGGTAGAGCTCCGCTGAAGCCTCCCAGTCCTGCGCTCTCTCCAGGCACAACCCGCCATTATACCACGCCTCGCAGCACTGGGAGGAATCGGCGCAAAACTCGGCGGCTTCCACGTACGCTGCGGAGGCCTCCCTGAAGGCGGACATTGCGAACAGAGAACTTCCGAGCTTGAACCGTGCGGTGTAGGCGAGCGAGCTGTCGGTCGGAGCGCCACGGCCGGCTTCCACTGCCGCCCGGAACGCTCCGGCGGCGGCCGCGTAGTCACCCACCTTGAGCTTCGAGAGCCCCATCGTGACGAGCGCGTTCATCCTGCCGGAAGCCGGCAGGTTCGACTCCACCGACGACAGCGCCGAGTAGGCCTCTTCGTACCGCCCCGACCGGTAGAGACCAAGTCCTCTCTCCAGCGCGACCTCGTTCGCGACGGACTCGTCCTCCGGAAAGGTCTTCACGTACCACTCCAGCCTCTTCCGGAGCTTGGACTCCTCTCCCATCCTGGCCAGCGCGAGGACGGCCCCGCGACCGGCCTCCCTCTTGAGCTCCGGGCTGGTGTCCATCTTGAGGAGCCTCTCGAAGGCCTTGAGGCCCAACGCGAAGTCACCGGACTTGAGACTCGCCCTGCCGAGCCCCATCACAAAAGTCGTATCAGAGCCGGCCTGCGGAAATTTCCTTCCTATCTCGTCGTACGTGGACTTCGCGGCAGCGAAGTCGCCCGCCCTCTCCTCGGCCTGAGCCTTCCGCATCAGGAGCCCGGGCAGGAGAGCGCTCTGTGGAAACTCGCGTCCCAGCCTCTTGAGCGGAGCCGAGGCCTCCGCCAGCATGCCGCGGCCCAGGTAGGCCTGCGCCACCTTGGCCAGAAGGTCGTCGGCGAAAGGACCGCGAGGGTCCCGCGCCAGTACGTATTCATACTCGTCCACGGCCCCGGCGAGGTCTCCCGCCACGAGATGGGAGTCGCCCCTTCTGGCCAGCGCGCGTTCACGGAGCGAGCGAGTCCCGGCTTTCTCGAAGGCGACGGTGTACAGACGGACTGCTTTGTCGGTCGCCCTCTTCGCGAGGTTGAGCTCGCCCAGCTCGTACGCGGCCTCGGCAGCAGCGGCGGCCGACGGGAATTGCTCCACCACGACCTCCAACTCCCTCTCGCAGGCAGCGGTCTCGCCTTTCCGGCAGAGCATCCTTGCCTTTCTGAGCCGCGTCTCGGCCACGAACCGGCTCCGAGGGAACTCACGTACGATTCTGTCGAAGTCTGACAGCGCGTCCCCGGCCTGCTCGTCCTCCGGGTGCTCGGACAAAGCCTCGAGCGCCACGGCTCTTCTGAAGAGCGCTTCGTCCAATCTGTCCGTCTCAGGGTATTCCCGGAGGAAATCCGAGTAGAGAGCCGGCGCCCGCCGCTCCTTGTCCGGAGACTCGACCCGCTCGAGCTCGGCCTTAACGAGCTCCAATCTGGCATCGTCGGCCAGAGAGCTGTTCGAATACTGCGAGACAAGGTCCCGGAAGCTGCGAAGCCCCTCGCTCCTGTACTGCGTCGCCTTGTCCTTCTCGCCCAGGTATTCCGCCCTTTCTGCCTGTAGAATGCGCGTCTCGCCCAGCGCCATGAGAACCAGGTGCTTCCTCTCGACCGGAGCGCTGGTCAGGGCTTGTTCCAGCAGAGAAGCGGCCTCGTCGTACTCTCGGAACTCGGACCCCAACACTCGCGCGGCCTCCTGGAGCGCCCTGTCGCCCTGGAGCTCGCCCGACGCCGCGGAAGACAACGCGCCGGTCAGCTTCCCTATGTCGCTCGCGCGGACGGACGGAGGAAAGAGCCTCTGCAGCGCCTCGGCCCTCCGCCTCCAGTCGTCCGCCTGATCACTCAGGGGAAAATCACCCGCGACCCCGGCAAACAGTCGCGCCGCCTCGGCGAAATCGCCTCGCTTCTCCGCGGCCTCGGCGAGCTCGTGCGCGGCCGCGCCCGCCGCCTCGGAGCCGGGATGAAGTCTGACCACAAGCCAGCGGTAGAGCGACGCCCTCTCCGGGTCGGCCATGCTCTCCCCATAGAGGTCCGCCAGGCCCAGCAGGACTCTCTCACGCAGGCTCTCCGGACAGGAGTGCTTCATTGCAAGAAGGTACGAGGACTCGGCGCCGCCGTAATCGGACAGAGCTTCCCTGGTCTCGGCCTCCTCGATCCTGGCCAGACAATAAAGGGAATCCGGGGCCGCGGCCCTCCTGAGTCGTTCCAAGAACACCAGAGAGCCGTCCAGGTCACCCCTCGCCTTTGCGGAGGCCGCGCGCGTCAGAAGGGACGCCTCCTTCGCGCGGTCGGAGTACGAACCCGACAGCAGCTTCTGCGCCATCTCGTCCGCTTCGCTGTGCAGCGCCGCAGACAGGAACGACTCCTGCGCCCTCAGGTTGCATCTCTCGCAAAGGGACGAATCGGCCGAGAGCTCAAAACACTCGGAGAACGCCCGGCCGGCTTCCCTGTGCTTGCCGCCAGACGAGAGCAGCGCGCCGTGGCGCAACAAGCCGACGGCGCGACTCGCCCGGTCCACGTTCTTGTACTTGAGCGCCCGTTCGAGCACAGCGACGGCAGCCTCTGAATTGCCTCGCCTGTCCAGCTCCGCTGCGAGCTCCAGCGAAGCCCCGAACGCGGCCGGCGTCCCGGCGTGTGACCTGAGAATGCTCTGGAAAGTCTCAAGCCCCCTCGACGGGTCCAGCTTAAACTGGGCCCTGCCCAGCCACAGCAGGAGCTCCGGGTTCTCTTCGTCGATGCCGCACGCCGACCGAGTCCGCTCGAACTGTCTGACGGCCTCCTCGTAGTCCCCCAACTCAAAATGGGCGCGCCCGAGGTCGAACATCGCTCCACGGACCAGGGCGCAGTCCGGGAACAGCTCCGGCAACTTCTGGAACGCGGACGCCGCTCCCCGGTAGTCCTCCAGCAGGAAGCTCGCCGCTCCAACTTTTGCAAGCGCCGCACACCCGTCGCCGCCCCCAGGGTCGGCCTCGTAGGCCGACTCGTAGAACCTCTTCGCCTTATCGTGGTTGGACGACGCAGTCTCCACGTCGCCCAGCAGCATGAAGGCCCGCTGCCGAACACCGGCCGGCGTGTCGCGCCCGGTGAAGCGGGCCAACTCGCCGCGGGCCACGTCGTAGAGCCCGTCCTTGATGAGCTTCTGGGCGTACTCCAGTTCGCTCCTC
>JAFGJU010000230.1 GCA_016928935.1 Candidatus Eiseniibacteriota bacterium | reverse complement strand
TACACGTATTCCGCCAGCTCCGTGCCCGTGCAGTACCAGACGTTCTTGTCCGCCAGGTAATCGAAGATGAGCTTGAGGCTTTCCCTGTCGTCGAAGATGTTCGGGGTCTGTCGCCTGCCGTCCGGCCTTGCCGGAGAGATGTGCTCCTGAATGCTGATGACGAGTCGATGCCGCAGCAACTGGTCGAGCTCGTCCGCGCCGCTCTTGACGATCGCCTTCCTGCCCCGCAGCCGGCCGGCCACACCCCACGGCCGATTGAACATTGCTCCGAACACCGTTGACGGGACGTCCAGGACGTGGTGCTGTCCGAAGTACCTCACGTCGAACCGTTGGACGTCCCCGGGACGCGCTTCGCCCCTGTCCCATCGCCTGCACCACCAGAGAAACGCGCTTCTGTCGATGCTCTCGTCGGAGAAGGAGTTTCCCTCGTAGCCGCAGTACTTTCCGCCGGCGGGTTCTTCTCCGAACACCTCGAAGTATATCTTCTTCCCCTTCCTTATGGTCTCGAGCGCTTCCTCGAGCGACTTGTAGGCCGCCCATTCCTGGACAAAGTCCTCCGTCCTCGTTCCGGGCACGCCGTGCGTCAGGCCGTGGTAGGCGACCTCGAACCTGGGGTCACTGTGCACCTTTCTGAAGAAGGCGGCCGTGCGCTCGTCTTCGTTTATCGGGCCGAAGTGAGCCGCAAACTTGTGCTTGCTGGCAAAGGGCGCCCTGGCCATGGGGCTGAAGAAGGTCACTCGCGCGCGCGGACAATCGGCCAGGAGCTTTTCCGTCAAGAACTCGAAGACGGAGCCCGGGGAATCGAGGGCGTGTCCCCAGTCTTCCTCGGCTTCTATGCGGCCGTTCCCGTTGACGTCCACCCACACGTTGGTGAAATCGTCCACCATCAGCATGACCGGGGAATCTGCGTTGTGAAGCCACTTGGCGGGCCTGATTCTGCTAGAGCTCTCCATCTACCTCGTTCGGCGTGGATCCGGGTTGAGCAGCGGAGCGCCTTCATTCGCGCGCTGGCGTCCTCGCCCTCCTGCGACGTGCTCATCCTTGCGCGGGCGCGCAGCGGCGCGCCTGCATGCGTGCGCGTACCCCGCCCGCGGCCGCAGTCTCGAACCTAATCTAAGGCGCTTTGGGGTGGATGTCCACTAATTCCTCCCGGCGACGGCTCCACCCCGGGACCCACTCCGTGAACGGACCCTCTACAACGAGTTCTGGACCAGAACGTTAGCCGCATTCTGAGCCCGTTCTCACGCGCTAGCGCCGTCCGCGCCGTGGCCGTCGGCACAATCCCGCAAAGATTCCGACGGACTTGACGATAATACTCATTGAGGGTCGGATGACCAGGAAGACGCATATCCGAAAAGGGCATGGCCGGTCACAGAATGTGCATTGTGCCGCGCCGGCATGCCGGGGGTGTCCGGATGGATGACGGGGCGTTTTCTCGCAGCGGGCAGAAGAGCAAGATCGGCTTCACCGGTCTGGCCATCGGTGCGCTCTACTGGGTGGTCGAGTCGTGCGTGGAGGCCGCGCTCTCGGGCGAGACCGGATTCCTCGCCGCCATGTTCAGACCCGGCGCGCGGGAGCTGACGGAACGGGCCATCGTGCTGGGCATGCTCGTGCCCGTCGCGATGCTCCTGCAGTCCAGGGCAATGAGTCGCGTCGCGAGACTGCTGGAGGACTACAGAAAGAGAATCGGCGTCGTGGCCCGGGTGGGAAGTGCCTTCGTCAGCTTCGACGACGAAGAGGCCTACGCGCGCGCTCTCCAGGCGGTTCTCGAGACGACCTTGAGCAAGCACGGCATTCTGGGTTACATCGGCGGCAACGGCGACCTCGTCTGCGCCTCCATCACGAGAGACGTCTGGAGACAGTGCGAGGTCCCCGACAGACCGACGGCTTTCAAGCCGGACGCCTGGGGCGGGCTCTGGGGCCGCGCGCTCAGGGAGAAGAGAACGTTCTACTCCAACGAACCGTCACGGGTGCCGGCCGGGCACATACCAGTTTCCAGGAACCTGGCGACGCCGGTCGTTCACAACGGCGCCGTGATAGGCCTTCTCCACGTCGCCAACAAACCGACGGACTACGACGAGAAGGACGTCGGATTGCTGGAGGCCGTGGCGGAGCACATTGCGCCTATACTGCACGCCCGCCTGACGGCAGACACGCAGCGGGAGGCGTGCAGAGCGGCCGAGGCGGAGCTGGGCAAGCTCGCGCGCTCGCACACGCAGCTCGAACAGACCAACTTGAGGCTCGTGGAATTCGACAGAATGAAATCCGACTTCCTCTCGAACGTTTCGCACGAGCTGAGGACGCCTCTCGCGGCTGTCCGGGCCTACGCCGAGTCACTCCTGGAGTACGAGATTCCCAAGGAGCAGAGCCGGTCCTTCCTGAGAATCATCCTGCAGCAGAGCGAGAGACTCACTTCGGTGCTGGACGACCTGCTCGACCTGGCCAAGATAGAGGCGGGCGAGCTGAAGTTGACTCTCGAGCCCCTCGAAGTGGCCGACGCAGCCGACGCCGCCGTGGGCAGCGTGAAACCTCTGGCCGACGGAAAGCAGATACAGCTGAGCCTCGGGACCCCCGCCGCCGAATGGTCCGTCGTGGCCGACGAGCAGCGGTTGGTCCAGGTGTTGGTGAACATCCTCAACAACGCGGTCAAGTTCACCGGGCCGGGAGGGCTCGTCACCCTGAGCTTCACCCCTGCCAGCGACGCCGCCGGAACGGCGGCTTCGGCCGCAGCGCCGGCCACGCATCTGCGCATGACGGTCACGGACAGCGGCGAGGGCATCCCTTCCGAGGACCTCGACCGAGTGTTCGACAAGTTCAAGCAGGTGGCCGACAAGACCAAGGGGAAACGAAGCGGCACCGGCCTGGGACTGGCCATATGCAAAGAGTTGGTGTCGCTGATGGGCGGCAGAATCTGGGCCGAGAGCACCGTCGGCAGGGGAAGCAGCTTCCATTTCACGATTCCGCTGGCCGCCGGGCCGCAGCCAGCGACTGAAGAGACGCTCGAGCGCGAGACGGCTGGAGTCGCCGCCTAGCCGCCGCGTGCTCCGAGGCCGCGGCTCGGTGCGCAGAGCCGGGCCGCCGGCGTTCCGGCCTTCGGACTCAGGGCAACGAGCAGGCCCGCCTTCTGAAAGCCTCCCACTGTCTGGCCGCCTCGAAGTTGAACGCACATCCGAAGTCCGGTATCCGGCGCGGGTCCCGTCCTCCCTTGGCGTGCGCTATTGAGACCGGGCACACGAGACAAAACGAGAAATACCTGCAGTCGCGGCAGCGCCTGTATGACGAGCGTTTGTCTTCTTTGGCAAGGAAGATCTCCGTCCAGCCCAGCCGGGCGGAGAGAGCGGAGAGGGCCCCGCCCGCGGCGCGCCCGCGGCGCGCCGTCAGTCTCTTCCCCAGGGAACGTGACCGCACGTTTCCGAGGCGCGCGGCCTTGACGGCGCCGCGAAGAAGCGCCGAGCGCGGGCGCCGGTATGAACCGACCAAGGTCACGCAGGCCGACACCTCTCCGCCGACGTCCACCGCAAGATTCTCGCACCGGACGATTCCGCACATGGACATGCTGAGGCCTGGGACCCAGGCGAAACGGAGGCCCAGGGGATTTCCGCCGTCGTCCCTCCCTCTCAGCATGAGCACCGGGATCTTCCCGGTGCGCCTGTAGTGGGCGAGCGATGCCCTCGAGACCCGGGCGAACTGACGCCTCATTTCAAACTCGCGGCTCGGTCTCCATTCGGAGCAATCGGTCAGGGAGGGCGCGAGGGCCAATCGCTCTACCCCCTTTCCGAGGAAGTACTCCACCGAATCGGCCATGCTCGCGACCGTCCCGGGAGTCACGGTCATGCTGACCTTCACGCGGCGGCGGAAGAAGCCGCGATGCCGCTGCGAAAGCGCCGTGAGCAGACCGTCAAGTCTGTCAAACGTGCCGACCCCGCGGACGTCCTGGGCCTCAGACAACCCGTCGAAGCTGAGCTGTACCTCGAACCGGTTTTGCTTCAGGAAGCGGATCTTATTCTCGTCCAGGAGGGTGCCGTTTGTCAGCAGGACGAACCTCGGCCGCCGGCCCGCCGGCGCCGTCTCACGCACGTGGGCCGCTGCCCGCTCAATCATTGAGAATCTCAGGAGCGGCTCGCCGCCCGAGAATACCAGCTTGACCCCGGGTCGGCCGTGGCTTAACCCCAAGTCCAAAGCCGCGCGCAGAGTCGCCCAATTCATGTTCGAGCGCCGCCCGGAAGCCGCGTAGCAGTACTCGCAGCTCAGGTTGCAGTCCGTTGTCAGCACCAGCGTCAGGGCGCTGATCATCTATGAGTCGCCAGGTAACGCGCCAGCCTGCCCAGGTCCAGGCTCAGGCCGCCCAGGGCTCGCGCCAGGTCGATTCTCTTCACCTTTGCCCCGGGCTTCCATACGGACTTCAGGCAATCAGCACCCGCGACCCGGGGACTGGGTGGAGGCGGGTCTCCTATTATGATGATCGGCATGTCGCCCCTCATCTTTCCCAGGTCACCGGCAACCGCGGTAAGCCCGCGCCTGACCTTCGCGAGCTCCTTCTTGAGCATGCGCACTGTCATGCCGTTCTCGGGCGTGGCTCGTCTCTTCTTTTTCATGGGTACCTCCTTGTCCGTCAACCCGAGCCGTCGCGTTGACTACTTCGGCAGCTTGTGAGCCCGCATGAAATCAGCGGTCTTCCGAAGCCGCTCGCTCAGCTTCCTCAGGGCCGGCTCGATTTCCCTGATGGCGAGCTTCCCTTTCCAGAGTCCCTTCTTGCAGTCGTCCCCAGCGACCTGCGGCCCGGGCTTGGTCCACGCCGCGCCCGGCCTTGTGAGCTTGGTCCCCGTCTTGAGGCTTCGCATCTGCTTGTTCATCGCATTCAGAGCGATGCTGACCTTCCTGACCTCCGCCCTGAGCATGGCGGCCGTCATGTAGTCCGGACTGGCTTTGCGTGGCTTCGGCATGTCTTCCTCCTCTTGTTCGGTCAAAACGACCCCTTTTCTGCCTCGAGCAGCCAGACGTTGCCCTTCAGCTTCTGGCGGCAGTAAGCGATGAGCTCTCCGTCCGGAGACACGTCGAAGAGCGCCCCCGCGTCCTCAGGCCCGAACCGAACGGGCGGGTGTAACGGCTCCACTCTGCTTCCGTCCGGCCATACCCTGCGAAGCTCATACTCGCCGCTGCCCCAGGTGCCACTGACGAGAAGGCGGCCCGTGAGACCCTCCCATCTCACGCGAATGGCGTTTGCTCCGTGTGTGACCTGCGTCGGCCGGCCGCTCCCGTCACTCGGCACTGTCCATATTTCCCAGTCGTTACCCTGCAACCCCAGGAACGCTATCAACCCGCCGTCGGCGGACCAGCTCGGCGCCCACGCGCTGATGTCCCCCGTCGCCAGTTGTCTCGCCGGCCCGGCGGGACGGCCGTCCCTTACCGGAGCGACCCGGATTCGGGAACTCCCTCCGCTGTCGGAGCAGAACGCAATCAGCGACCCGTCGGGCGACCACGCGGGGTGTATGTCGTTGGCCGGATCGTCGGTGAACCGCACCGGCTGGCCGCCTGCGGCGGGCACGGCCCAGATGTCGCGCTCCTCTCCGACAATCCTGTAGTAGGCGACCCACTTGCCGTCGGGGGAGAAAACCGGGTGAGAGGCATTACCGGGATGGTCGGTGAGACGGACGGGCTCCGCGGCCGCGTCCTGCCGACCCAGAGGCTGCAACCACAAGTCGTTCTTCGGGCCCCAGCGATTTGAGATGAACACGACGCTGCTCTTGTCCGGCGCGACGGCCGGATGATTGCCCCCGCTCAGGCTCGCAAGACGAATGTCCCTGCCCGACCGCACGTCCCGTATCTCGATGTCAGGCTCCCAGGAATGGGTGCAGTACGCAAGCCTGGTTCCGTCCCTGCAGACAGTGGGAGAGCACTCCTGGCCGACCCCCATCGTCAGTCTCTCGGGAGTGCCGCCCTCGGCTGCCACGCGCCACAGAGCAAGTGTGCCCTCCCTGTGAGACGAGAAGTACACGTGACGGCCGTCGGGCGACCACGCCGGCTCGGCATCCAGTGTTCCGTCTTGCGTAAGGAGCCACGCGTCTCCGCCCCTCGACGGCACAATCCACAGATTGTGCCGAGTCGAGTAGCATATCTTGCTTCCGTCTGGCGACCACGCGGGGTTGACGTGCTCCCAAGTGCCGTCTTCCGGGCCTGTCAACACGGTGACGTTGTCCGGCGCGTCCAGCGGAGCCACCGCGATGCGGTCGTCACCTCCCGGGTCGGTCTTCGCGAAAGCTATAGTCTTCCCGTCGGGCGAGACGGCCGGCCAGGAGGCGTTCGCGACGATCTGAGTGGCGGCGCCGCCGAGCTGGCCGACCTTCCAGATACCCTTGTGTCCCGCGCGGTCGGATTCGAAAGCGATGGCGCTCCCGTCCGGAAACCACACCGGACGGTGGTCGGCGGAGGCGTCCGCCGTCAGACGCAGAGGATTGCCGCCGCGCACATCTATCACGTAGATGTCCAGGTTTCCCGATTCGTTTGAGGCGTACGCTATCTTGCCCCCGTCAGGGGATATTGCCGGCTCCAACTGCCAGGCTTCGCCGTGAGTGACCTGGAACGGCCGGCTGCGCGGAATCGCGCGCTCCCCGTTCCTTCCGGCCGCAATCCAGCCGGCCACGAGCGCCAGGACGGCCGCCGCCGGGATCGCCACGTTCCTGATGAGACGCGCTCGCGCGCTCGGAGGCGCCGCGCGGGTCGCCGCAGGAAGCGCCTCGCTTTCCATTCTCCGCTTGAGCGCGCGCAGGTCCGCCAAGAGCTCGGCAGCCGTCTGGTAACGCTCGCCCGGTCTCTTTGCCATGGCCTTCTGTGTGATGCGCTCCAGCTCCATCGGGACGCCGGTGCGTATACCTGTTATGGGCTCGGGTTCCTGGTTGACTATCTGGTACATGACTGCCTGTTCTTGCGGCGCGTCGAAGGGCAGGCGTCCCGTCAGCATCTCGTACATGACGACGCCGAGCGACCAGAGGTCGGTCCTGTGGTCCACCTTTTCGCCCATGGCCTGCTCGGGCGACATGTAGGAAACTGTGCCCAGGGTAACCCCCGTGCTGGTCAGGCGGGTTGAGCGGTCCGTACGGGCCAGCCCGAAGTCCATTATCTTGACCTGACCCTTGCCGGTCACGATTATGTTGCCGCTCTTGATGTCGCGGTGGACGATACCCTTCTGGTGAGCCTCCTC
>JAFGJU010000229.1 GCA_016928935.1 Candidatus Eiseniibacteriota bacterium | reverse complement strand
TTGCACCCCGCGAGACGGCCGCGGCGACGGTGTCGATCTTCCGGCCGGCCAGCTCTTCCTGCCTCGCGCGGACGACGGCCGCCTTGACTGACTGCAGCGCCTCCTGGAACGTGGGAAGGGTGGCCGGGCGTTTCTCAGCCACTTGGAACACGACCCAACCCCTCTGCGTCTCCACGGGTTTTCCCACCTCGCCGACCTTGTGCTTGAACGGAAACTCCCTGACTGTCGCGTCCTGCGGCAGGATGGGCGCCATACCGTCCTTGGTGAAGAAGGCGGTTTCGCGCGACTCCAGTCCCATCTCTTGCGCGGCCTGCTCCAGGGAAGTCTGCGAGGCCTTGCCGACGAGTTCCTGAACGCGGCCGTGGATGTCCGCCAGAGTCTCCGACCCCGGCGACACGGTGAGGAGAATCTGGCGATACCTCACCTTCTCCACACCGTCCTCGGTCTTCTTCTCCTCGACTCTTATGATATGGAAGCCCTTTATGTCTTTGAACGGCGAAGAAATCTCCCCCACTTTGAGCGAGAAGGCCACCTTCTCGAACTCAGTGGTCATGCCTATCCTGGGAACGAACGTTCCCACGTCGCCGCCGCGCCCGGCCTCGGGTCCTTCAGAAAACGTGGCGGCCAGCTCCGCGAAGTCGGTGCCCGCCCGGAGGTCTCTCCATATGTCGTTTGCGGACGTGAGCACGTCGCTTTCGTCCTTGGCCGACGGCTTCTTCTCCACGATCACGTAACGCAGCTTGGCTGTCTCCGGGACGCGGAACTCGTCCGTGTTCTTGTCGTAGTAAGCCCTCAGCTCCTGCTCGGGGATGCTGTCGGGAGGCACGGGGAAAGCCTGCGGCCTGGCCAGCACGTAGCTGTAGTCCAGCTTCTGGTTGGTCTGCTCGAACACCTGTCTGACCTCGTTGTCGCTGACCTTGGCGGACGAGGCCACCAGCTCCTCCAGCTTCCGCATCGGAACCGACGAGCGCACCAGTTCCTCCAGCCCGCTCAGGTCGTAGGCGGGGTTGGTCAAGATCTGCCTGTATTTCTCGGGGTCGAACTTGCCGTCGGTCAGGAAGGCGGGATTCTGAGCCACCTCGGCGGGCGGGCTGTTCCTGATGTAGTACGCCACTTCCTCGTCGGTCACACCCAGGTTGCGCTTCTTGATCTCCTGCTGAAGCAGGATCTCGGTCACCGCCCTGTCCCACGTGCTCTGTCTGAGCCTGGTTTCCTGGGCCTCGCTCAGCCGGTCGCCGGACTGCTTGCGTTCCTGGTCGTACGCCTGCCTCAGCAGCTCCCTGTAGTAGGAGGTCGGGACGTTCTGGCCGTTGACCTTGGCCACGACGGCCGGGTTCCGGCCTGAGCTCTGCTGAACGTCCATTCCCCAGATGAGGAAGATGAATCCGACGAAGGCAAACATCGTGATCCAGAGGATCACCTTGGTGTTCTTTCTCAGACTCTCGGACAAAAACATGAACAGGCCTCCTTGAGACGCGTCGCCTCGTTTATCTATTCACACTACCACTACCGGCGCTCAAAAGCAAGAGCCGCACGGGAGTGTGCGCCCCTGCCGGTCGTTAGCAGTTGACTGCCTCCGGGCGAGTCGCTAGACTGCGGCCGGAGGTAGGATCCCGATCCCATGCTGGTCTTCCTGTTCTGTCTTCTGGCCGTTCTGCTCTGTTTGTCCGCGTGTTTCTCCGCCTCCGAAACCGCGCTGTTCTCGCTGAGGAGGCCCGACGTCTGCACCCTGGAGGAAACCGGAGACAGGGCGGGCAAGCTCATCGCTCGCGCTCTCGACCGTCCCGGCCACACCCTGACCACGATACTTCTGGGCAACACCCTGGTCAACGTCGCGGGCGCGGCCGTGGCGACGGCGATATGCGGAATTCTGTTCGGTCCAGGCGGAGTCGCCGTCGCGATCGTGGCGGACACCCTCCTCGTCCTCATATTGGGCGAGATAGGTCCCAAGGCGGTGGCGGTCAGTTTCCCGGTGCAAGTGACCCGGGCGCTCGTGGGTCCGGTCAGCGTGTTCAGCGCGTTCGTCCGGCCGGTCGTGGGAGCCGTCGCGTCTTTCTCCAACCGCCTCCTGTTCTCACTCGGGCTGGTGGGTGGGGAGGAGATGGAGAGAAAAGCAGCCGCCAGCCCGTCCGAGCTGAGGCTGTTAATGAACGACGTTGAGGAAGACGGAAGCTTCACCAAGGAAGAGACCCGGATCGCCACCAACATACTCGGGTTCTCCGAGACCCGCGTCGAGCAGATCATGACGCCCAGGGTGGACATCGTGGCCGTCTGGAGAGAAGCCGGCAGGGAGGAGACGGCCGCCCTCATGAGAAGCAAGAAGCACAGCAAGATCCCGGTCTACGAAAAAAACGTGGACGACATCGTCGGCTTTCTGAGCACCAAGGAGTTCTTCCTCCGGCCGGAGAAGACACTGGAGTCGCTCCTAAGGCCGGTGCTGTTCGTGCCTTCGAGCAGAAGGCTCGAAGGGCTGTTGCAGGAGATGGAGGAGAAGAGAGCTTTCGTGGTCGTGGTTGTGAACGAGTACGGCGAGACTCTCGGCCTGATAACGAAGGAGGACATACTCGAGGAGGTGGTGGGGGAGATCTACGACGAGTACGAGACGGACCAGGTGCCCGTGCAACGCCTCCAGGACGGCACGCTGGTCCTGGACGGGAGGGTGGGTTTGGACCTGGCCAGCGAGGAGCTGGGTGTTACGCTCAAGCCGGCGGGGGCCGTGACCCTCAGCGGGTACATATTCGAGAAGCTGGGGCGCCTGCCGCACAAGGGCGCCCAGTTCGAGGAGGCGGGATACGTGTTCGAGGTGCTGGGCGTGAGGAGAAACAGAGTCACCAAGTGCAAGGTCAGGAAGGCAGGGGAATGAATGTGGTGACCTTTCTGACGATTCTGGCGGTGCTCGTCTGCGTCGGGTTGGTGGGCTTCTTCGCCGGGGCCGAGACCGGCGTGGTGTCGGTGAACAGGGTCCACCTGCGCCATTCGGTCCGGTCGGGGAACGCACAGGCTCAGCGACTTTCAAGGCTGCTGGTCCGGCAGGAAGGCGTCATAGCGGCCCTCCTCATCGGGACGAACGTGTTCAACGTGGCGGCCGCGGCGCTGGCGACTGCGCTCTTCCAGAAGCTGGCCGGTTCGGCGGGAGCCGCGCTGTCGACGGCCGTCATGACTCCGATAATCGTCCTCTTCGCGGAGGTCATCCCCAAGACTTATTTCCGGCAGAGAGCCGACGCCGTCATGCCTCGAGTGTACGCCCCGCTGGCGGCGGCCAACAGGCTCCTGAGTCCGTTCGCGTGGCTGACGTCGCAGTTCGTGCGGTTGATGTTCAGGATGACCGGGCACACACAGAGGCAGTTTTTCGTCACCAGGGAGGAACTGAAGAGCATAGTGAGGGAGAGCGCCGAGAAGGGGGCCCTGCGGCTTCGCGAGCGGGACATGCTCCACGGCGTGTTCGACTTCGGCAGGACCGCCGCGCGGGAGGTGATGATTCCGCTGGGCCGGGTGACGAGCCTCCCGGTGAATGCCACCGCCGATGAGCTCAAGGATCTCGTCAGGGCCGCGGGACACACCCGCGTGCTGGTGCACGGGGAGCGCGCCGAAGACGTCGTCGGCTTCGTCAACATCTTCGACGTTCTGTATTCGGAGCGGCAGGCCGCGGGATTCGCGGAGCACGTCAGGCCCATACGCAGAGTCCAGGCCGGGCGCAGACTCGACGGCCTCCTCATCGAGCTGCTGCGCGCCAGAGCGCCCATCGCCGCCGTCTACGCGGAAGACGACGGCGAGTGCGTGGGCATAGTCACGGTCGAGGACATCGTCGAAGAAATAATGGGTGAACTCGCCGACGAACACGAACCGTTTGTGTCGCGATGAGAGTCCGCGCCGTCGGCGCCGAAAAAATTTTTCGCTGTAAGCATCTTTTCTGTTGACTTAAAAAGGTGGGTATGGCAAGAGTGACACAAGACGACACATAACGCAG
>JAFGJU010000228.1 GCA_016928935.1 Candidatus Eiseniibacteriota bacterium | reverse complement strand
CGTTTCAATGAACCCAAAGAGCGCCAGCGGGTTCGCCCTGAACGCCTTCTTGCTGTAGACCAGGACCTGGTTCACGTGCGGGTTGTTGCGCACGACGGCTTCGTTTTCGTCGCTGGCGACCAGGGTTATCCAGCTGTGGGGCAGGCATTCCCTGAGCGCTCTCAGGCACGGCGTCGCGAGCAGCATGTCACCCATCTGGTTCTGCTGCCTGACGACCAGCACTCGCACCTTGGGCCCGGACACCCTGAACGGGTTTCCCTTGAGCTGCCTTGCCCTTACCGGCTTGAACAGCCAAGAGGCGAGAGCCAGTCTTACGCGTCTTCCTGTTGTCTCAGCCATGACGCCTCTGCCCGGGTCTAACACCTCTGTCCGGGCCAAACACCCCTCTCCGCGTCTAACACCTCTGCCGGGTCTAACAGCTCCATCCGGGCCAAACACCCCTCTCCGGGTCTAACACCTCTGCCGGGGGCAATATCACCGGCCGAGTGCAACACCGTTGTCCGGGTGAAGCACTCCGGCCGACTCGAACACTGCCGCGCGCCACGAATACCCAATCTCACCCGCAAACCCATCCGGCACGCCTCCGGCGGCGTTCGGCTGCCGCCCTCTCTACGAGTTAGCACGATCACGACGAATCGTCAAGCAAAGGGCCTCACGGGGACGCCCGAACGGACGTCCCCGTTGTGAGTCCGGCAGGCGTTCACGCCCGACTCAGGACCCGGACGACACGCGGCCCCACAGCGGCCGCACGGCCCTCGACAGCACCCCGGCCAAGTGCTATTCTGCGTGACATGGACCTCTTCGCTGTGCTGGCAAGAAAGGCCCTGTATCCGGCGTTCGTCGGGCTCAAGCGCGAGACGCATCTCTGTCACCTCAGGGAGATGGAGCGCACACAGTATCTCCCGAAGGACAAGCTTGAGACCCTTCAGTTCGAGAGATTGCGGCGTCTCGTCGCGCACGCCGCTGCCCACTGTCCGTATTACGCGAGGAGCTTCGCCGACTGCGGCGTGGGCCCGTCCTCACTCAAGGAGCTCGGGGACATCCGTAAGTTCCCGGTCCTGAGGAAAAAAGACATACAGGCCAACGCCGCGGACATGCTGGCGTCCAACGTGCCGCGCTCGCACCTGGTGGAGAACCGCACCGGCGGCTCGACCGGGAAGCCCCTCCACTTCTACGTCGACCTGGAGCGCATGGAGACCAGGAAGGCCGCCACAATAAGACACAACCGATGGGCCGGTTACGACATCGCGGACAGGGCCGGCATAGTCTGGGGGTCAACGCGCGACCTGGCTGCCGTGTTCGAGGGCCGGCTGCCGCTGCGGAACGCGGTGTTTGAACGCTCGCTCGTCCTGGACGCTTCCAGCCTGACCGAACAGGGCATGCTGGACTTCGCGGACAGGCTGGCCAAGTACAAGCCCAGGGTCATACTTGCCTACGCGCACTCTGCCTATCTTTTCGCGTCCGTCCTCGAGTCCAGAGCCACGAGGACCGTCTCTCCCCACTCGGTCATAACCACGGCGGAAATGCTCTACCCGCACCAGCGGGAAAGGATAGAGAGGGTCTTCGGCTGCAGGGTATTCGACAGGTACGGCTCGCGCGAGACGAGCGTCATAGCCAGCGAGTGCGAAGCGCACTCCGGGCTCCACATAAACGCCGAGTGCCTGCTTCTGGAGACTCTGGAGGACGGCCGGCCCGTCGGTCCGGGCGAGCCCGGCGAGGTGATAATCACCGACCTCCTCAACGTCGGCATGCCTTTCATCAGGTACGCAATAGAGGATTGGGCCACTCTCTCGCCCGATGCCTGCGCGTGCGGCAGGACACTGCCGCTCATGAGCGCCGTGGAGGGCCGGACCACCGACTTCATAAGGACTCCCGAGGGGAAATACGTGTCGGGTGCAGCCCTCACCATCAAGCTCATAGCCGAGATACCGGGCATAGCCCAGGCCCAGCTCATTCAGGATTCAATAGACTCGGTCAGGTTCAGAATAGTGAAGGACCCCTCGTTCACGAAGGAATCCGAGGAGTTGCTTTTGCGGAAGGCGCGCGAGCTGATGGGCCCGTCCATCAGCATCTCGACTGAGTTTTGCGAGAACATACCGAGTGAACCTTCCGGGAAGTTCAGGTTCTCGATATCGAAGGCGACCGGGAACGAGAAGAGGGGGTGAGTCGCGCGCGTGCGGGCCCGGAGCCGGGTAGCAGCCCGGCTGACTGAATCCGTCGGCGCCGCGGGGCTATCCACCCGACGCAAGGCGGATTGACTGCCGAGTTGCCGGGCTCAAGGTGCGAGCGCTCTCGACAAGGCGATTGCGCGCAGTGCAAGCCGGTGGCCGCAGCGCAGCCGGCGCCCGTAGTGCAAGCCGGTGCCCGCAGGAATGAGGTACGAGAATGAAGACAAACCGCAAGCTTCACAAGCTCCTGATCAGAAACGTCGGCCATTCCGTCTTGCGCAGTCTGACAGACGAGTTTCCGGTGCTGAGGAGAGTGGACGAATTGGACCAGGTGTACCACCTGCCCCGCGAGGAGCTCCTCAGCAGGCAGTGGGAGAAGCTCCGCAAAGTGGTGAAGGCCGCCTACGAGTCTTGCCCTTACTACACTGAGCTTCTGGACGGCATCGGCATGAAGCCCGGGGATATCAAGACCCCCGCAGATTACGCGAGGATCCCCTTTCTCACGAAGGCCGTAATCCGGAAGAGGGCAAAGGACATGCTCGCGAGGGGAGCGGATACCTCGAAGCTCGTGGAGTCCGGCACGGCGGGCACCACGGACATGCCCATCACATTCTACAGGACAAGGGAGGTCGGCCAGGAAAAGTGGGCACAGACGGCGTCCTTCAACAGGTGGTACGGATGGGACGTGGGCGACCCGGTCGCCTTCCTGTGGGGCGCCGCCATGGACATATACAAGCCCATGAGCCTGCGCGGGAGGGTCAAGAAGTTCCTCATCAACCAGGACGTTCTGCTGCCGACCGTTCCTCTCACTGAGCAGGAGCTGGCCCATCACTGGAAGACACTGGAACGCTTCGCGCCCCGCGTCATACAGGGTTATCCCGTGCCGCTCTACCTGCTGGCGCGGCACGTGAAGGAGGCGGGCGGCAGACTTGACCTGCCGGACCTCGCGGCCATAGTGGCCACCGCCGAGCCGCTGTACGACTACCAGCGCGAGCTCGTGGAGGAGATGTTTCCCTGCAAGGTCTACGACCGCTACGGCGCACGGGAGACGGGCCTCATCTCGCAGGAATGCGCGGCGGAACGCGCCCTCCACATAAACACCGAGGGCGTGTATCTGGAGATAATCGCGGACGGAAGGCCGGCCGAAGAGGGCGAGACCGGTGAGGTCATCGTGACCGACCTTCACAACACGACCATGCCCTTCCTGCGCTACCAGCTTGGCGACGTGGCGGCCTTGAGCACGCGCGCGTGCAGCTGCGGGTCGGGCCTTCCCATAATGCACTCCATCACCGGCAGAGTGGGCGACTTGGTGGTCCTTCCAAACGGAGTCGTGGTGCCGGGGTTCTGGTTTCCGGCGCGGCTCGTCAAGTACGTGCCCAATGCAGTTGAACAGCTCCAGGTCATCCAGGAGGAGCCTCTGCGCTTCACGATAAAGTACGTCCCGGGGGCGAACTTCAGCCGGAACGACATGGCCAAGATGCAGGAGATGTTCGTGATACTGTTCGGCAAGGAGCCCAGAGCCGACTGGGTGGTGGTGGACGACATCCCGCGCGACCGCTCCGGGAAGACCAGGGTCTGCATCTCGAAGGTGAGCGCGGATTTCCTGGGCGTCAAGCCCGAGTGAGTCACCGCAGCGCCGCGGAGACGCGGAGGTCGGCGGCGGTAATGCGCGGCAAGGAGGGACTTGAAGGCAATGAAGCTGGATGACACGGCGGTCGGAGACGGCCCGCCCAGCATTGTCTTCGTGAACGGTGTCGTCGTCACCATGGAGCGTGACGCACGTCTTGCGGGGCCGGGCTCGACCGGGGCGCAGACAGGAGCTCCCCGACAGGGCGACGCCGGAACCAGGGCGCACGAGCACGGGACCGCCCCGGCCCCGGCAACAGTTCCGGAGCACGGCAACGCCGAGGCGCGAACGCGAGGACCCGACACCACCGGGGCGCAGGCGTTCTGGGTCAAAGACGGCAAGTTTGTTTGCGTCGGGACGAATGACGAAGTCACGGCCGCTGCTCCAAAGGGCACGCCGGTGGCCGACCTCGGGGGCGCCACCGTGCTCCCCGGCCTCACCGACTGCCACTTGCATTTGCTGGACTACGCCCGGGGCCGTTCGCAGCTCGACTTTTCCGCGGTGACCACGTCCCGGGAGCTGACCGAGCTGGTCGCCGAGAAGGTCCGCACGGCACAGCCGGGGGAATGGATTCTGGGCCAGGGATGGAACGACGCTCTCTGGAAGGACCGTAAGGCTCCACACAGAGACCTGCTGGACAGCGTGTCGCCCCAGAACCCGGTCTTTCTGTCCAGAGTAGACGTGCACACTGTCCTGGTCAATTCGCTGGCCCTCAAGACGGCCGGTGTCACCCGTGACACTCCCGACCCCGCGGGCGGCAGGGTCGAGAAGGAGCCAGGCACGGGCGAGCCCACCGGAGTGCTCGTGGACGACGCCCGCGCGCTTGTACAGGGACTAGTGCCCCAACCCACTCGCCAGAGCGACGGGCGTGCGCTTCAGGCGGCGATAACCGACTTAACCAGCCGCGGCCTGACTGCGGCTCACGACGCCATGGCGACTCTGGAGCTCCTGAGCCTGCTGCGCGAAACGGACGCGGCCGGGAGACTGGCCCTCCGCACGAGTCTCATGCTGGCGTTCGACGAATTTGAAAGACTGGAGGCCCTCTCGGCGGACGCCAGGGCCGACGCGTTGAGGCCGGGCCGCGTGACGGTGAGGACGGTCAAGTTGTTCGCTGACGGCGCCCTTGGCTCGAGAGGCGCCCTCCTCTTCGAACCGTATTCGGACGCGCCGGACACCCGCGGCGTGGAGAAGCTCACCGCCGAAGAGCTTCTCGAAATGGTGAAACGGATACTCCGCGCCGGATTGCAGCCGGCCGTTCACGCAATAGGAGACCTGGCCAACAGCCGCCTCCTGGACGCGTACGAGCGATGCGCGGCCGACAGCGAATTCCGGAGTGCGTTCTCGAAGCTGAGGCCTCGGCTGGAGCATGCCCAGCTCCTGCGACGGGGCGACGTGGCCAGATGCGGAAGACTCGGCATCATAGTGTCCGTTCAGCCGCCGCAGCTCATGAGCGACATGTCGTGGACTGAAGAGCGAGTGGGCCCGGAGAGAGCGAGGACGGCCTTCCTGTTCGGCTCCCTGGCACGGGCCGGCGCCACGCTCGTGTCCGGCTCGGACCTGCCAGTCGAATCCTGTGACCCCTTCCGCGGGATATATGCGGCCGTGACGCGAAGAAATCTCCGCGGCGAACCTCCCGGCGGCTGGCTGCCCGAGGAGCGCCTGTCCAGGGGAGCGGCACTAAGGAGCTACACTCTGGACGCCGCCTACTCCTCGTTTGAGGAGAACACTCACGGTTCCATCGCGGCGGGCAAGTCCGCCGATTTCGTTGTGATAGACAGGGACGTCCTTACCGTGCCCGAGGACGACATCCACAAGACTCGCGTGCTGGCCACGTTCGCCCAAGGCCGCAGGACTGCTTGAAGGGGCCCGCGGGGGCTTTCCGCATTAAACTTTTCCGCTGCTTCCGGTGTCCAATCACATGAAAACGGAGTCGAGGATGCAGGGTAGTGAAGACAGGCTTCTCGAAGCTTTCCTTGGCGGAAGCGAAACGGCGTTTGAGGAGCTGGTGCGGGAAAGCAGAGACAGACTCTACAGGACGGCCATGAGGATACTCAACAATCACGACGACGCTCTCGACGTAATACAGGACTCTCTCGTGAAGGCATACAAGCGGGCTTCCGGCTTCAGGAGAGAGTCCAGTTTTTCGACGTGGCTCACGTCAATAGTCGTGAGGGAGGCCATAAACAAGGCCAAGAGAGACCGGTTCCGGAATGCCCTTTCCCTGCACACGCTGGCAGGAGCGCCCTCCGGGTCCGGCAGGCGCTACAGGGACCTGCCCGGCCGCAGCTCGGACGTCAGGCCCGACGTGTCCATGGACGCAGCCGCGGCTCACACGATTCCCGGTCGCATCGCCGCTCCCGACGAGGCGGCCGAGGCCGCGATCATGGCAGACAAGGTCAGACAGGCAGTCGAATCCCTCCCTCCAGCTCAGAGAGCGGTGTTCACCCTGAAGCACTACGAGGGACTCAAGACGTCGGAGATCGCCGAGCTGACGGGCTCGCGCGAAGGCACGGTCAAAGCGAACTACTTCCACGCCGTGAGGAAACTGAGAGTGAAACTGTCGCCGTTCGTGGAAAGAGGTGAGCAGTCGTGAAGCGCTGTCCTTCTGAGGAACTCATTTTCATGCTGGCGGCCGGTGAGCTGAGAGCGGACGAGGCGGCGCGAATTGAGGCGCACGCACGCAGTTGTGACAGGTGCGCGAAGCTCTTGTCCGGCTACCGAGAAACGCTGAGAGCGCTCAGCCAGGCGCAGAAGGGCTCGGAAGACGTCGGAGCCCCCACTCCCGCCGAGTGGGACCGGCTGATGGCCGGCGTCAGAAAGAGAGTGACCCGGCGTGCAGCCTGGAGGCCCGGCGCTTCTGCGTATCCCGACGTTTCTGTGTATCCCGATGTTTCCGTGCGGCCCGACATTTCTGTGCATCCCGGCACTCCTCCGCGGCCTCGCGTGCCCGGGCAGGACAGAGTGCCGGCGTGGCCTTCGTGGCTCAAGGGGTTGGCGGGAGGCGGCGCAGTGGCGGTGGCCGCCGCGCTCGTGCTTGTCGTGCTCTGGCAGGCCGGTTTGCTCACCGAATCCAAACCGGGAGTGGGGCCCGG
>JAFGJU010000227.1 GCA_016928935.1 Candidatus Eiseniibacteriota bacterium | reverse complement strand
TGGCCAAGAAGAAAATCCGCAGGGAAGACCTGGGCCGAGAGAAGTTCGTGGAAGAGGTCTGGAAATGGAAGGCCCGCTACGGCAGCACCATCCTGAAACAGCTCCAGCTCCTGGGCTGCTCTTGCGACTGGCCGCGGGAACGCTTCACTCTGGACGAGGGGCTCTCCCGCGCAGTCGAGGAAGTTTTCATCCGGCTCTACGACAAGGGCCTCATATACAAGGGCAAGTACATCATCAACTGGTGCCCCAGGTGCAAGACAGCCCTGTCGGATGAGGAGGTAATTCACGTTCCTTCAAAGGGTAACCTTTATTACCTGAAGTATCCGATTAAGGGTGCCCAGAAGCACGTGACCGTGGCCACCACCCGGCCGGAGACCATGTTGGGCGACGTGGCAGTAGCAGTAAGCCCAAAGGACTCGCGCTTCAAGGCGCTCGTCGGAAAGACCGCCATACTGCCCTTCATGAGGCGGGAAATGCCCATCATCGCCGACGACTACGTGGACCCCAAATTCGGCACCGGGGCCGTCAAGGTGACGCCCGCCCACGACGTGAACGACTTCGAGATCGGCAGGCGGCACAACCTCGCGCCCATCGCGGTGATGACTGAAGACGGCAAGATGAGCGACAACGCCGGCGACTTCGCGGGCCTGGACCGGTTCGAATGCAGGAAGCAGCTGCTGGAGGCCCTCGAGGACAGGGGGCTCGTGGCCAAGACAGAGCCTTACGAATACTCGATAGGGCACTGTCAGCGCTGCGACACGGTGGTGGAGCCGTTCCTTTCCGACCAATGGTTCGTGAGGATGAAGCCGCTGGCCCAGCCGGCCATTGAGGCGGCCAAGAAGGGCACGGTGAAGTTCTTCCCAAAGCGGTGGAACAAGGTGTACCTGCAATGGCTGGAGGGCATACGCGACTGGTGCATCTCGCGGCAGCTCTGGTGGGGCCACAGGATGCCCATCTGGTACTGCGACGCGTGCGAGGAGGTGCATGTGTCGCGGACAAGGCCCGAGAAGTGCAGCAAGTGCCCCGGCACGAGCTTCCACCAGGACAAGGACGTGCTGGACACCTGGTTCTCTTCGTGGCTGTGGCCGTTCTCGACTCTGGGCTGGCCCGACGAGACGGAGGACCTGAAGTATTTCTATCCGACTTCTCTGCTCGTCACCGCGCCCGACATCATATTCTTCTGGGTGGCGCGCATGATAATGGCCGGGCTCGAGTTCACTGGCAAGGTGCCGTTCGACCACGTGCACCTGCACGGCATAGTGCGGGACGAGCTTGGCCGTCGGATGAGCAAGTCCTTGGGCAACTCGCCGGACCCAGTCGACATAATAGACAAGTACGGCGCCGACGCCCTGCGCTTCACGATGGCGCTGCTCACGCCCACGGGCCAGGACATTCTCTTCTCTGAAAAGAAGCTGGACACGGGCAAGCACTTCGCCAACAAGCTCTGGAACGCGTCCAAGCTGGCGATCGTGAACTTGGAGGGCTACGACCCGTCCAAAGTGGACCCCAGGGCCTTGACTCTGTCGCTCGAGGACAGGTGGATCCTGAGCCGGTTGTCCAAGCTGACAAAGGGCGTGGGCAGGAACCTGACGACCTACAGGTTCAACGACGCCGGCCGCGCGCTCTACGAGTTTGCGTGGGGCGAGTTCTGCGACTGGTACCTGGAGCTGGCAAAGACGCGGTTCTACGGCGACAAGTCCGCTCCTGGCCACGCGGCGGCGCAGTACGTGACTCACAGGGTCATGGACGCACTGCTCAAGCTTCTCCATCCGTTCATGCCCTTCATCACGGAGGAGATATGGCAGAGGCTCCCCGGCTCCGGGGAGAGCATAGTCAGGGCGCGCTGGCCCAAGAGCTCCAAGGGGGCCATAGACGAAGCCGCGGAGGAGGAAATGGCCATACTCCAGCAGGCGGTGAGCGGTATCAGGAACATACGCTCCGAGATGAACGTGCTCCCCAACAGGAGGGCGTCGGTTCTCATAAAGACTGACGGGAAGCACCTTGAGGTGCTCAAGCGGAACGAGGCGAGCATAAAGTCACTGTGCAAGGTCGACAAGGCCGAGATATCTCCGGCGGCGACCAAGCCGAAGCTGGCGGCCAGCTTCATCACCGAGTCCATGGGCATCTACATGCCGCTCGAGGGGCTGATAGACGTGGACGTGGAGAAGCGGCGGTTGGCGAAGGAGCTGGAGAAGGCTCGCCAGGACCTGGAGTACACACTCAAGAAGCTCAACAATCAGGACTTCGTGGCCAAGGCGAAGCCCGAGGTGGTGGAGAGGGAGCGGGTCAAGCTGAAGACGTTCGAAGAGCTCACGGACAAGCTGGAGAAGCACCTTGCCGCGCTGGGCGGCGACGGCGGCAAGTAGCCGTCGCCCGCTGCGGCCGGGTGGAAGAGTCCTCGTCACGCGGACCAGGCGCGGTTCCTGGGTCCGACCATGTCTTTGTTGCTGCGTCCTCGCGGGGGTGAAACCATGCGGCGAGAAACGAGTGTTGTGCTCTGTCTGGCGTTCTGCCTTCTGGCCTGGCTCTGTGTCGCTGCCGTGGACGCGGAGGTGGCCGTCACCGTCTACAACGAGAACGTAGGCCTGGTCAAGGACGTTCGCGAAGTCTCGATACCGCTCGGACAGAGCGAGCTGGACTTCAAGGACGTGCCGTCCAAGATAGACCCCACCTCGGTCCACTTCGTGTCGCGCACAGCGCCGGACGCCGTGGCCATCATGGAGCAGAACTACCAGTACGACCTGGTGAGCGCCTCCAAGCTCCTGGAGAAGTACGTGGACAACAGGGTCACGGTGTTTACGAAACAGGAGAAGATGTTCGAGGGGACTCTTCTCAGCTTCGACGGCCAGAGCCTCGTCCTGGCGCCCGAGGGCAAACAGGGTCCCGTCACGGTGCTGTCGATGGAGCAGGTGAGGGACGTCAGCTTTCCGGCTCTTCCGGGCGGGCTCATCACGAAACCGACTCTGGTCTGGAGGCTCCTGTCCGAGAAATCGGGTAAGCACGACGTCGAGGTGAGCTACCTCACCGACGGTCTCGACTGGCACGCCGAGTACGTGGCCGTGTCGGACGCCAAGGACGAGTCAGTGCGCCTGAGCGGTTGGGTGTCGGTGGACAACCGTTCCGGCGCGACCTACAAGGACGCCAAGCTCAAGGTCGTGGCGGGCACGATTCACAGGGTGACTCCGCCGC
>JAFGJU010000226.1 GCA_016928935.1 Candidatus Eiseniibacteriota bacterium | reverse complement strand
GGGTTTGCCGACCGTGCCAACTCCGAACGGACCGCAGCGTCACTTGCGGGTTTGCGTTATAGTGTCACAACAATATGGTATGGTTAACACCTTCGCGACAATGTAGTATTGACTGACCCGTTCCGGGCGTGGGCCGTGCCCGCGCCGCGACCGCAACCGTACATCCCGGAGCCCTTCGTGACGAGCGAGCAACTTGGTGCGTTACTGCCCCCCTGGACGGGGATTCCGTTCGTCGGCATCCTGCTGTCAATAGCCCTCCTTCCCATAGTCGCCCCCAAGCACTGGGAGGACCACTATCCAAAGGTGGCCCTCTTCTGGGCGGCGCTGTTCGCGATCCCCTTCCTCGTTGTGTTCAGGGGAACAGCCGCTCACGAGATACTGCACATCTACCTGGTCGACTACGTTCCGTTCATAATCCTCCTGTGGGGTCTCTTCACCGTCTCCGGCGGCATCCTGCTGCGAGGCCGGCTCCAGGGCACGCCGCTGATGAACACGGTGTTCCTGGCCGTGGGGACGGCCCTGGCCTCGTGGATGGGCACGACCGGCGCGGCCATGCTGATGATAAGGCCTCTGCTGAGAGCCAACGCGGCGCGAAAACGCAAGAAGCACATCTTCATCTTCCTGATATTCCTTGTGGCCAACGTGGGCGGCGCGCTCACGCCGCTCGGCGACCCGCCTTTGTTCCTGGGTTTCTTGCACGGCGTGCCTTTCTCGTGGACGTTCGCCATCCTGCCTCACATGCTGTTGGTGGCTGCCTGCCTGCTGGTGCTGCACTACCTCATTGACAGCTACCACTACCGCAGAGAGACGCGGGAGGTGGTCTCTCAGGAGAAGGAAGAGGTACTGCGCCTGGAGGGAGGGCACAACGTGCTGTTCCTGGGCGGAATCCTGGGGGCGGTCTTGCTTTCCGGGATGTGGAAAGCCGGGTCCGTGAGCGTGGTGGGAATCGAGATGGAAACGGTCGGCTTGATAAGAGACCTCATCATCGTCGCGATGGGGATACTGTCGCTCCGCACGACACGGAAGCACGTGCGCAGAGACAACAATTTCACCTGGCATCCGATAATCGAGGTGGCCTACCTGTTCGCCGGCATCTTCATGACCATCGTACCCGTCCTGGCCATACTGAGGGCCGGCGAGAGCGGCGCGATGGCGTTCCTCATGAACGCGGTCACCAAACCGGCGCACTACTTCTGGGCCGCCGGAGGTCTGTCCAGCTTCCTCGACAACGCTCCCACTTACCTCACGTTCTTCAACCTGGCCCTTGGCAGGCTCCATATGCCGGAGGCCTGCGTCAACGACGTGCTCTGCGCCGTCGTCTCCGACCCCAGCGGTGGGCAGTTTGCGTTGTACCTCAAGGCCATCTCGGCCGGAGCCGTGTTCTTCGGTGCGAACACTTACATAGGGAACGCGCCCAACTTCATGGTTAAGTCCATCGCCGAGAGCCACAGAGTGAAGATGCCGAGCTTCTTCGGGTACATGGCGTGGTCGGGGGCAATACTGATACCCGTCTTCGCGCTGGTTGCGCTGGTGTTCTTCCGATAGCGCTCGGCCGCGTCAGCCGCAAGCGCTGCGGGCAATCCCTCGCAAGCCCCGGCCGGTGCGGGCGGCCGCCGTCGGGCGTCCCGGGGGGGCTGTGCGCACGTGGGCGCGGACTCGGCCGGGACCGGCGGCGCCGGGACTCTCTCACCGCCTCCCCGCTTCCTCTCGGCCGCGGTGCTCCGGGCCTCCCGCTTGATGCAACTTGGCCCTGCGCTCGGCCCTTCCCAGGACCGAGATAGTCACGAAGCAAAGCAGGGTCGCCACGAACGCCAGGGCGAAATCCCCCATCCCGACCGACAGGCCGATTGCGGCTATGACCCAGAGCCCGGCGGCGGTCGTGAGCCCGCGCACCAGCGGGCCTTCTTTGAATATGACTCCGCCGGCCAGGAAGCCGATTCCCATCATGATGCCCTGGGCCACACGGAGAAAGTCGCCGGGCCTGCCTGTCTGCTCGAACTCGAGGCCCAACATGGCGAACAGACAGGCGCCGGCCGACACAAGCATGTGCGTGCGCAGGCCGGCCGCCTTCTCGTGGATCTCCCTTTCCCAACCGACGACCGCGCCGCAGGCCAGAGCGATGAGCAGCTTACCCATCGCAATCAGTGTGTCCAACACATCGGGGAAGAAGACTGGTGACTGCTGCATGCGTACCTCGCTTTACATGGGTGTCTGGCGCCCGGGCCGAGCAAAAAAGTGGGTCGGAGACGTGAGGCGTCTCCGACCCACTTATACACTGACGCGCTCCTGAATCAACTACTTCTTGTCTTCACTCGCTCCAGAGAGCGCCATCTCCCGGACTCTGAACGTGGGAACTCTGGTGGAGTCCCGAAACACCAGGTCGTCCGCCACCGCGTCCACGCCGGCCAGCATGTCCGGGAGAGTGGAGGCGATCGTCACCCTCGACACGGGCTCGGCCAGCTCTCCGTTGCGTATCCAGCGGCCCGAGGCGGCGCTCGAGAACTCGGGCGAAGCGGGATTTATGCCCATCCACCAGCCGGAGAGCTTCATAACGTACAGCCCGTTCGGTGTGTCCTTGATAATCTCCGCCGGCTTCCTCGTCCCCTGCTCAAGGTAGTAGTTGGTCATGCCGATTGTCGGCACATTGCGATAGTCTCCGCGCACCGCGTTGCCGGTGGACTTCTTCCCGGCCCTGAGGGCCGACGAGTAGTCGTACGCGAAGTTCTTGAGCACGCCCTTCTCGAAGAGCACCAGGTCCGTCGTGGCCACTCCTTCCGCGTCGACCGGTACGCTGCCGGGCCCCTCAGGCAGCCTGCCGTTGCTGTGTATCGTCACCAGGTCGGAGCCGATTTTTTCCCCCAGCCGCTCTCCAAGGTAGGACACCTTCTTGTTGACATTGTCGCCCTGCAGGGCCTGGCTCAGCGCCGCCAGAAGCGCGAAGCCGGCGTCGGGCGAGAACACCACCGGCACCCTTTGCGAGGACACGGGCCCGGCGCCCAGTAGCGCCGCCGCCTTGCCGGCGGCTTCCCTGCCCAGCGCGGCGGGCTCCGGAATCTTCCCGAAATGCCGGGTGGTCCAGTCGGCAAAGCCGGTCTCCATCTCCCCGTTCTTCTCGGCCACCGCGCCGACGCCGACCCCGCACGTGCTGGCGTCGTAGGCGAACGACAGGCCGTGCGTGTTGGCCACCTCCACGCGGCCCCAATATTCGAAGTAAGACGTGTCCTCCACCTTCTTCACGACCGGGTCGTAGGCCAGGGCAGCGGCCTCCATGTCCCTAAGGTATTCGACCTTCCGCTTGGTGGAGATGGACTTGAGCTTCGGGTCGAAGATGTCCATCACAACTCTCTTGGGGCGCTCGCCCGGAAGCTGGTTGAACTCGTCGGGCGTCGCCTGCTGGGCCAGCGCCACGGCCTTCTCCACAACTCCCCCCAGAGAGCTCCTGCTGAAGTCAGAGGTGTACACGAAGCTCAGCTTCCGGCCCACGATCGTCCTTATACCCATGCCGCCCGTCTGGGCCTGGCTGATGCGTTCCAGCTTGCCTTCCCTCACCCGGAGTTCAAGCGTGGTGCCTTCAACGGCGAACACCTCCGCCTCCTGGGCTCCGGCGTCTGAGAGTCGTTCCAGCAGCCACTCGGACAGACCAGTTCTTGCCATCGTTGTCCTCCGCGAACTCTCCTCAAGTCTCCTATTCTCTTCCGCCTATCGTGATGCGGGCTATTCTGAGCGTGGGCGCGCCGCTCGTGACGGGTACCCACTGTCCCTTCCCGCACGTACCGGGCCAGTAGGAGATGTCGTTGCCGACCATGTCAATATGCGTCATCGTCTCCGGCCCGTTCCCTATCAGAGTGGCGCCCAGTATGGGCGCACCCAGTTTTCCGTCCTCGATTGCGTAGGCTTCCCGAACGGCGAACGTGAAGTTGCCGGAAGACGTGTCCACTTCTCCTCCGCCGAGCTCCTTCGCGTAGATTCCCTTGCGGGTGGCCGCAATTATCTCTTCCGCCTCGAGTTCCCCGGTGGCCAGGTAGGTGTTGGACATCCGGACGAGGGGATAATCCCTGTAGGACTCGCGCCTGCCGTTGCCGGTCGGCGTCGCGCCCAGGTACTTCGCAGTCAGGAGGTCGTTCATGTAACCCTTGAGCACGCCCTTTTCTATCAGCACGTTGCCCTGAGCGAGAGTCCCCTCGTCGTCGAAGTTGTAGCTTCCCCTGAGGTTCGGCAGGGTCGGGTCGTCCAGCAGCGTGACGTGCTCGCTGCCGACCTTCTGGCCCAGCTTGCCCGTGAACATGGAAGTCTGGCTCTTGATGCCGTCGGCTTCGAGGCCGTGCCCGACGGCCTCGTGGAACATCACGCCCCCGCCGGACGCCAGCACCACCGCCGTCTCACCCATGGGCGCGGGCCTGGAGTCGAGCATGACCACGGCTTGTCCGGCGGCTTTGGCGCCCGCCTTCGCCGGGTCGTTATCGTTGAAGAATTCGAACCCCTTTCGGGCCGACTGCCGCACGTAGCCGGGCCTCCTCTTGTCCCCGTCCCTCGCTACTGCGTCAATGGTAAACCACATCATGGGCAGCCTATCGCTGACGTACACTCCCTCGGAATTGGCCAGGACGAAGTTTTTCATGGACTCCTGGTACAGGATGGTGACCTGCGCCACCCTCGGGTCCACTTCACGGGCCGCCCTGTCCGCCACCTCCACAACGCGGATTTTCTCCTTCTCTTTGACCGTCAGAGGATCCACCGTGAACGGCACGTGGTTGACGGAGCTGCGGACCGCGAGCTTGGCTATGGCCTGCTTGGTGGGTCCGCTCGCGATCTCCGCCGCGGTGCGGGCCGCCTTGGTGAGAGCGCTCTTGCTGAACTCCTCGCAGTACGCGTAGCCGGTCTGGTCGCCCTTGAGCACCCTGACTCCCGCTCCGCTGTCCAGCCCGTACCTGACACTTTGAACCTTGCTCTCGGAGTAGCTGATTGTGGTCGTGAACACACGCTCCACGTAGACGTCGGCGAAGTCGCCGCCGCGGGACAGGGCTTCCCTGAGGACCGAGGTCAGGTCGTCTCTCCCGAAGACGTCGCTCAGGGCCTTCTCCTGGGCGGCGGCTTCCTCTGGCGAGAGGAAGCTCGCCATTATCGGTACTCCCACAAGCACGACTCCTCCTTTCGCCGTCCTTTTCAGAAACTGCCTTCTGGGTATTCTCTCCTTCAGGACATCGTCCAGACTCATGCCCCCTCCATTCCGGCCGGAGCCCTTGAGCGCGAGCGCGCCGACGCCGATGACCGGACGGCCATGACCGGGCCCGCGGCGAGCCTACGTTATCAGGCCTATCAGCGGTCGCGCCCACTCGTTGACGAGGAAAACCATCCTTCCAATGAGCAGCGAAATGCGGCCCATCACCGTGTAGCCGAACGCCGCTCCGAATGAGACCATCAAGAACCAGATGCCGACGCGGGAGATGCCCCCCACGGCGCCCTTGTGTTCGGCCGAGAAATAGAAGTAGATGAGCACCGACAGCACGCCGACCACCATCACCACGTTCCACAGCGTTCCGATGCCGCTCCAACTCAGCGAGAGCATCGTGTCCCCGACCTGAGGCAGGACCTCTCCATGAAGCTTCTGCATCATGTTGACGCCGACGTAGTAGCCGACGTACACGGCCAGCGCCCACCTGCTCACCCAGGCGACTCTCTTTATGTAGCGGAAGTAGAGCATGACTCCCAGTCCGCCCGCGAATAGCAGGTGCCAGTTGGCCGAAAAGTTGTCCGCCAGCGGAAGCACAAGGTTCGGCTTCAACGTCTGGTTCGCCACGATGCCGATGTAGTAGCCGAGCGAAAGCCCGGCGAAGAAGCTCTCGGCTATTCTAAAAAACGGGTTGTCCTTGTATAAAAAGCTGAGCATGCAAAGCGTGAAGAATGCAGCCAGCCACGTGCCCAAGCTCGGCATGACGGACCTCCTACGCGGCCTTGCGCGGTCTTCTCTTTCCGGTGAAGTAGACCACGTTTCCGAACAGTATAAACGCGATCATGATGAGGTGAACGATTGACTGAACGTCCATGCCCTTCGTGGCGGTGTACAGGCCCGGCGTGGCGTATACCCTTTCGAGGTCCGGATATTTGTCAAGCACCAGCCTCTCGTACTCGGAAGCGCCCTTGAGCCCGCCGAGGAGCCCCGCCATCTGCTTTGCCTCCAGGTACGCGTAGTACTTGGGGGCCGAAACCGCAGTGGGACCCACGATGACCGGCAGGCCGAATTGGGCATTGACCAGGTTCGCCCACCACTCGCCTATGATGCCGGTCGCGAGCGAGAAGCAAAGCTCCAGGTCCGCGTAAGTCCTGACTTCCCTCATCAAGGGTATCTCGCTGATGGGCGTGCCCCTCACGTCGGTGGGGAAGACCTCGTGTATGTTCTCGTTCATCTTACGCATCGCGGCCTGGGCGCCATCCTTGTACCCCAGGTTCACGTAGTCGACGCCGTACTCGAGGTCGGGAAACTCGGCCACGACCTTGTTGAGCTCGTTCACGGCCTCGGACAGCCCGCCCAGGGGATAGAGGGCTATCACTATCACCCTGATTCCCTTCGAGAAGCAGTGCCGCAGGGCCGCGTCGGCCATCGGCGCGTTCTCCGGGGCCGAGGAAGGACCATAGTCAAAGGACACCATGATCACGTCACCTGGGTCTAGGTCCTCCATTCTGTCGAACGCCATCTGCACCGGCGGCGTGATGGAAACCGGAAGTCCGATCACAAAAACGATAGGCAGAATCGTACCGGCGGCGACAAAGAGATAGACGATGCGCCTATCAATCTGCATGATTCTCTCTAGGTTCATCGCACTCTCCTCTCTACTCGCCTTTGCCCAGACCGAGATAAGAACGCTCGATTCCGACTATCACCCTGAGGGCCATGGAGGCCGCGCCCAGGCCGGCGCCTATCATGATGCCGCGCTGCGCAGCCATGTTGGGCTTGGCCATGATCCACTCGGTCGTCAGCGGAAACCACTTCGTCACCATCTCGCCGAACGGGATGCGCCCGAACATCACGATGAGGGCCGCGATCAGCAGAATGGTGGCTTCTACGTTCCTGGCCCTGAAGGCTCTGTAAGAGGCGCTGGCCATGAAGAAGGCCAGCAGGGCGAACATCGTGCCCTGAAGAGGAAGGAACGCGTTCTGGTACAGCCAGTCGAACGGCGTGGAGGTGCCGTCCAGCCGCGTGGCGATCCCGCCGAAGCCTCCGAAGGCGCCCGCGAACCCGAAGGTGCCCATTATGGCCAGCCCCGCCAGGAGCACGACGGCGTACGGCCAGCCCGAGGTCTTTCTTCTTATCTTGTTCGTGTTCATCTGGACGACGTTGACGACACCCAGGAGCAGGGCGAATCCGGCCACTATTATCAGCCAGGAGTCCAGCGTCGTGCTGACCGTGCTGACGTGTCTCTCAGGCACAAACAGCGCGACTATCGGAATCATCCCTGCGCAAAACGTCAGAAGCAAGGGGACCTGTTTGCGCATGTCTTGACCTCCTTAACCTCTCTCAATCAGTGCATCCTGAAGGCGTCTTTCACGAAAGCGACGCCGAAAGACTCAAGAATGACGCCCAGTCCAAGAGCAAGCATGAGGAGGAGCTTCGTGAGGTCCTGTCCCTTAATGCTTCCCAAGAGGACCGGCTCTCTGGACAGATAGGCGCTGGCTGCGTACAGCTCCTCGCCTATGAGCGTGTAGTCGCACGCCACCACGAAGAACGGAAGCTGCGCGACCTCCGCCGTGCCGGAGATCTGGATTGCGCCGACCGACTGTCCGCTTTCGGCCAGAAGCAGACTCTCGGCATAGAAAGAGCCGATGAGGAAGTTCGTGGCCGGCCTCTCTCTGACCATCTTGCCCGTGACCGACGCCGTGTAGGCGAACTGGTCATAGGTCACGTAGTTGACCATCTCCTCCCTGAACAGGTCGGGCCTGCCCGCCTCCAGGTACGCCTCCTTCACGGTCTCGCGCGCCGACGCGAACGTGAGCGGGTCTTTATTGGGGACCTCCAGGTCGGCGTTATACTGGGCACTCAGCCTGGCCACGTGCCCGAGTATGGCCAGGCTGGCGATGGTCTGTATCTCGTCTATGCTCATGATGCCCGGGATGTAGAGGATCTTCTTGCCCATCTCGGTGGCTCGTCCCACGGCCTCGTCCACTGCATTGAGCCCGGCTATTTTCCTGATGTAAATGGGCTTGGCCCTGCGGGCCCTCGAGATGTAGTAAAGGACGGAGCCCGAGAACACCAACAGCAGTATCAGGGCGTTGAGCCGGTACATTCTGAACCAATTGCCCCTGGGAGAGGCCGGCGCGGTCGGACCCGATTCCGCTGTGCCGGGCCCCACGATTGAAAACACCTTGTAGCAGTACTGCTGTCCGTCGGTGAGTCCCGCGTCCATGAACTCGTTCTCGCCGGCTGCCAACTCGCAGACCTCCGTGTACTGACCGTCCGGGCTGTCTGCCCGCATCACCCTGTAGGTGAGGCCGAGTTCGGCCGCGCCGGCCGGCTCAGTCCACTTGACAGTCACACTCCCACCCTCGTCGTCGGGCGTGTCAGCAGCGGTCAGGCCCTCGACCGCGGGGGGCTGCCCGGCTACTGTATCCGCCGGCGGCGTCTCGGAGACCAGGGTTGAGCCGGTAGTCTCCGGAGGCGGCTGGCCGTCCACGCTGGCTGAGAACAGGAGGAAGGGAAGGACTGCAAGGAGGATTGCGGCGAGCGGCAGGAAGCAGACTCTGTTCCTGGATGAAATGGGCATTCTTTCCTCCTTTCGGAAAGACGACACTCGCCCCGGACATCAGGATTGATGATAGAACTCGGACTTGGATAAAACGTTACAGTCACGGAATGATTTGGTCAACACAAAAGGACGAAGCCGCGGTGCGCCGCCGGGGGCGTTACGCGGTCCGACGCAACGCGACGCGACTCGCCGGCGGGTCAGCGGTTCGAACTGAAGGCTTGGGGCCGACCTGCTCACAGGCGTCTGACAGCTACCAGAGTGATGTCGTCTGTCTGTGAGCGCTTTCCGGCGTGCTCGGCGACGGAGGCGACGAGCTTTTCTATCAACCCTGCCGCGGACTCATTCGGGTTCGCGGCCAGGAGATTCGCGATCCTCTCCTCGCCGTATTCCTCCCCCGTCTCACTCATGGCCTCGGTCACCCCGTCCGAGAACACAACGATGAGGTCGCCGCGATTGAACGGCAGACAGGTCTCCTCATACGGAAACTGCTCGACGCAGCCCAGAATGATGCCGCCCACGTCCAAACGCGCCGGCTTACCGGCCTCTTTTCCGGCGGAAGCAACCATGTAGGGCCGTTCATGCCCCGCGTTGCAGTAACACAATCTGTGATTTCGGTAGTCCAGGATGCCGTAGAACAGGGTTGCGAATTTCTGCGGGTCCGTGCTCAAGTAGAGCAGCGTGTTGGAGCGGCCCAGGCACTCCTTGGGGCTGCACTTGAGGAGGGTCTGACCGCGTATTGTGGCCTGCAGGTTGGCCATCAGGACAGCAGCCGGCATACCTTTGCCGGAGATGTCGCCCAGACAGAACGCAAGCTGGTCTTCCTCCATGGGGATGAAGTCGAAGTAGTCTCCGCCGACCACTTCGGCGGGAATGCTCCTGCCTGCGATGTCGTACCCGGGGATTTGAGGGCTGCTCTTGGGCAGGAGCCCGACCTGTATGTCCAGCGCCAGCCTGAGCTCTTCGCGCATGTGAACCAGGGCTTGCTCCTCCTCGTAAAGCCGTGCGGTCTCGATTATCTGGGCGGACTGCCCGGCGATGATGGCCAGAAGCCTCTGGTCTTCCTCCGTGAAGCCGCCGCCCCTCTTGTTGTAGACCGTCAGCACGCCTTTCAGCTCGGACTTGATGAGCAGCGGCACGCACAGAAGCGAACGGATGGAGGCGTCCCATCTCACGCCCTTGAACCTGTCGTCCGCCGACGGGTCGTTGACCAGAAGCGGGCGCTTGTTCAGGTACATCCAACCTATTAGGGACTGGTTCAGGTGCAATGGCTGGTGCTCGGCCGAGCTCACCATCGTGCGGATGAGGGTCTTCATCGGCTGGTTGGCTTTCTCGTCCACGAGCGTTATTACGCCCTGCTCACAGTTGACCGCCCGCAGAGACCGTCGAATGATGGTGTTCATTATTTCCTGGGAGTTGTGGGAGGCGCCTATGGCGCGAGCGAGGTCGTTGAGAATGGTCAACTCTTCGACGGCTCTCCGGAGTCGCCTGTTCTCTTCTTCGAGAGCGCCTGGCGGCGTGGGTGGAGTCCCGGGCTCGGCTGCCATGTGCATTCCTCTTTCAACAGTGGACCGACGCGCGTCCGGGCCGGCCTTCGCGGCCGGCGGTAAGGGAGATCCCGTCACGCCATTGTAGCAGAATAATCCTTGGGCCGCGACATACAAGAGTGCGTGCCGGGCCGAGGGCGAACGCGGCGCCGTGCCCGAAAAAGAAGGGGCCCGCTCAAAAAGCGGGCCCCTCGCAGTCAGGCAAGAGCTTGAACTCGTTCAGTTACCTCAGCAGTATCATCTTCTGTATGGCAGCCTTTGCACCGAACTGCACTCTGCAGAAGTAGACACCGGAGGCCACCGCCGTTCCGCCCTCGTCCTTGCCGAGCCAGGTCACCTGGTGATAACCAGCCGACCTGTGCTCGCTCAGCAGCGTGACCACCTTCCTACCGATTGCGTCGTAGATGGCTATGGTCACGTCACCCTCGGACGGCAGAGCGAACTCGATTGTGGCGCTCGGGTTGAACGGGTTCGGGTAGCTCTGGTTGACCTTGAACTCCTTCGGCAGCGCCGGAGTCTCGCCGACGTCCACGGTGCCGGACTTGTCGGCAAGTTCGCCCTCCGGCCGCGACAAGAAGGCGGTTCCGTCAGTCCCAGGCTCCTGATCTGGGCCCTCGCAGTTGTTGAACATCTCGTTCAGGCACGTGGCAGTGAAGTTGACGTCAGACAGAGAAGCGCCGTATGGCGTCAGAACTTCAAGACTGTCCGCCAGAGCGAGGTTCGCGACGGCCAGGAACTCCTCAACCGTGAGCCCCTCGAACTTGCCGCATTCCTCAGGAATCACAAAGTCACCGTAGCACGACACACCCTCGAGAAGCTCGAGCTCGTCGAACACGCCCTCGCACGAGTATTCCACGTTCAGCGTAAGCGCCAGTATCTGACCGGCCAACACCCCACCGCCCTCGCCAGTAGCCGGGTCGATGAAGTCGGCGGCCAGAACACAGGCCGTTCCGCCGGAAGGCAGGAAGTCCTCGACGGCCTGAGCGCTCGTGAAGTGCATCGCGAACAGAGTCGGACTGCCAGCGCCCACTCCGGCCGGGTCACCGATGGTCACGCCGTCGGGGAACACCTCGTCGAAGTAGTTGTCGCGTATGCAGCCCGGCTGAGTCTCGGGCATGCCCTCCTCAGGAGCGTCGGGACAACCCGAGCCCCATCCACCCATCGTGTACGTGCAGTAGCCGCCGCACGGCTCCACGTTCAGGTGGACGAAGCAGGTGTCCGCGCAGCCGTGGCTGTCGGTAACAATCACACGATAGTAGCCAGCGTCAGTCTCGCCCGCAAATATCGTCAGCTGGGCCGAGGTGGACAGGCAAGCACCGTCGTACGGCTCCTTCTGCCAGCAGTACGTGTAAGGAGTAGTGCCGCCAGTTGTGAAGTCCACGAACACGGCGGTCGTACCCTCACAGACCGTAGTGTCAGCCGGTCTTGCGTCGCACACCGGAGCGGGGTACACGGTCAAGGTCGTGTCGCACGTGCTCTGGCAACCGTTGGCGTCCGTGATCGTCACCGTGTACGTACCGGCAGTGCCGATAGGCCCGGTGCAACGAGTCGCAGCACTGAACCCACCAGGACCACTCCAACTGTACACGTAACCGACCACGTCGGGCCCACAGAACTCAGTCGT
>JAFGJU010000045.1 GCA_016928935.1 Candidatus Eiseniibacteriota bacterium | reverse complement strand
TATTAATGCAGCTTCTGAAGACCTTCATGTTGTGCGGCTTCCCGTGCTCTTCCTCCGCCGGCATCTCAGGGCTCGACTGCGTCCAGTCGAGATTTGTCGGCCGTGCTCCAGTGCCTCGACCGGGCCAAGCCGGGTCCTCTCACTCGTACCTCAGTGCCTCGACCGGGTCCATCCGGGACGCTTTGACTGCTGGATATATACCGAAGAACAGGCCTATTGCCGAAGAGAAGCCCAGGCCGAGAAGCAGTGCCCAGACGGGCGCCGCAGAGGGGATGTGAACCAGCTTCTCCACGAGCCACCCCGCGCCTGCGCCCAGCGCTATCCCTATCACGCCGCCTGCGGCTGTCAGGACCACGGCCTCTATGACGAACTGAAGGAGCACGTCCTTCCTCCTCGCACCCACTGCCATTCGCACCCCTATCTCCCGCGTCCTCTCGGTGACCGACACGAACATTATGTTCGTGACTCCGACTCCCCCCACCATGAGAGCTATGGAGGATATCGCGATCATGACGATGTAGAACGTGCCGGTTATCTTGTGGTAAAGGTCCATCAGGACGTCCTCGGTGAAGACGGCGAAGTCCTCGGACTTGTTCGGAGGGATGCCGCGCCGGCGCCTGAGGACCTCCTTGATCTCGTCAATGGCCTTCTCCGTGTCCTCGACGCTCACCGGCTTTGCGTTGATGTAGGTGTCCAGGTCCGGCCCGAAGCGCTTCTGCAGAGTGGAATAGGGCATGAGGGCGTAGTCGTCCATGCTCTGACCCAGGAATTTCCCCTTTGCCTCCAGCTCGCCCACCACCAGAAACCGCTTGCCGCCGAACGACACCCACCTCCCCACGGCGCTGCTGTGCGGGAAGAGGGCCTCAAGCAAGTCCTGGCCCATGACGCAGACGTCGGCCCGGTGCGCCTGCTCCTCCTCCGTGAAGCATCTGCCCTCGGAGACGGCGAGGTCCTGAATGTCGAGGTAGGCGGGGAACGTCCCCACGGCGTAGTTGGACCTCGTCTCCCTGTCTCCGTACTTGAAGACGCCGCCGGTATACGTGAGCGGGACCGCTGCGGCCACCGAAGGACAGAGTCTCTCGATCGCCTCGGCGTCGGCGACCTCGAAGTCTTCCCTGTGTCTCAGACTCTCCGGAAGCTCTCCCATGAAGAGCCCCGGCTCATACTTCCTTACATACAACACGGAGGTGCCCATGGACCTGATCTGTCGGGCCATGCTCTGGTTCAGGCCCTGAACCAGAGACACCATGCCGACCACCGTCGTGATGCCTATCACGATGCCCAGCACGGTCAGCCCCGCCCTGAGTTTGTGAGTCATCAGCGACGAGAGCGCCATCCTGATGCTCTCGTTCACAACGCCCGTCACCTCGCGCATCGCACCTCACTCGCCGGCCGCGGGCACCGCCGCGCCGGCCGCGTGTCACTCGTACCGGAGGGCCACTATGGGGTCCATCTTGGCCGCCCTGGCCGCCGGATAAATGCCGAAGAAAGCTCCCACGCCACACGCCACCAGCAGGCCCGTGCCGACGGCCCAAGCCTTCACCGCGGCGGGAAGCGGCGTGACGTTGGAGATGAGCGCGGCCAGCCCCACCCCGACCAGCACGCCTATCACTCCTCCGGCGCCCGACAGGATCAACGACTCAATCAGGAACTGAAACATGATCTCGGCGCGGCGGGCGCCCACCGCCATCCTGATGCCGATCTCCTTCGTCCTCTCCGTCACCGACACGATCATGATGTTCATTATGACTATTCCGCCCACCACGAGGGACAGGGCGGCTATCCCAACGGTCACCAGGTATGCCGTGGACGTGAAGTTCTTGTACAACTCCATGAACGTCTCGGCGCTCAGGATGGAGAAATCGTCCGGCTTCGAGAACGGCACCTTGCGCCTGGCCCTCAGGATCGCCCTGGCCTCGTCCTGGGCCAACTGCAGGCTTTCCTGGTCTCTGGCCTTGGCGATGAGCGTCACGGCAGACCTCGAGCCGAAGGCCTTCTGGAACGCGGTTAGCGGCACCATCACATTGCTGTCCTGTGACACGCCCAGCAGACTTCCCTTCTTCTCCGCCACGCCTATCACGCTGAACCTGTGCCTGCCGACACGCACCTCCTTGCCCAGCGGGTCCAGGCCGGCGAACAGCTTGTCCCTGACGTCCGAACCCAGGACGCAGACCGGCCTCCTGCGCAACACGTCCTCCCGCGACAGGAACCTCCCGTGTTCGACTTCGACCGTGGAGGCCGCCTGGAACCCCTCGTCGACGCCGCGCACTTCGACGCTCGACACCTCCCTCGAACCATACCGGACGTTGTTCCGACCCTGAGCGAGGCTACCCACGACCAGGATGGACGTGGACAGCCGCTCCAGCGCCCTGGCGTCGTCCACCGTCAGGTCCTTTCGCTTCAGCGCGTCCAGGTACTCCTGGTAGTCCGTTATCATGCCGAACTTGTCGACGTAGAACGTGTTCGAGCCCTCTTCCAGCAGCCGCTCCGACACGTATTTGTTCATGCCCTCGATGATGGACACGATGGCGATGACGGACATAACGCCTATGACGGTGCCAAGGATCGTCAGCAGAGAGCGCACCTTGTGGACGCGCAGGTTCACTACCGCGATGCGCAGACTCTCGGAAACCTGCAAGGACTTCCTCCGAACCGGCCGGAATCAGACGCTCACGTCGGACTCCACGAGCCCGTCCCTCAGCCTGATTATCCGGCCCGAATGTCTCGCGATGTACTCTTCGTGTGTCACAAGAATGATGGTGTTGCCGGCGCCGTGGATCTTCTCGAAGACCTGCATGATTTCTTCGCCGGTCTTGCTGTCCAGGTTGCCGGTGGGTTCGTCGGCGAGAATTACTGACGGCTCGTTGACCAGAGCCCGCGCGATGGCGGCGCGCTGACGCTGGCCCCCGGACAGCTCCGATGGGCGGTGGCGAGCCCTCTCGGCCAGCCCGACCGCCTCCAGGGCCTGCTCCACTTTCCGCCTTCGGTCGGCTCTGGGAATACCGGCGTATATGAGCGGCAGCTCCACGTTGTGCGCGGCGTCCGCGCGGGGGAGCAGGTTGAACGTCTGAAACACAAACCCGATCTCCTTGTTCCGGATTCTGGCCAGCTCGTCGTCCGAAAGGTCCCTGACCTCCCTGTCGTTGAAGCGGTACGAACCGCTCGTGGGCGTGTCCAGACACCCGATAAGATTCATCAGGGTGGACTTGCCCGACCCGGACGGGCCCATGATGGCAAGATACTCGTTCTTTTTCATGGTGAGCGTTATTCCGTCAAGGGCGTGAACGTCCTCCGCGCCCACGTGGTATATCTTCTTCACGTCTTTTATCTCAATCAGTTCTGCCATCGCCGCCTTCCTTCTCGCCCTTCTTCTCCTTTTTCTTCTCCCCCTTCACGGCCTGACCGTCCTTCAAGTCTCTCAGCACCTTGAACGGTCCGGTGACCACCTCGTCCTTCTCGGAGAGCCCGCTCAAGACCTCCACGTCCGTCTCGCTCATGATTCCGGTCACCACCGGTACGAACGTCGCCTTGCCGTCCCGGACCACGAACACTCCCGTTACGTCCACCTCCGCGTCCTCCTCCGCAGTCCTCACGGCCGAGGAAGTGTCGGCGTTCCCGCCGCTCGACGTCCCGGCGGCCTCAGTGTCGGCGGCCGCACTGCCGCCGCCCGCCTTCCCGGCCGACTGCTTCGCCTCGACCGCCTTCGTCTTCTTGCCCGAGGACTTCCCGCCCTCCTCCGCCCGCTTCGTTGCCCACTTGTCCACCGTCTTCCTGTCCCTGACCGCGATTGCCTGGATGGGCACGGTGATCACGTTCCTGTGGGTGGCCGTCTCTATCTCGGCGTCGGCGGTCATCCCCGGCTTCAGGTTCTTCACCCCGGGCGGCAGGGCCAGCTTCACTGTGAAGTCCGTGGCGGACGCTTCGCCCGTGGCCGAGCTGCTCCAGCCGGAGCTGCCCACTTCCACCACGGTCGCCTCGAACGATGTGTCGGGGAAGGCGTCCACAAAGATCTCGGCTCTCTGTCCCCTCTCCACCTGCACGATGTCCGTTTCGTCCACGCCGCACTCGACCTGCATGTGCGCCAGGTCAGCCACGGTCATTATGACGGTGCCCGGCACGTTCATCGTGCCCACCACGACGTTCTCCCCCTCCTCCACGTTGAGCCTCGACACGACGCCGGACTGCGTGGCCACGAATGTCGTCTTTCTGAGGGCGTCCTCGTAAATATTGAGGGCGGCCGTCGTCTCGGCCACTCGCTGCCTGGCCGACTCGACCTCCGCCGTCCTCAGGCTCCATTCAGTCGCGGCCGCCTCCAGCTCCTCGGGCGACGCCAGACCCCTCTCGTGGAGGGCCTTCTTCCTCTTGTAGATGGATTCGGACTGTTCGAGGGCGGCCTGCGCCAGGTTCAGGCTCGCCTTCGCGCTCTCCAGGGACGCTCGGCCCTGCTGAACCTGGGCCTGGTACTCCGTCTTGTCCAGCTGCATCAGGAGTTGTCCCTGCTCCACCGTGTCGCCTTCGCGCACCAGGAGCCGCACGATCTGGCCCGGGACGCTCGAGCTGACCTGGACCTCCTTCTCCGGCCTCACCGTGCCCGGCGCCCTGACCGTCGCTGTGATGTCGCCTCTCTTGACCTCGCCCATCTGCACGTTGACGGTCTTCTCCCGTCTCCCGGTGAGATTCCCCACCACTATCAGAACAACGACCACAACTGCTCCTGCGATTATGAGGAGCTTTTTCGGGATACGTTTCATCGTTTTGACGCCTCCGTGGGAAATGTCGTCGACCGCGCCCCGGCTGCCTAGCCTATCGGCTCGCCGGTCGCCCGTCCGAACAACGCCTCGGCCTCCCTGAGACTGGCCAGGGACTCGACGTACGAGCTGCGGGCCCGCGACAGGTTGACCTGTGCGTCCAGCAACTCCAGAATTGTGCCTGACCCGAGGTCGTACTTCTCGCGGGAAAGTCTGTAGTCCTCCTCGGCGCTGGCCAGGCCGCTCTTTGACACTTTGATGCGTTCCGTCGCCTCCGCGATGGTCAGCGTGGCTTCCTTGACGTCGAGCGCCACCTGAAGCTCCGTGTCACGGAGCTCGTTTTCGGCGATGGCTGCGCGCGCCTTTGCCTGTCGGATGCTTGCTATCGTGATGAACCCGTCGAAGATCGGGAGCTCGAGTCCCACGCCGATGTCCCAGGCGTAGTTTCGCCTGTGGTCGTCGCCGGTCTCCGGGAATGAGTTGTCGGACCAACTGTAAGACACGCTGCCCGAGAGGCTGGGAAGCCTGGAGGCCTTGGAGGCAAACGCGGACTTCTCCGCGGCCCGCAGGTTCTCCCTCGCCGCCAGCAAGTCGGGTCTCCGGGCTTTGGCCAGGCCGATCGCGCCCTCGGTGCCCACCCTGGCCGATTCTTCTCCCAGGTCCTCGGCTATCTCGATCTCTGTTTCCACCGGCAGGCCCATCAACTTGGCCAGTCTGGAGCGCTCCAGCTTGACCCTGTTCTCCGCCGCGATGAGCTCGAGCGTGCTCTGCGACAGCCGCACCTCTGCCTTGAGGACGTCTCCCTTGGCCACCGAACCCACTTCGAAAAGGGCCCTCGCCCTGTTGAGCTCGTCCCGGCTGAGCTCCTGCGCGGCCATGCTCACCTCCGCCAGCTTCACGGCCTTGAGAACCTCGTAGAACTGGAGCCTCACCTCGTACGCTATGGCCTGGCGCGTGGCCTCGAACGCGTGCCTGGTGGCCCTCACGGAAGCCCGCGCCCCCTGCACCTCGGAAATCTGACTCAGGTCGAGCAGGCTCTGGTAGGCGGACACGTTGTACGACCAATCCTCCGAACTGACACTCTCGGTGCGAAGGGTGAGGTCGAAACTGGAAATGTAGTACTGCTGGGGCCCCTGGATTCGACGGGAGTAGTTGGCGCGCGAAGACACGCTTGGCACAAAGGAGCTCAGGGCCGTCAGCGCCCGGCCCGACGACTCCTTGACGTTCTCCCGAGCGTTCAGCACGGACGGGTTCCTGCCCAGGGCCAACCTCACGCAGTCCGACACGTCAAGCGGCCCTTCCGGCACCGCCGCCAGAGCGGCCGCGACGCCGAAGCCGGGCAAGACGCACGCGGCCAGAGAGCCCAGAGCTGCGCAAAAGACTAACAAACGGAATTTGACACCCATCTATTTCTTCCTCCTGATGCAGAAACGGCCTGGCTGCCCGGAGCGGCGCCCGACATCAGTGCAAAGCCGGATAAGTTGGCGCCGCGCATCACCGGTTCGCAGTCCAGTCTATATACGCAGCCGGCGGTCGCATTGTTCCGCCCCGGCCTGCCGCGGCCTAACGCCCCGTCGTGGATAGCTGTATGATAGAGCCGGCAGCGGACGCCAGGAGGACGTAGACCAACCAGATACCGCCCGTCGCGTAGTAAGACTTCCGCCTCGTGAACTTGAACATGACCGCCACACCCAGGGCGAGCAGGACGACCTTCCACAGAGTGAAGATGTCCACGTTAGACAGAACACTCTGCACGAAGCGGTACCCGAACCCGGCGGACTGGTCGCGGGCCATGAGGAGGCCGAGGCCGGTTTGCACCTCCGGCGATTTCGACGCCAGGGCCAGCGGCACCTTGACTATGGCTTCCGGCAGCGACACCATCCACGCAAAGGCGGCGACGGAGAACGTGCGCATGAAGTTGGCCTGTCCGCGCAGAAGCAGGCCACACACCAGGTGAAAGACGCCGGCCACTATCAGCAGCACGATAGGCGTGCCGACCACGGACGTGACGACGGCAATGATCAGAGTCCGGCCGCTTTCGAGCCAAGGCCGGGCGGCCTCCAGCTGCTCTTCCGTCAACCCGCGCTCCTCCATGAGTTGACGCTGGTGAGGGAGGATGACGCTCGGAACTAGTATGATCGAGCTCAACACGGCTACAAGTATGCAGATAACGACGGGAGCGAGCCATTCGGGCTTTCTCTCGAGCTCCGTGAACACCTGTGTGGGGGCAAACAGGACGCGAAACGCCCTGCCCAGGGAGCCAACGAATCCTCCCGTGCCGCCACCCGCGTTCAACGTTCCGACACTGCTCATCTCATCCTCCTTGTGTGCGCCCGACCCATCGGGTTCGGGAAACTCATGAGCCGGATCCGACACCACTTCCGCCCGGCGCCGTAAGCCCCCACCGGGCCAATGCGAGAAGGCAGTGCCGCTGTCCCGCACCGCCTCACACTCCGTACTGCAACGCCGCCCCTCTCACAGACGACCGCCGGAGCAATCGGTCGAGGGCCGGGCGGGCCCGCCGGCTCTAGTCCCTCAGGGTGAAGCTGAACGGGATCACCACCCTGCACTTGACCGGCACGTCCGCCTGCCTGGCCGGTTTGAACAGGTACTCGTACGCGGCATCCAGGGCCGCCTCTTCCAGTGCGGCGATCGTGTCGCTTGCTATGACTCTAGCAGAAATGACCCTGCCGTTCTCGTCAATTGTCACCTCCACCAACACGTCACCCTCGGCCTCCGCCTCCCTGGCTCGCTCCGGGTACTCCGGCTCGACCGACCTCAGAACCTCCGGCGGAGAGTCGAACGCGTAGAATGCTTCCGGCTCCGGCCTGGAAGGGATGACCGGCGGAGCGAACGGGTTGTACTCGGTTGGGGCGATTGTCGCGTCGTCGCTGACGTCGTCCGAGATGATGGCCTCTTGGGCAAGCTCGGGCCGCTCCACCTCGGCCGGAGGCGGTGGTATTTCTATGGCCTCGGGCAGGTTCAGGACCTCCAGTCTCTTCTCTTCTATCTCGTACGGGCTCGGAAGGTACGGAGGCCACGCCAGGAACACAATCGCATGAATGACCACGGCGAACGCCGTCGTCACCTCCAGGTGCCGCATGTACCTGGACCGGAGTATGCTCTCCGCGGTCTGTGTCATTCCTCGAGCGAGCCTCCCCTCTCTATCCGGGGCGCCATGAAGGCAATCCTGACCGCGTTGGCGTTCTTCAGGTAATCGATCGCCTGGGAGACGATGCCGTACGGGCACCTCTTGTCCGTGTTGAAGGAGACGATGAGCGCGGGGTTGCGCGAAAGTTTCCGGCTGATCACCGGCTCTATGTCCGAGATGTCGATGATGTTGTCGTCTATGGATACCCTGCCGTCCGCGTCAATCCATATTCGGGCCGAGTTCTCCCTCGGGACTCGCTGGCCGGCCTCGGACCGGGGCAGGCTCACCGGAAGGCCGTTGTCCATCCTGAATATGACCGTGGACATGAAGAAGATCATGAGGAGCATCGAGATGTCCCCCATGGTACACGTGGGGATTTTGCTCACGGCCCTGCGGTTGGTCCTGGGCATCCTGCCAGGCAGCATGTCACACTTCTCCCATTGGGCTAGCCGGTCTCCGGACTGAAGAGTCGCAGGGAGATTCGCGTGGCGCTGGCCAGCTTCAGCTGGTCAAGCACGCGAACCATGCGTCCGTACCTGCACCTCGGGTGTGTTTCCAGAGAGACCACCAGCTTGTCGTTTTCGGCGATCATCCCGCGCACTATTCCGGAGATACCGTCCACCGGCGTCTCCTTCTTGTCCACCGTCACTGTGCCGTCCTCGTGGACGACTATCCTGACCACGTTCTTGACCGAGACCTTCACCACGGACGCTCCCCTCGCCGGGAGGATCAGAGGCAGGCCCTCGTCGAGGGAGAAGACCGTTGTGGCTATGAAGAATATGAGGAGCAGGAACGCCACGTCCGCCGTGGACGCCAGCGGGATGTCCGGTGATTCCCTCTTTCTCCTCACGAGTCTCATCTTGCCTTACACTCTCCCGGGGACTCCTCACGTCGCCTGACTGTGCGTCGTGAAGGTGCCCTGGGTCAACGCATCCAGAAGGTCGTGACTCGACTCTTCCATGTCGACGCTGTATCGCTCGATTCGCTGCACGAAATAGTTGTACGCCGCCTGCACCGGTATGGCCACGATGAGGCCGGCGGCGGTCGTGATGAGTGCCTCGGCTATGCCGTCCGCGACCAGTTTGGGGCTCACCTGCTCTGCGGCCGCGATTGCCTCGAACGCGTGGATCATTCCTGAGACGGTGCCCAAGAACCCCAGAAGAGGCGCTATGTTAGCTATGCTCGCCAACCAGATCAGTCCCCTCTCGAGGAACGACACTTCGATGGCGGCCGCGGTCAGGATCGACCGCTCGATGGCCTCCAGCCCGGCGTCGGCGCGCAGCAGCCCCGCGTGGAGTATGGCGGCTATCGGCCCCCTGGTCTTCTGCAGAAGCGCGCGCGCCTCCTCGGGCCCGCCGCTCTTCAGAACGTTCAGCATCTCGGCCACGAGCTTTTTGGCGTCGGTGCGCGCCCTGGACAGGACGTACGCCCGCTCCAGGATTATCGCCAGTCCCAGGATCGAGCAGAGCAGGATTGGGTGCATGAAGAAGCCCCCCCTGACGTAGAAGTCCACTATCCCGCTTCTTCTCATCCTTCCCAACCACGAGTCCTCGAGCCCGGAGGTGTCGGGCCCACCGGCCTCAGGAGCGGCGACCGCAGGGGACACCCCACCACCCGGGTCGGCCGTTTCATGCTGCGACGGGGGCGGGCCTTCCTGAGCATCACAAAAGTCGAAGAGCGACGGCGCAGAGGCAGCCAGACAGACCAGGAGACAGAGCAAGAGCGTACGCTTAGACATGAGGCTTAACTCCGCGTTTGTGGATTCTCGTCCCCAAACCCAACAAGACTGCGCGGCGGGCCGGTGAAGGCCGTCTCAGCGGGACGGCACCCTCCGGTATCCGGAGTCTAATTCCGGACCCCACTGCTGTCAATCCATTCATGGCTCCGGCCGGCGGCCCGGCCCTCCAAC
>JAFGJU010000225.1 GCA_016928935.1 Candidatus Eiseniibacteriota bacterium | reverse complement strand
GCGCGGGCAGACTCGCTTCGTGCCGACTCGCTTGGGGTAGACTCGCTTGGGACTGCAGCGCGCGTCGGGCCGGATTCGCTCAAGGCCGGGCCGGGGGTTGCGGCGCAGGCGGGGCTTGCCGGACAGGCGGCGCGGGCAGATTCACTGAAGGCGGAGGCGCCGCATGGAGGAGTTTCGGCGCCAGTGGACACGACTGAGGGAGTAACCGCGCCGGTCGCCCCGGCTCCGGAGGCTCAACCAGATTCTCTCAGGACGGACGCGGCGGTCGATTCTACGAAGACAGTCGCGCCCCCGACAGTGACTGCGCCGGAAGACACAACCGCACTGCCCGAGCCCGAGAGGCCGGACATGCTGCACCAGTATGAAGCCGAGGAAGACAGCAGTGCCACAGACCAGCGCTAGGCGCCGGCGCCGGGCTGACGCTCCGTCCGTGGTCGCGGGCGCGCCGCCCGTCGAGGCGGTCGCAGAGGTGCGCCGGAACACGGCGCTCTCCGCGGACGCGTTTCTCTTGGACCTCATGGTCGACATGCCCGCCGCTCTTCCCGGCCAATTCGTCATGCTGGGTCTCCCGGACGGCGCGGCCCCCCTCTTGCGCAGGCCTTTCAGCGTGATGGGTCACGACCCTTCGCGGAAATCACTCGAAATCCATTACTCGGCCAGAGGCGCGGGCACGCGCGTCCTGTCCGAGCTTCGGCCGGGACACAAGCTGGGTCTTCTGGGCCCGCTGGGGAGACACTTCCCGCAGGCGGCGGAGGTTGCCAGACGGCCTGCAGACCTGGAGGGCGGCCTTGCACCGCTGAGCGTGCTCGTTGCGGGCGGCAGGGGAACGGCGCCGCTCATCTTTTTCGCGGAGCGCGCGCGCCGCAGCGTGGGGGGTTCGTCCGGTCCGGTGCTTTTCCTCGCGGGCGCTCGCACGGCGGCCCAGCTCGTGCTCCTGGACAGGATACATGCCACGGAAGTCTTCGTGTCGACGGACGACGGCAGTGCCGGCAAGAAGGATACTGTCATCGGCCTTCTGAAAAGTCTGGACGGGCAGCCGGACTTTGCGCTCGGGGCGGCCGGCCGCGAGACGAGAAGACGGCCGGGAGCGGTTCTCTACGGCTGCGGTCCGGCGGGCATGCTGCGCGAGCTTCATTCCTACGCAGAGTCCAGGGGCCTGCCCTGTTTTGTGTCGTTGGAGGCCAGGATGGCGTGCGGGCTCGGAGTGTGTCAGGGTTGCGCAGTGAGACTCACCGGCTCGCGCTACGCCCTCGTGTGCAAAGAGGGGCCGGTGTTCGAATCCTGCCTGGTCGACTGGGCCCAGTACGAGGGAGCTTAAAGCGCTTTCTAGGACGCATTATTCGTTAGAGTACAAAACGTTACAGTGATGATATCAACCACATTGTAAGGTCTCTGAACAGGGCGGTGAGAGGACGAACAGTATGAGTCGCCAGAGAAGAGAGTCGACCACGCCCGCGCAGGGCCGACGGGGAAGCCGCGGGCGGCCCGCCCGGAGTGTGTCCGCCGGCGCGGGAGGTGCACGACTGCCGGACCTGTCGGTCCGCATCGCGGGCCTCAGGCTCTCGACTCCGGTCCTGCTGGCATCGGGTGTGGCGGGTTACGGCGAGGAGATGGGGGAGGTGGTCGACCTCAACCGCGTGGGCGCAATCGTCACGAAGACCCTCACTCCTGAGGAACGCGCGGGCAATCCGCCGCCGAGATTGTTCGAGACCCCGGCCGGTCTCATGAACAACATCGGGCTCGCCAACGTGGGCCTGGAGGGCTTCCTGGCGGAAGTGCTTCCGCAGTTGAAGCGTCATCGCACCAGGATCGTGGTCAGCGTGGGAGGGTTCAGCCTCCGGGACTACGAGAAAGTGCTCGCCTCGGTGGACGCGGCCGGCGGCGCTCACGCCTTCGAGATAAACGTGTCCTGTCCGAACGTGCGGGCCGGTGGAATTCATTTCGGGTGCTCGGCCTCCCGCGCCGCTCGGGTGGTCAGGGCCCTGAGGCCCCTCACGGCCTTGCCGCTCCTTGTCAAGCTGACCCCGAACGTGACCGACATCGGCTCCGTTGCGGCGGCGTGTGTGTCCGAAGGAGCCGACGGCCTGACCGTCGCGAACACGTACACGGCCCTGGCAGTGGACCTGCGCACGCGGAGGCCGAGGCTGGGGGGCGTCACCGGGGGCCTTTCGGGCCCGGCGGTGAAGCCGCTGTCGCTGGCCAAAGTCTGGGAAGTCACCTCCCGGGTCAAGGCGCCCGTGATAGCGTGCGGCGGAATCTCCACTGCCGAGGACGCGCTGGAGTACATAGTCGTGGGCGCGACGGCGGTCCAGGTGGGAACGGCGTGCTTCCGTAGCTTCAAGACGCCGGAGCTGATAGTCAACGGGATAATCGCATACATGAAGGAAAACTCTCTGAGCTCTCTGCAAGAGCTGAGAGGAACAATGACGCTTGCGCCGGCGGAGTGAGCCGCCGGCGGGTGGGCTCGCGGCCCGCCGAACAGGACGCAAGACGAGTGCCGGGCCGCAGCGGGGGTATCCGCGGTCGGGCCGGCCGCGCCCCGCGACAAGGAGCTCGACGTGACGAAGGTGATAGTCGCCCTTGATTTTCCCTCCGAGAGTGAGGCCCTCTCGATGGTGGACCTTCTTAAGCCCGATGTCGGGCTTTTCAAGGTGGGACTGGAGCTCTTCGTCGCCTCCGGCCCTTCGGTGGTCCGAGCCGTCAGGGAGAGGGACGCGGGCGTGTTCCTGGACCTCAAACTGAACGACATACCGAACACTGTCAAGGGTGCCGCTGCTTGCGCAACACGGCTGGATGTTGATATTATCAGCGTTCACGCCGGAATCGGTAGAGAAGGGTTGGTGGCGGCCAGACAGGGCGTGGAAGAGGCGGCCGGTGTGGGGAAGCGTCCGGTGCTGGCGGCCGTGACCGTGCTCACCAGTCTGGGCGGTGAAGAAGCAGGTGGGGAAGGCGGCGCGGGGACTGCCGGCGCCGTCCTGGAGCGAGTGCTCCGGCTTTCTCGGCTGGCCGTGGAATGCGGGTTGGACGGCATCATCACGTCCGTCAGAGAGGCCGCCGAAGTGCGCAGGGCCGTCGGGCCCGGGCCGTCCATAATTACGCCCGGCATTCGGCTCTCCGACTCGGTCCAGGACCACAAGAGAGCCGGGACAGTGGCGGACGCCGTGGCCGCAGGCGTGGACTTCCTGGTCGTGGGAAGGCCCATCACGAGGGCGCCCGACCCCAGAGCCCAGGCCAGGAGATTCATCGAGGAGATAGCGCGTTCAGGCGGAAAGCCTGAGAAGTGAACGCCGCGCCGGCGGCCGCGACCCGGCGACACGGCGCACGCCGTGCGGAACCGAGCCGGCGCGAGGGGCTCTGCAAGACGGAGTGTCTTGAGAGCGCAGTGTGAAGCGCGCAGTGCGCAGTGCGAAGTGCGAGACAACGCCAGGAGGTCTGGATGAAAGTTCTCATAACAGGGATCACAGGATTCGCCGGCAGCCATCTCGTGGACTTCGCCCTCGGCCGGAAGGACGTGGAGGTGTGCGGCATACAGAGGTGGCGCAGCAGGACCGAGAACATTGAGCACTGCCTGCCCAACTTCTGCATGTATGAATGCGACGTGCGCGACGCCTCCTCCGTCAGGGACGTGATAGAACAGGTCAAGCCCGACTGGATATTCCACCTCGCGGCTCAGAGCTTCGTCCCGACCTCCTGGAGGGCCCCGACGGAATCCCTGACCACGAACATCCTGGGAGAGTTGAACGTGTTCGAGGCGCTCAAGAAGACCGGCCTGAAACCGCGCATACAGATAGCGGGCTCCAGCGAAGAGTACGGCATGGTCTACCCCGACGAGCTTCCGATCAAGGAGACGAACCCGCTGCGACCGCTCAGCCCTTACGCGGTCAGCAAGGTCGCGCAGGACCTGCTGGCCTACCAGTATTTCATGAGCTTCAAGCTGGACGTGGTCAGGACCAGGGGGTTCAACCACACGGGCCCGCGACGGCCGCCGGTGTTCGTCTGCTCCGACTTCGCCAAACAGATAGTGGACGTCCAGAGAGGCGTCAGAGACCCGGTCATGCGCGTCGGCAACCTGGACGCGGTGAGGGACTTCACGGACGTGAGGGACATCGTGCGCGGCTACTGGCTTGCGCTGGAGAAGGGGAAACCCGGAGATGTCTACAACATCTCCTCCGGGAACGGCTGGAAGATCTCCGACATCCTGGGCAAGCTGATGGAGCTCTCCGGCGTCAAGATGAAGGTCGTCCGGGACGAAGCCAGGATGCGGCCTTCGGACGTGCCCATCCTCGTGGGCGACAACTCCAAGTTCAGGAAGGAGACCGGCTGGGAGCCGGCAATACCCTTCGAGCAGACTTTGAAGGACCTGCTGGCTTTTTGGCGCGAGAAATCGTGAGACGAAGCGTACTGGTTACCGGCGCCCTGGGCTTTGTCGGCGGGCACCTCTGCAGGGAACTCATGAGGTCCGGCCACGAAGTCTTCGGGTGTGACCTCGAATGCGCTACGGCGAAGGCAGGCGCTGCGGGCGCCGCCTTCCCGACCCGCGCGTGCGACGTGTCCGATGCGGACGCGCTGGCCGCGCTTGTGTCCGAGCTGAGGCCGTCGGCAGTAGTGCACCTGGCCGCTCAGAGTTCGGCCTCCAGGGCCTTCGTCCAGCCCAGGGAGACGTTTCTTGCGAATGCACTGGGCACGCAGAACCTGTTCGAGGCCGTCAGTAATCACAGCCCGGAGACGGTCGTGCTGGTCGTGAGCTCCGGGGAGATCTACGGACCTCAGGAACCGGGCGGCGGGCCCGCGACGGAGGAGACGCCGGTCGTCCCGGTGTCTCCGTACGCCCTGAGCAAGGCAGTCGAAGACATGCTGGGGCTCCAGTACTGGAAGAGTCACGGAATAAGAAGCGTGCGGGCCAGGCCGTTCAACCACACCGGGCCGGGCCAGACCGACACATTCGTGCTCCCCAGTTTCGCGAAGCAAATCGCCCTGGCCGAAGCCGGCCGCTGCGAGCCGGTCATAGAAGTCGGAAACCTGGAGGCGGTGAGGGACTTTCTGGACGTGCGGGACGTAGTCAGGGCCTACCTGCTCCTGCTTGAGCGAGGGAGACCGGGCGAGTCCTACAACATCTGTTCCGGCCGGCCCAGGAGTATCCGGAGCCTGCTGGACGCGCTCGTGTCGATGTCCAGGACCAGGGTGACGGTCAGGCGCGTGGAGTCGCGCATGAGGCCGTCGGACATAGCCTACCTCGTGGGCGACAACTCGAAGTTGAGGGGGGAGACGGGCTGGGAGCCGGCGTATCGCCTGGAAGACAGTCTGCAGGAGATTCTGGAGCAATGGCGGAAGAGCGTGAGGCAGCCTTCGGGCTCGCGCACTTCCGAAGAGGAGGCAAGGTGAGAAGACTGGCTGTCATCGGCGCCGGCTACGTCGGGCTGGTTTCGGCGGCCTGCTTCGCCGATTTCGGTAACGAGGTCGTGTGCGTGGACACGGACGCGGCCAGAATAGACGGCCTGAGGAGACTCAAGATGCCGTTCTACGAGCCGGGCCTTCTCGACCTGGTGAGGAGGAACACGGCGGAGTCGCGCCTCACGTTCTCCACTTCCGTGGCCGACGCGGTCGCCAGGGCGGAGGTCGTCTTCATCGCCGTGGGCACTCCCGCCAGCCGCAGCGGAGAAGCCGACCTCTCGGGCGTGAGGGCGGTCGCGAGACAGATAGCGGCGAATATGCGGTCGTACAAGCTCATCGTTCAGAAGAGCACCGTGCCCGTCGGAACCGGCGCCATGGTCCGGAGCATCGTGCGGAGATACTGCCGCAAGGGCGTGAGCTTCGACGTGGCGTCGAACCCGGAGTTCCTGCGCGAGGGCTCGGCCATAGAGAACTTCATGCGGCCGGACAGGGTGGTCATCGGCACCTGGAGCAAGAAGGCGGAGAGTATGCTGTCGGAGATATACGCCCCGCTCTACCTGATAGAAACCCCCATGGTGAAGACCACGGTGGAGACGGCGGAGCTGATCAAGTACGCGGCCAACGTCTTTCTGGCGACCAAGGTGTCGTTCATAAACGAGATGGCGCGCCTGTGCGAAACGCTGGGCGCCGACGTCCAGGTGGTGGCGAAGGCCGTGGGCCTGGACAGAAGGATCGGACCCAAGTTCCTGCACGCCGGTCCGGGCATAGGCGGCTCCTGCCTCCCCAAGGACACTGCCGCTCTGGTCAGGTTCGCCGAAGCGGCGGGGCACAGGCTGCTCATACCGCGGGCGGTGCAGGCCATAAACAAGTCCCAGAGGACGTTCGTGCTCGAAAAAATAGAGAAGGCGTTGGGAGGCCTCAAGGGAAAAACCGTCGGAGTGCTCGGGCTTTCCTTCAAACCCGAGACGGACGACGTCAGGGACTCCCCCGCGGTCTACGTCACGAAGGCCATGCTGTCCAGGGGGGCCAGAGTGAGGGTGTTCGACCCGGCGGCCATGCAGGCCGCGCGCGCCTTGCTTCCCCGGGCCGATTATTGTAAGAATGCGTACGAAGTCTGCCGCGGGGCGAGCGGCCTGGTGATATTCACGGAGTGGAACGAGTTCCGCAGGCTCGACCTGGCGCGGGTGAAGGGGCTTCTCAAGAGACCGGTGATGGTAGACCTGAGGAACGTGTACGAGCCCGACGAGCTTCGGGCGATGGGGTTCAAGTATTTCGGGGTCGGCAGGCCGCACAAGACCGGTTGAGACCGGGTGCCCCTCTGTCCGCGTCGAGGGGCGGGCTTCCGGCTGCGGCCGACCGAGACAACGCGAGGAGAGGTCACAGATGATCGACGGCGTGAAGACGAAGCAGCTTAGAGTCATCCCCGACGAGAGGGGATACCTGATGGAAATGCTGAGGAGCGACGACCCTCTGTTCCGGAAGTTCGGACAGGTGTACGTGTCGGTCGCCTATCCCGGAGTGGTGAAGGGCTGGCACTATCACAAGAATCAGACGGACTACTTCACCATCGTCAAGGGGATGATGAAGGTGGTCCTGTACGACCTGCGCAAGGACTCCCCCACGTTCGGCGAGCTGAACGAGTTCTTCATGGGCGAGCTGAACCCCATGCTTCTCGTCATCCCGCCGTTCGTGGCTCACGGTATGAAGGCCATAGGGACCGAGCCGGGCTACCTGGTCAACTGCACGACGGAGCCCTACGAGTACAAGAGCCCCGACGAATTCAGGATCACCCCGCACAGCGGCGAGATACCCTACAATTGGGAGAGGAAAGATGGCTGACGCCGGCTGGAGCGCCGAGTCCAGGTACCTGGTTACCGGCGGCGCGGGCTTCATCGGGAGCAATTTCGTCAAGAGGGTGCTGAGCGATTATCCGGCGGCGCGGGTCGTCGTGCTGGACAAGCTGACCTACGCGGGGAACCCGGACAACTTGCTCGGGCTGGAGAGCGACTCGCGCTACAGCTTCATTCAGGGAGACGTATGCGACGCGCGGGCGGTCGACGCTGCGATGGAGGGTTGCGACGTCTGCGTGAACTTCGCCGCCGAGACCCACGTGGACAGGTCGCTGGGCGACCCTTCCAGCTTCGTGCTCACGGACGTGTACGGGACGCACGTGCTGCTCGAGGCGGCGCGCAAGGTGAGCTTGCGGAAGTTCGTCCAGATATCCACGGACGAAGTCTACGGGGAGATACTGGGAGCGCCGGCCACCGAAGACGCGCCGCTCGTGCCGACAAACCCGTACTCGGCCAGCAAGGCCGGCGGAGACCGGCTGGCCTTCTCGTACTACGCCAGCTTCAAGGTCCCGGTCGTGGTCACGCGCTGCAGCAACAACTACGGGCCGAACCAGTACCCGGAAAAACTGTTCCCGCTCTTCATCACAAACGCCCTGGAGGGGAAGAAGCTGCCCGTCTACGGGTCCGGCAGGAACACGAGGGACTGGATACACGTGGACGACCACTGCTCGGCCCTGCTGGCTCTCATAGCCAAGGACGGCGTGGAAGGCGGGGTGTTCAACATAGGGGCGGGCAACGAGCTCTCCGTGCTCGAGATCGCGGAGCGGATACTGAAGCTGCTGGGGCAATCCGCCGACCTACTGGAGCACGTGAAGGACCGGCCGTCTCACGACAGGCGCTACGCCCTGGACAGCGCGAGAATAAAGCGAACCGTGGGTTGGGTTCCGCGCGTCCCGTTCGAGGACGGCATTGCCGCCACGGTGCGCTGGTACGTGGAGAATACCTGGTGGTGGGAGAAGATAAAGTCCGGCGAAACGTACCGGGACTATTACGAGAGGATGTACGAGTCACGGTGAAGGCGGGCATTTGAAGACGGTCTTCGTTGGCGCAGCCAGGCCCAACTTCATGAAGATAGCTCCGATCCTGGCCGAGGTGAAGGCGTTCCCGGTCGTGAGGCCCCTTCTCGTGCACACCGGACAGCACTACGACAGAGAGCTGTCCGACGTGTTCTTCGAGGAACTGGGCATACCGACGCCCGACCTGCACATGGGCGTGGGCTCCGGGTCTCACGCGGTCCAGACCGCCCGCGTGATGACCGAGTTCGAGAAGGTGCTGCTCGAGGAGAGGCCCGCGCTGGTGGTGGTGGTGGGCGACGTGAACTCCACCCTGGCATGCTCCCTGGCCTCGGTCAAGCTCCACGTCCCCGTGGCGCACGTGGAGGCGGGCCTGAGGAGCTTCGACAGGTCCATGCCGGAGGAGATAAACCGGATGGTCACCGACTCGCTCTCGAGTCTGCTCTTCACGACCTGTGAGGACGCCAACAGGAACTTGAGCAACGAGGGTGTGGCTCCGGACAGAGTGCATTTTGTAGGCAATGTCATGATTGACAGTCTAAAAAACCACATCGAGATAGCACGTCAGTCCGAAGTGCTTTCCAGGTTCTCGCTCGCCGAGCAGCGCTACGCCGTGCTGACCCTGCACAGGCCGAGCAACGTGGACAGCGAGGAGTCTCTGTCCCGCATCGTGGACGCGGTGTGCGAGGTCGCGAAGGAGCTTCCGGTCGTTTTCCCGGTCCACCCGCGGACCCGGAAGGGTCTCACCGCGGGCAAGTTCAAGAAGCAGCTCGGCCAGGCGCGGGATTTCTTGCTGACGGAGCCGCTCGGCTACCTGGATTTTCTGAGGCTCCTCGTCTCTGCCCGACTGGTCCTGACCGACTCGGGAGGTATACAGGAGGAGACTACAGTCTTGGGAGTGCCGTGCCTCACTCTCAGGGAAAACACTGAGAGACCTGTGACGGTTTCGCACGGCACGAACACCGTCGTGGGCACGGACCCGGCGAGAATAATCCGTGAGGCCCGGGAAGTGCTCGCGGGACGCGGCAAGAAGGGTGGAGTACCTCCGCTGTGGGACGGGAAGGCGTCCTCACGCATAGCCGCGGTGCTGGCCGCGTGGCTCGAGAAGAAGAGGAATTGACGACATGAAAACGCGACTGTCGGTCTTGGCTCTTTTCGTGTTCTCGGCGGCACTGGTGTGTTGCGTCCGGGCCGAACCGTTCGAGTTGCCGTCGGCGTCTCGGGTTGATTCCGACGCCTGGCCGGTGTCCTCGATGCTGCCCGCCTACTCCGGCTCGCCGGCCGCGCCGGTCGGAGAGCAGAAACCGCTCCAGGAAGGCCCGGTTGACCCGCGCACCTACCTGCTCGGCCCGGGTGACGTCCTGAGGGTGGAGGTGTGGGGCGCCGCCAGTCTGGGCTACCCGTTGGAGGTGGACGCGGAGGGCAAGGTGCTCATACCGGATTCCGGAACGCTGTCAGTGGCGGGCTTGAGCCTGGGGGACGCGAGAGAACTGATCAAGAAGACGGTCCTGGCCGCCATCCGCCGCGGCCAAGTGGACGTGAGGCTGGTCAGACTCAGACAGTTCAAGGTGCACGTCTCCGGAGAGGTCGAACGGGCGGGCTCCTACGTCGCTTCGGCATCCACCAGGGTGTCGGAGCTGCTCGGAAAACCATTTCAAGACCTCACGGGGCCGGGGCTCAGAGACAGCTCCTCACTCAGGAACATACAGCTCAGGAGAAGGGACGGCACCGCGATGAGGGCGGACCTCGTGGCGTTCTTCCTGGCCGGGGACACCTCCCTGAACCCGTTCGTGTCGGACGGGGACGTGATACACGTGCCGAGGGCCAAGAGGTACTTCGTCGTCAGCGGCGGCGTCATGTTCCCCGGCACATACGAGTTCTTGGACGGAGAGAAACTCTCTCAGGCTTTGAGGCTGGCGGGCGGAGTCACGCCCGAGGCCGACATGGAGAAGGGCGAGATAAGCCGTTTTGTGGACCGCGAGCGTCGAGAGTCCATTCAGTTCCGGCTGGCCTCGGTCCTCGGCGGTCAGACCGACTTCGACCTGAGGGAAGGTGACGGAGTCTACGTGCGCACTCCGACCCATTATTTGGAGAGACACCAGGTCTACATCGGCGGGGAGGTCGTGTTTCCCGGCTGGTACTCCATCAACCGGCGCGAGGACACTCTCTCGGAGCTGGTCGCGAGGGCCGGCGGGCTGACCCCGCAGGCCGACTTGAGCTCGGCCCGCGTCATCCGTCCCGACTCCCTGCCCAGCGGGGAGCTGGCCAGGGTGAGGACGGACTTCGTGAAGCTGCTGGCCGGGGCAGAGAAGAAGGAAGACGTGGTTCTGGAGGCCGGGGACCTCGTGGAGATCCCGGCCAAGGTGGACTACGTCCTGGTGTCGGGAGAAGTGAGGCGGCCGGGTTACGTGAGATACGTCCCTGACAAGAGGGCCGGTTTTTACGTTCGTGAGGCGGGCGGGTACACCGACAACGCCTCCGGCGGGAAGACCCTCGTGAAGAGGTTTTCTGCGGGCCAATCGCTGTCTTCGCGCGAGGCGGGTTACGTGCGTCCCAACGACGAGGTCTTCGTGCCGACGCGGGAAGAAGGAGCGCGCTGGGCTCTGTTCAAGGACACCGTGTCGCTTCTGGCCCAGTTGGCCACGGTATACATCGTCGTCCACGAGGCGACCAAGGACTGACGCCGCGGGCCCTGCAGGCCCGCCGCAAGGAGCGTCGCGGAGGCAGCGGCGCGTTGACAGTGCGCGGGCCGCGTGATAGCATGCGGGCTCTCACGCGCGGGGCCGCGACGGCCGCCGTCCGGTCGCGCCGGGAGCGGTCCGCGGCCGGCCGCACAAGGAGACAGCTTGGAACCTGGAAGGCTCGACGTCTACGGCCTCTACCTCCTCATAGCGCGTTGGAGGCGGTTCATTTTCAGGACCGTGCTCGTGGTCTGCGTCGTAGCCGTCTTGGTCCTGCTGCTTCTCCCGAACTGGTACACGGCCACCACGTCAATCCTTCCTCCGGAGCGCGAGTCGTCGTTCATGGGCCTGGCCTCGTCCCTGATCCAGGGAATCGGATCCCTCGGCGGTCAGGAGATGGTCCTGCCGACCTTCGCCACTCCGTCACACGTTTACGCTTCAATCCTCAAGAGCAGGACGGTCGTGGAGAGCGTGGTCACGAAGCACGACCTGAAGAAGCGCTACCGCTCGCGCACAATGGACGACGCAGTGAAGGAGTGCCTGTCACACACCAGGGTCAGGGTCGGGCCGGAGGGCTTCGTGACCCTGAGCTTCGAGGACACGGACAGGCAGAGGGCGGCCGACGTGGCAAACACCTACGTGGAGGCTCTCAACAGGATCAATCGGGAAGTCAGCAGCGCCAGGGCGCGCAGCAATCGCCTGTTCCTTGAGGAGAGGCTTGCCACCGCGTCCCGGGCTCTGGCGGGGGCCGAGGACACGCTGAGGGGTTTCCAGGAAAAGAACAGGGCCATCTCCATCAACGAGCAGATGAAGGCCCAGATCCAGAACGTGGCCGAGCTCGAGGGCAGGCTGGCCATGGCCGAGATCGAGCTCGGACTGCTGCAGCGCACGATGACTCCCGGCCATCCGGAGATCGTGCGGAAGCAGATGGAGATCTCCGAGACCAAGCGCAGGATAGGCGCGATGAACGACGGTGAGCGGGGCTCCGGGGACTACGGCACGCTGTCCGTCCCGTTTGCGCGTGTGCCCGGGCTGGCGTTGGAATACGGAAGGCTGTTGCGCGAGGTGAAAATCCAGGAGACTCTGTTCGGCCTGCTGACGGAACAGCACGAGCACGCCAAGATACAGGAGGCCAGGGACACCCCCACCATTCAAATCCTGGACGTTGCCAAGCCCCCCGAGAAGAAGAGCGGGCCCAAGCGTCTGATAATCCTCGTGATCACCGCCGGCTTGAGCATCATCCTCAGCATCCTCTACGCCTCCCTGGCGGAGCACCTGGAAAGACTGAAACAGACCAGACCCCAGGACTGGGAGTCGCTGAGAAACAGCACGGTCGAGGTCCGGGCGGACCTGTCCGGAGCCGTCGGCGGGGTCAGAAAGGCGTTCCACAGGAGACGCTAGTGCCGGAAGAGCCGGGTGAGCCGGGTGAGTTTTCCCTCCGGGCGCGCCATCCCGCATCCTCGTCCCAAACGTCCAGCACGGCGGCATCTCGTTCCGGCGCCCCGCGTCCCGGCGCCGGAGCTGAAGAAGGACCCTCGGAGCGATGCCGGAAGTCAGCGTAGTCATAGCCACGTACAACCGCGGAGCCCTCGTCGAGCGGGCTCTGGACAGCGTTTTCTGCCAGACGTTCGGCGACTACGAAGTGGTGGTCGCGGACGACGGCTCAACGGACGGCACCGCGGAGCGGCTGGCCAAGCTGGGCTCCAGGGTGCGGGTCCTCCGGCTGGAGCATCAGGGCAGGCCCTCCCTCGCAAGGAACCGCGCCGTCGAGAAGGCCTCCGGCAGGTATCTGGCGTTCCTGGATTCGGACGACGCGTGGGAGCCCCGGAAGCTGGAGCGGCAGGTGAGCCTGATGCGAGCGGACCCGGAGGTCGTGCTGTGTTACACCGACGCGAGGTTCGTGGACGAGAGCCGCCGGTTCTTGTATCTGCAGAGCAGGCGAGAACGGCCCGCCCACGGGTGGGTGCTGGGTGAGCTTCTCGAGAGGAACTTCGTCGCGCTTTCGAGCGCGGTGGCCGCGGCAGAAGCCGTCAGGTCAGTCGGAGGGTTCGAAGAGTCCTTGAGGATGGCCGAGGACTGGTGCCTGTGGCTCAGGCTTTCGATGAAGGGTAGGGTGGCCTTCCTTAACGAAACGCTCTGCACGAACACTGTCGGACACCAGGAGCTCACCCGGGACAAGGCGGCGTTGTTCGAGGACGCCATGCGCGCCCTGGAGTTAGTCCGCGGCGAACTCCCGACTGAGCCGCGGGGACTGCAAACCGCCCTGGCCAAGGGCAGGGCCAGGCTGGCCTCCATGCTCGCGCGCAACTACCTCTTCACCGGGCGCGCGGGTGAGGCACGTCGGCTTTACGCGAAGGCGCTGGCCGACGACCCGCTCAGGGTCGAGGCTCTTCCTTTCTACGTGCTTTCTCTTCTGGGCCGGCGTCCTGCCGCGGCGCTCAGGGCCCTCAAGAGGGGAGCCGGCAGATGAAGAGGCTCGTGACTTCCACCGCTCTAGTGGGCACCTCGTCTCTGGTCGGAGTCGTGGTGGCGGTGTTGAGGAACAAGCTCCTGGCGGTGTTCGTGGGGGCCGCCGGCGTGGGGCTCCTGGCGCAGGTCGGAAACCTGGTCAACATCCTTAGCTCCCTCGCGTCGCTGGGCGTCGGCGTCGGAGTTGCCAAGTACGCCGCCGAGTTCTCGTCCAGGCAAGACCGCGACGCACTCGCCCGGCTCAAGACGAGCGGCCTCGTGCCCACGTACGCGGCCAGCGCGGTGGCCCTGGTCGCGGCGCTGGTCCTGAGAAAGCAGCTCGCCGTACTCATATTCGGGAGCGACGAGCTCTCCTGGGCCGTCGCCCTGGCGGCCCTGGCCGTGCCGCTGCTCGTGCAGTTCAGCTTCCATCTGGCGGCCATACAGGGGTTGAAAAGCATGAGAAGGTACGCCCTGGCCAACGCCGGCGCGGCCGCGGCCGGGCTCATCATGCTTGTTCCCCTCGTCTATTTTCTCAGGTGGAAGGGTGCCGTCATCCACATCGTGGCCGCGGCTGCCCTGGGCTACCTGGTCATCCGCCTCGTCTCCAGGTCGCTCTACGCCCGCGCCGGATTCTACGGCAGCGCCGGAGTCGACCGGTCGTTGGTGAGGGAGCTCCTGGCCTACGGCGTGGGCAGTCTGGCCGTCGGCGCCCTCTACTGGGTGAACCTGCTGGCGGTGAGGAGCATCATAGTGAGGACACTCGGGCCGGACGCCAACGGCATCTACCAGGTGGCACTCGGAATATCCTTCCAGTACCTGATGCTCATCTTGAACTCAGTCTCTGCCTACGCCTTTCCCAGGCTGAGCGAGCTCAGGGAGCGCGACTCCATAGTGAACGAGATGAGAAGCGCGATACGACTGTCGGTTCTGCTCGTGACTGCGTGCGCGTCCGTCATGCTCGTGGCCAGGCACTGGCTCGTGCCTCTCCTGTTCTCTTCCGAGTTCGTGCAGGGAGAACGGCTGCTGCCCGCGCAGTTCGTGGCCGACTTCCTGAGGGCGGTCGCCTGGATGCTGGGGATATGGATGCTGCCGCAGGGACGGCTTCGGACCTGGGTGGGCCTGGACGTGGTGATGAACGCGTCGCTGATGGCCGTGTTTCTCGCGCTCCTCTCGGGTGCCCGCGGTTTCGCGAACCCGGCCACGCTGCTGCTGGCCGGCCCGATTGCCCACTGCGTCGCCTATCTGATACACTGTGTGCTCAACTACGGCTACGCCCGCAGGACCATAGGTTTCTCGTTCGGAGGTCCGCTGCGGCGGCTTCTGGCGACGTCGTTCGGCCTTGTCTGTGTGTGCGGCCTGATTCCTGCGGACAGGCTCGAGTTTCTGCTCCCGGGCCTCGTCTTGATGGGGCTCTGGGCGCGTTTCTCCGTCAGTCGCGAAGAGGCGAGGGCAGCGCTCTCGGTGGCCGGGGAGAAGCTGGCGCTCTTGAAACGGTTCAGAGAGGCTGAGTGATGTCGGACGTGGCCAGGACAAACGCCGCCGGCCGCGCGGCTCTGGAGAAGGGCCTTTCCCTGGCCGTGCTGTCGACCGCCGCGCTTCTCATGGCTGCCGCCAGGGTCAGAGTCCTCCTCATGCTCGTCCTGGCGCTGGCCGGAATCGGAGTCGCAGCGGCAGCCGTGCTGCACCCGCTTCTGGCGACCTGTGTTCTGACTTTCCTGGCGTACGGGAACGTGTCTTCCGCGTTCGTTCCCGGGCTCTATTCCGCGGCCCTGGCGCTGGCAGCGCTGGCCGCGCTCATGAGAGCGCTGTTGCTGTCGGACTCCACGGTGTCGGCCACCAGAGTGGACCTGGCTCTTCTGGTGTACGTCCTCACGCTTCTCGTCTCGGTCATGTTCTCTCCCACTCCCGAGGCCTGCGGCCCCGTGCTCGTCATCATCGGCAAGTCCCTTCTCCTCTATCTCGTGCTGGTGAACGTAGTCCGTGACGCGAGAGGGGCCGTGTGGGTGAGCCTGTCGCTCCTGGCGGGGGCGAGCCTGGGCGCGTTCCTCGCGCTGTGGGACTTCTCACGGGGGAACATACTGGTGCAGCTGGGTGTGGCCTACCGGGCTTCGGG
>JAFGJU010000224.1 GCA_016928935.1 Candidatus Eiseniibacteriota bacterium | reverse complement strand
GAGCGAGCGCCGCGCGACTCCGTTCTTCTCGGCGACGGCCACGTACATGGCCAGGAGCACCATCGCGGTCGAGTTGATGGTCATGGACGTGCTCACCCTGTCGAGCGGTATGCCCGCGAACAGGGCCTCCATGTCGTCCAGAGTGGCGATTGAAACGCCGACCTTGCCGACTTCTCCCTCGGCGAGAGGAGAATCCGGGTCGTGACCCATCTGAGTCGGCAGGTCGAAGGCCACGCTCAGGCCCGTCTGGCCCGCGTTTAGGAGATAGCGGAAGCGCCTGTTGGTGTCCTCCGCCGAGCCGAAGCCCGCGTACTGGCGCATTGTCCACGGGCGACCCCGGTACATGCTGGACTGGGCGCCGCGCGTGAACGGGAACTCGCCGGGGAAACCCAGCTTTCCGAGGTAGTCGAAGGGGGATGTGGACGGGAGCGGACCCGGCGCGGTAGGGACCGCGGCTCCCGCACTGACAGGTTCGGGACCCTCTCGAGGCGCTGTGTCTCCGAGGTCTGCCGGGGTGTAAAGCTCCCTGATGGGTATGCCGCTCAGGGTCTCGGTCGTGCCTTGCCGGGGACTGCGTCCGGCCTTCCTGGGACGGGGAGCGTCCGGCGTCACGGCGCGGACTCCAAGACCACCAGCACCTGGGCCGGAGTCACGACGGCCTGCTCCTTGACGCAGACCGTTTTCACGGTACCCGCCTCGGGAGCGCAGACCTCGTTCTGCATCTTCATCGCCTCCACCACCACCAGCGGCTGGCCTTTGTTCACCTTCTGGCCGGGTTTCACCCTCACCTCCACCACCAGTCCCGGCATCGGCGCCTTGAGCTCGTGCGTGTCCGCCCTCGGGCCCACGGCAGCCGCGGCCGATATCCTGGCCCACAGCTCCTCGCGCAACGATATCTTGTACATCTCGCCCTGGATGCAGACGCTCACGACGTCGCCGTCAGTCCTGACATTTGCCTCGTAGGACTTGCCTGCGATGAGCATTGAGTAGACCGAGCTCCACGGCAGCTTCCTCGAGTCCACCTCGTACCTCTTGCCGTCCAGTGTGACGGAGTAAAGGCCGTCTTCGAGCTCCACCTCGACTTCGTGCTGCCTGTTGTCAATTTGTGCGATGTACTTCATAACGCTTGTTCAAGAACCGCGGGCCGTTGCCCGCGCAAGCCTTTCGTCGTCTCCCCAGCCGCGTCCGGCAACGCGCGCACGACCTTCTTGAGCGCCGAGCCGCCTGCGCGCCGCCGCGTCGCGGTTTCGACCGCGCCGCGGCGTGGAGGCACCGCGTTTCCGCGCGATTCCCTCGCACCCCGTCGTTCCGCCGGGCCGCAGGTTTTATCCCCGCCTCTCGACGGGTTCTCTCAACCTTCCGTGGAGCCTCCAGGCGCCGGACCCGGCCTCGGGCCCTCCCGCGCCGGGTATGAACACCCTCTTGCTCGCCTGGAAGACGTCCAGTGCGGCCGCGATCAGGGCCGCCTCTTGGAAACCGGGCCTCTGTTCGGGGACCGCGCTCGAGAATTCTCTGTCGATGAATGTCGCGTCTATCTCTCCCCTGTGGAACGCCGGCTGACGCATTATCCATTTGTGGAAGGGGATCGTGGTGGCGATTCCCTCTATCAGATACTCGCTCAGAGCCCTCTGGGCCCGCTCGATGGCCTCCTTCCTGTCCCTTCCCCACACAATGAGCTTGGCCAGAAGAGGGTCGTAGTAGACGCTCACGTCCCATCCCTCGAAGATGCCGGTGTCGTTCCTGATTCCGGGGCCCTCCGGGACGCGCAGCCTCATTATCCTGCCCGCAGACGGCAGGAAGTTGTTGTACGGGTCCTCCGCGTATATGCGGCACTCTATCGCGTGTCCCCTTGGCCGCACGTCTTCCTGTCTGATACCGAGTCTCTTGCCAGAGGCAATGCGCAACTGCTCCCTGACTATGTCCATGCCCGTCACGAGCTCGGTCACCGGATGTTCCACCTGGAGGCGGGTGTTCATCTCCAGGAAGTAGAAGTCCCGCTTCTCGTCCACGATGAACTCGACCGTGCCGGCGTTCGTGTACCCGACCTGTTTCGCAATGCGAACCGCGGCCAGGCCCATCTCGCTCCTCAGCTCGGGCGTCATGATGACCGAGGGGGTCTCCTCAATCACCTTCTGGTGCCGCCTCTGGATGGAGCATTCTCTCTCGCCCAGGTAGACGCAGTTGCCGTGTGTGTCGGCCAGGATCTGAAACTCAATGTGCCGCGGCCTCGTGATGTACTTCTCGACGTAGACTTCGTCGTTTCCGAAAGCGGCGCGGGCCTCGCCCTTCGTGAGCCGGAGCGCGCTCTCGAGCTCACCCTCCTCGTTCACCACTCTCATGCCCTTCCCGCCGCCGCCGGCCGCCGCTTTGAGCATGATGGGATAGCCGATTTCCTGCGACCGTTTCTTCACGTCGGCCAGGGACTTCGCGGGAGTGGTGGCGCCGGGTATGATGGGTGCTTTGACCTCGACGGCCGCCCTTCGGGCGACCAGCTTGTTGCCCATGGTCCTGATGGCGTCACTCGAGGGACCGATGAAGGCGATTCCTTTGGCCTCGCACTCGGCGGCGAAGTCTTCGTTCTCCGCCAGGAAGCCGTAACCCGGGTGCACGGCGTCGGCTCTCACCTTCCGGGCGAGCGAGACTATTGCGTCTATCTTGAGGTAGCTTTCTTCGCTGGGCGGAGGGCCTATCCGGTAGGCTTCGTCGGCGAATCGAACGTGCCTGGATTCTCTGTCAGCGTCGGAGTAAACGGCAATCGAGACAACACCGGCCTCTTTCAAGGCCCTTATGATCCGCACGGCGATCTCGCCTCGATTGGCTATGAGCACGCGTTTGAACATGGACCCCCATTCGGAGCGCGTCCGCCGACGCCGTCCGGATTGACTATATCACCGTGCGGCGCTGTTTTCAACGCGCGGATGCCGCGAGCCGCCGGAGCGTGCACTGGTTCACGCCCGTGCCGTGCCCCGGCACAGTGGCACGGCGGG
>JAFGJU010000223.1 GCA_016928935.1 Candidatus Eiseniibacteriota bacterium | reverse complement strand
GGCGCGCATGGCGGAGACGGCGTCCGGTCAAGGCGGTCGGCATGCGGGCGGTTCGAGTGGTACCGAACCCGGCGCGGCGGCACAGCTCGGGCATGGCGCACGGGGCCGGGCGACCGCCGCCGATTGACATGCTTTTCTATGCGCCTGATAATCACTGTCGTATGAAGCAGGTGAAACCACGCCACCCGGCCGCATTTAACGTGGGGCTGCTCAAGCGGAAGCTGGACGAGCTCTACCGAACCTACGACAGGAGCTTCCTGAACTCGGACCCCCTGCTCTTTCCGCACAGGTACGCGGACGCGCGGGACGCGGAGGTGGTCGCATTCCTGGCCTCCGCTCTGGCCTACGGCAGCGTGGTCACCATAAAGAAGGACGTCGAAAGAGTTCTAGCCGTTCTGGGGCCGCGACCGCACGACGCCGTGCTGTCGCGCGACCCGGAGGCCCTGCTGGCCGAGCTCGCCGGGTTCAAGCACCGTTTCACAACGGCCAGGCACCTGACCTGGCTCCTTCACGTCATCAAGCAGGGCCTGGCGGAGTTCGGCAGCCTGGAAAAGTTGTTCCTCGCCGGATACAGGCCGGACGCTCCGAACACAAAGGAGGCCTTGACGGCGTTCGTGGAGCAGCTGGTCGGCTACGCCCCGTCCCCGGTGTACCCCGGCCCGCGGGCCGTCAGGTCGGACGGCGCGCTCTTTCTCCTGCCTTCTCCTAAGACCGGCGCGGCATGCAAGAGGCTGAACCTGTTCCTGAGGTGGGTGGTGCGCAGGGACGACGACCTCGACCTGGGCCTCTGGAAGTCGGTGAGTCCTTCCAAGTTAGTGATTCCGTTGGACACGCACGTAGCGCGCATCTCGCGCGCCATAGGGCTCACCACCCGCAGGAGCAGCGACTGGAAGGCCGCGGAGGACATCACTAACACCCTCAGCGCACTTGACCCTGCGGACCCTTTGAAATATGATTTCGCCATCACCCGGTTGGGCATCCTCGGAGACTGCGTCGCCGACGCGCGAAACAGCAAGTGTGACGACTGTGCGCTCGCCGACATATGCGTCAGAGTCCGGGAGCCCTGACAGGCCGACTCCATTTCCCGGGGCAGTCCGTCCCCGGACAGGTAGCGAAAAATGCGTGCGGTCCTGCGATTCCTGAGAAGCAAGCTGATTGCGGGGGTCCTGTTCCTCATTCCGCTGGGCGTCACGTATTTCGTGCTGAAGCTGATATTCAATTCAGTCGACAACATCCTTGCTCCCTACGTCGAGAACCTGATAGGAAGGGACATCCCCGGCCTGGGCCTGGCGGCCACGCTCATACTGGTGCTGCTGGCCGGCCTCGTGGCCACCAACATATTCGGCAGGCACATGCTCAGCTACATTGATAGGGGGCTTTCCAAGATCCCGATCGTGTCGGGCATCTATGTCTCGACGAAGCAGTTCGTCGAGGCCATCGGAGCGACGAACACCAAGTCGTTCAAACGAGTGGTCTTGATTGAATACCCGAGGAGGGGACTGATCACGTTCGCCTTCGTGACGAAGGACGCCTACACTGTCGTCGGAAAGGACGGCACGAAGTGTGAAGTCGTAAACGTGTTTGTGCCGTCCACCCCCAATCCCACAACCGGCTTTCTCATAATACTGCCCAAGTCGCAGGTGATCGGGGTAGACCTGACCGTGGAGGAGGGGGTCAAGATGATAGTGTCCGGTGGGATAATCGTCCCTTACCGGATGTGTCAGCTTGAGCACACCCGGGCTTTCGCAGATGCGACCGAACTGGGAAGTTCACCTGGAGGTTCAGGCGGCAAGCCCTGACGCCTCGGGTCTCCCCCGTGACTGAGCCCGGCTGCGCGGCCCATCTCCAGGCTGTCGGTCTTTTGGCCGCGCGCTCCGCATCGAGCATTTGTACGAGACGGCGCTCACCGAGCACCCGGGCGGCCGCCCGCGGTCTGTCTTCGCTCTCGAGTCTTTCCGACCCTATCTTCGCTTAGTTTTCTGTGATTTGGCTGCCGCCGAGATTATCTGCTTGTATCGCGAGTCCAGCCTGATGTTGTTCAGGTCCGCGTCCTTCTCCGCCAGCGACAGCAGTCCCGGGCTCAATTTGAGGGCCGTCTTGAGGGACTTGAGGCTGCTGTCCACGTCGCCGGCGAGAGACAGAAAACAGGCCAGGTCGTAGTGCGCGTCTCCGTAGTCGGGGTTGTACTCGACCGCCTTCCGCGCCGCTTCCACCGCCTCAGAGTACTTCTTCTCCCTGTAGAACGCCGTGGCCTCGTTCATCTTCGACATCGCGTGCTGGATCTTGAGCAGCCGGCCAAGCTCCTTTATGGGCTCGGGGTGGTCGTCCACGCGGAGGTCTATGTAGCGGTCGTTGAATCCGGCGTAGCCTCCGCCCTTCTTCACGACCAGAAGGGCCGCGGATTGCTGCCCCCTGGAATCGCCCCCCGCCTTCTGGCCTGCGTCCAGGGCCGCCCAGAGCTTCTCGGACAGGTCTCCTGAAGTCTCCTCGAACGCCTTGCACATGGCGTCCACAACTTGCTGGCTCACCAGAATGTTTCCCTGTGCAGTGTAGTTCTTCCCGGTCCTGCCTCCGGCCCAGACGTTGCAGCTGTTGCCGGTGTAAGTGGCCGAGTTGCCCGCCGCGTCCACGATGCCCAGCTGCCGCCTCTCTCTGTCCTCGTCCGTCGAAGTGAGCAGCTCCACAACCTGCTCGGGCTTCAGGCCCAACGACAGCAGCTCCAGTCCGCGCGGTCCGTACGTCGTGTTGCCGAATGCCTGAGTCGCGATGGCGCCGACCTCCGCCCGGGCCCAGGGCACCACGGCGCCGACGGCGAAGAACTTGGACTCCACGGCCACTCCCAGCTCGCCGGTCTCCGGGTCGTATCCCACGATTGAGAACGTGGCAATCGGCTCGGGGGTTGAGCTTGCCGCGCCGAGTGCGGGTGTGTGAACGGCGAATACGGCCAGAAGGATCATGCAGGCGATAAGCGAGCCGGCCGGGAAGATACCGGACGTCACGAATCTGGAAGGTGGATGCTGTGCCATATCTCTCCTCCTTGTCGCGGTTGCGCTTCGGGGGGATTCTGCACCCGGCAAGGCCTCCTGGCAACGGCAAAGAAGAGGGATGTGTGGGCGCCCGCTATCTCTCTCCAATCACGAAAGTGGCAGTTAGGGGTCTGGTTATGGTCTCACCGCAGATACGGGGGAGCCTTCTCTCGAATATCTTGAGCCCTCTCTCGAACTGGTGCTCGTCCATGACTGTGAACGTGGAGAGGTACTTGTTCCTAACCATGTCCAGGTACCTCTCGACTGTGATTTTCGGTTCGCAGTGTGTGAGGGACCTGGAGCGCACGTTCTTGAAGCCCGCCTTCTTCACCGCGGCTCTGAGCGCCGGAATCGTGGGGAATCTCTTCAGGTCCGTCGCGACCACACCCGGAAAGTGTCTCAGCACGTGAGCCCTTATGGCGGCGTGCGAGGTCGTCATTACGAGGAGTGTCCCGCCCGGCCTGAGGACCCGGCGGATTTCCTTGAGGGCCATCGCGGGCCTCTGTATGTGGTGCATCACCATGGTCATGTACGCGCAATCCACGCTTCCCGACTTGAGCGGGAGCGAGTGCGCGTCGCCTGCCACCCAGTGGATGGGTCGCGCCCGTTTGCGGGTAACGTGCCGGCTTCTGCTCCT
>JAFGJU010000044.1 GCA_016928935.1 Candidatus Eiseniibacteriota bacterium | reverse complement strand
CACTCCGAAAGCAGTCAGAACCAGAATCCTCACCGCACGCCTCCAGACGGCTCGACGGCTCGAAACGCTGCGGCCAGAGCAGCCCGCTTCTCCGCCGCCCACTCCTCCACGAGTTCCCCCGCGGCCGGAGACAGACCCTCGGGCCTCAAACTGAGCCCGAAGACACTCTCGAACGCGCTCCTGAACACCGACTCCATTTCGTCCACGGCCGGCGCTTCCGGCAAGAGCTCGGACAGCGACACCGACCTCTCCGCCATGCCCTGCCCCAGGACGGCACGCGAGCTCTCCGAGTTCGGCTTCAACAGCCGTGCGAGTCTCAGGTGTCCGGGTCCGGTCATGACGGACCCGTGCGAAAAGAAGGCCTCGCGCGTGCACTTGTGCGCACAGCCGGCGAGCTTCCTGCCCGACACCTCAACCTCGTTCTCCACCCCGGACATGAAGCACACCGCAGCGGACTCGCCCCCCGGGGCACCTGCCGACCCGCCGACCGCCGGAGTCTCCCCACCAGTGCGGTCAGGCGGCCGACTGAGCAGCGTGCGCGCCGCCCGCACTCCCAACCCGGACAGTCCCAGGATGAGCGACCTGGCCACCGCGCTCGCCGCCTCCCTCGGACGGACGGCGACTCGGGCCGGGTCCCTTCCAATCACAAAGCAGTAAGTGAGCTCCTGGGAGTGAAGGAGTGCGCCGCCTCCGGTGATGCGTCTGACCACGTCTATGCCCTGTTCGCGGCAAGCCGACAGGTCCAGGAGCTCGAAAGGCTGTGAGTGGCCCAGGGAAACCGCGGGCGGCTTCCACTCGTAAAACCGCAGTGCGGCGGACACGCCGCCGCTGCGACAGCACTCCAGGAGGTACTCATCCACGGCCATGTGCCGGAAGCCGTCCGCACGCAGCATGGGAAGATAAACGGCGTCGAACATGACAGAATGCCGACAAAGGCGACACTAATGCAGCCAGTGAAGCCCGAAGGAGGCGGGCCAGTCCACCAAGAGGAACAACAACCTGCCTATGAGGAGCGAGAACCTCGACATCACTGTGAAGCCGTAGGAGGCGCCGAACGAGACCATCAGGAACCATATCCCCAGCTTCGCGGAAGCCCCGAGCGCTCCCTTGTGTTCCTTCGAGAAGAAGAAATAGACCAGGCTGGAGAGCAGGCCGATGAAGATGACCCAGTTGCTGAACGTTCCCAACAGGGTCTCGGTCTTCAGCGGAAGCATGTTGGCCTGCACCTGCGCCACGAGGTCTCCCTGGGCGAAGCCGATTATTGCCAGTCCAGAGAACGTGCCGACCATCAGCCCTATCGCCCACCTGCTCAGCCATCCGAAGCCGGACGTAAACCTGGAAAAGAGCAGCACCCCCAGCACGAACGGCACAAGCAAGTTCAGGTCGCCACCGACCAACGGCCGCCAAAGATTGGGCACGATGACGTTGTGGTATTCCAGCGCCACGATGTAGCCGGCTGCAATGCCCACGAACAGGTACTCCGCGAACTTGTAGAATGGGTTGTCTTTGTATAGAAAACTGAAGATGGCTATCGTGAGCAGTGCGGCCATCGTGTTCAGAAACGGTGCAGGAAGCAACTGAGTACCTCCCTAGGGCGCCTTTTTCTTGGTCGCGAAATACAGAACGTTGCCCAACACTATGAACGCGATTATCGCGAGGTGTCCGAGTGATTGCGCATCCATCCCCCTGGTCGCCGTCCCGAGCTTTCCCACGAGCTTCTCGTATTCCGCGGCGCCGGCCATCCCACCGATCAGGCCCGACAACTGGCCGGACTGGAAATACGGGTAATACTCGGGCGTGCTGACTGCTGTGCACCCGGCCACCATGGTCACGTGATACCTTGACTGCACCTGCTGGACCCACTCCTTGGTGCCCGGGTAACCCGCCGAGATGTTGACCAGAATGGCCATGTCCGTCAGGCTCGCCGCGCCTCTCATCACTTCCAGGCTCTCGACTGGCGTGCCGTAGAAATCAGTGGGGAAGGTGGCCCTGATACTCCGTCCCACGCTGACCATGGCGACTTCATTCCCGGGCTTGTAGCCGAGGTTGACGAAGTCCACTCCGTACTTCTTTCCGTACCTCTCCTCCCCGATGCGCCTCAGGGCGTCCTCGAGTAGAGGAGGGCCTGCCGGCCACAGGCAAGCTCCGATTACCTTGCAGTTCTTGGAAAACAGTTGGTCAAGAGCGGCCAGCGCCATCGGGTGGAGCTCCGGCATAGTCGCGGGGTCGTAGTCGGCTGCGAAATAGGCCGTTGACCCGTCTGGGATTTCGGCCACGGCGTCGTAGCCAGACTGCACTTCCCTGCTCACCCTGATCGGCAGGCCGATGGGCACGAGAAGCGGCACGAGCACCAGCAGGAGTATGGCCAAGAATATGTAGCGTCTGTCGATCTTCTCCATACTATTCCCCGCCCAGGTAGTTCCTCTCGAGACCCAAGATGATCTTCAGCCCGGTTGAGATCGCGCCCAGTGCTGCTCCGATGAGGATGGCCCGCTTCGCGGCCATCTGAGGTACGTTATTGATCCAGTCGGCAATGCCAGGAAGCTTGTCCCATATCTCAGCGCCCACCGGCACCCTACCCAGCATCACGATGACAGCGGCCACGGCCAGGAGTCCAGCCTCCAACGTTCTCACACGGAAGGACCTGAAGGCCGCTGAAGCTATGAAGAAGGCCAGCAGCGAAAACATCGTGCCTGACATCGGCGTGTAGGCGTACAGGAAGAAATCGTTGAAAAGAGTCCGCTCTCCTATGCCGCCGAAAATGCCGACGCCCAGCATGAAGGCCAATCCCATCAGAAGCGGTATGGCGAACGGCCAGTCTCTCGAGCGTTTGGATATCTTCTCGCCGTTGACGCGGGCGATGTTGGCCACTCCCAGCACGTAGGAAAACGAAATGACGATTATCGCCCACTGCTGCAGCGTCTCCCCCACCGCAGACACCGACGGGTGCGGCACGAAGTAGTCTATGACCATGAACGACCCGAAGATCGCAGTTATGAGTAACGGAACTTCTTTCTTCATCGCGCTGTTCTCACTGTGGAACTCTCACCCCGATCCAGCACCGAGAGTTCCTACTGCACGGTGAACCACCTCGTGAACGCCGTCACGCCGAATGTCTCCAGCACGGCGCCAACGACCAGGGCGACAATCAGGAATATCTTCATCCAGTCGGAGCCCTTGAGCGTCCCGACGAGCTTCGCTTCCTTGGACAGGTACGCCGTCGCCGCGAAGAACTCCTCGCCTATGAGCGTGTAATCGCAGGCCACGACGAAGAACGGCAGCTGGTGGATGTTGGCCGTCCCGGCGATCTGTATGGCGCCCGTGCTGAAGCCGGTCTCAGCCAGCACCAGCGATTCCGCGAAAAAGGAGCCCAGGAAAAGGTTCGCCGCCGGCTTCTCTCGCAGCATTATGCCGTCTACTCCGGCCGTGAACGCGAACTGCTCGTCCGAGAGGTAGCGGATGTTGTTCGGGTTGTATGCCTCGGGATGCCCCGAATCCAGGTAGCCCTGTTTGACCGTTTCCTCGGCAAGAGGCACCACGAAGGCCCTACACACCGGGACTATGAGAGGGGTCTCGTAGCGGGCCACGAGCTTGGCCACGTTGCCCAGTATGACCATGCTGTAAATGGTCTGGATGTTGTTGACGTCGTCTATGCCCGGAACGTAGAGGACGGGCTTCCCCATCTCGGTGGCCCTGCCTATGGCTTCCTCGATGGCGTCCAGCCCGGCAATCTTCCGGATGAAGAAGGAGGCACCCTTCCCCGCCTGCCTGATGAAAACGAGGACCAGTATGAAAAAAACCGCGACCACGAGCGCGATGTTGAGCCGGTTCAGGTCGAACCACCTGACCTGGCCCTCGGCCTGGGCCGTCGGCGCGGGAGCCGCCTCCTGCGCCCCCACAGTCAAAACGTGGACGCAGGCCGGCAGCAGAAGGAACACGGCGAGGAGGACAATCGGTTTCGCGCTCTGCACTATCCCTACCAGCTCAATTGTAAACCAGCCCGGCTAGGGCTTTCGGCTAGGTGAGCGGAAGATAGCAGACCCAGGGGAGGTTGTCAACGGGTGTCGTCTTCTCTCTTCGTCTTGGCCCAGTCCTTCCTGCCGAACAGGAAATCGACCGTGGCCTTGAGTCTGAATAGAAGAGTGAGCTGGCGGTAGCCGAAGTTCTCGAACAACGCCAGCGCCATCATCCTTGCAAAATCACCCCAGCCCTTGTACAGGCCGAAGCTGGCCTCCTCTAGCAGCACTGCGAGCGTGGAAAGCAGGGTTCCCGCCACGATGGCCAACAGCAGGAACGTGACGAAGTAGAGGAGCGACAAGATGCCCAGGAAGTACCCGAGCGGGATGAGCAGGTATCCGAGGAACTCCACTATGGGGCCGAGCATCTCGAAGAAGAAGTAGTACGGCATCCCCACAAACCCGACGCTTCCGTAGCGCGGGTTGAACAGCATCTTGAGGTTCCGGGACACGGACTGAATCAGGCCTCTGTGCCAGCGGTTCCTCTGCCGCGCCAGGTTGCGCAGCGTAACAGGCACCTCCGTCCAGCAGATGGGGTCCGGCAGGAACACTACGCGGTAACGCTGCCCTTTCTCGCTGGTCTCTCTGATGAACCTGTGAAGCCGCACCACCAGCTCCATGTCCTCGGTCACCGTGTTGGCTCTGTAGCCGCCGGCCTGTATGACCATGTCCTTTCTGAACAGAGCGAACACGCCCGACAGGATGAGCAGGTTGTTTATCCGGCTCAAGCCCAGCCTGCTGGCCACGAAAGCCCGGAGGTACTCGATCACCTGGAAGGCCGGCAGGAGCCTCCGCGGAACCCGCGGCTCCACGACGCGGTTATCCTCCACCACGCAACCGTTCGCCACCCGGACCTGGCCTCCGACCGCCACCACCTCGTCCGGATGCTCCAGTATCGGCCTCACTATCCTGAGAAGCGCGTTCGACTGGAACAGGGAGTCGGCGTCGATGCTGCAGAACAGATGGTACCTGGCCAGGTTGATGCCTATGTTGAGGGTGTCGCTCTTACCGGAGTGCGGCTTGTCCACCACCGTGAGGTTGGGCCTGGAGGCCGACTTGTATATGGACGTTATCTCTCCCGTGGGGATGCTCTTTCTGTATACGAAGCGCCGTTCCACGAGCTGGAAGGACTTCTTGAGGAGCGACAGGGTCTCGTCTGTCGAGCCGTCGTTCAGGACTATCACTTCGAACTCGGGGTAATCCAGGGATAACACCGAGTCCACGCAGGGCACGATTACCCCGGCCTCGTTGTGAGCCGGGATGATGATAGACACCGGAATCGTGAAGTGTGACCTGGCCACGCACTCGAAGTCGGTGTAGTAGTTCTGCCGCAGTCTTTTCCTCATGTCCAGGAACGACAGCAGCGTGAGGACGAGCAGCATCAACTGCAGCGCGGAGAAGTAGACCAGGATGACTATGCTCGCGATGAACAGAGCCTGTTCGAGCGCCATGAGGTCCAGGTAGGTCATTGTCTAGCCCACCATCCCTTCCCCGCTGCGGACTTCCACCCCGAGCTTCTGCAGCGCCTCCAGCGCGCTCTCCCTGGCGAACTTGTCGTCTCCTTCCAGCACGCGCATCAAGGCCGGGATGGCGCTGTCGCCCAGCTCCGCCAGCGCTTCCAGCGAGGTCTTCCGCATCCACCACGACTTGTCGCGCAGGCCTTGCGCCAGCTCGCCCATGGCGTCCACCGCCCTGAGCTTGCCCAGAGCCCACGCCGCATGGCTCCGTACGAACCACTCCTCGTCCTTCAGGAGAGGCACGAGATGCTCCACAGACGCGCCCGTTCCGGTTTTCCCCAGCGCCTTGGCGGCCGCGGACCGTACGTCCGCGCTGGTGTCCTTGAGCGCCGCCACGAGCACTCTCTCTGACCGCTGGTCTCCCACCTGTCCGAGTATCTCCGCAGACCAGAACCTGGCCCGCCAGTTGTCGTTCCGCATGTTCTTCACCAGCAGCGGGACCGAAGCGGCGCCGGCCTCTATGAACATGGCCGCGATGCGCGAGGAGACGGGCTCCTCGTGCTTGCCCAGGACCGAAATCAGCACCGATTGAGCCATCGGGTGACGCAGCCGGCTCAGAGACCTGGCCGCCACGTTCCTCACGTCGGGATCGCGGTCGTCCAGCGACTTGTACAGAGCCGCCGAGGCCACGGGCAGGTCGAGCTCGCCCAGGATTCTGGCGGCCTTGGCCCTGTTCCATTTGGATCCGACCTTCAGCAGCCTGATGAAATGCGACACCAGGCCGTTCGTCTCAAACAGTTCCACGACGTCCCGCCTGGCCGGAGCGTCCAGCCTGTGAAGCGCCAGGGCCACGTGTTCGGCCGTCTCCTGAGACAGGAAATCCCGTATCCGGCCCAAAAGCTTGACCCTGCCCTCACCGGACTCGCGCGACAGCGACAGCAAGAGATCCCTGGCCCTTGCCCTGTTCGCATTATCTGTGGCCTGTCGCGAGCTCGAAACAACACGGTTGATTCCCGCCGCCAACACCGTGGCCAGCACGAACAACACCAGGACTATGAAGGCCCAGATGAGAATGTAGAACGGAATTATCACGAATGATCACCTCAGAGCGTAAGCTCCACCCCCACCCTTATTGAACCGACTGAGTAATTGTTGTCGTCGTAAGTCTGGTACCCGTCCACGAACACTTTCCATCTCTGCGTGAGAGTCCGTGACGCGAACCCGGACAGCGCGACCGAGAATATGTCGCCGAAGCTGCTGGAATGTGACTGGCCGAGCGTGATGCCGGCGCTCACGAAACTCCGGCCGCTGGACCTGCTGGCCCGAGCCTGCAGTCTATGGTTGAATTCGTTCATGGGAGCGAAGTAATCCCGCGAGGTGGAATCGAAGTCCTGGAAATAAGCGGCGTACCTTAGGTAGAGCCAGTCGGCGCCGGAGGGCGAGCCCTCCACGCTGCCGAACACCCTCAACCGGTCGTTCTCTTCCGAGTAATCACCCAGTTCGCAGCCCACCAGAGCGAGCGACGTCCCAGTCAAGTGTCTACCCACCTGGACTCTTCCGACTGTCTGCTGTCCGATCTCAAGCTTCCTCACGGACGGTGTCTCTCTCTCGTCCTTGTGGAAATACGGATACGTGCCGAGAGTTGCACCGAACGTCCACGCTCCCCGCGTCCCCGAGATCCACAGCTCGAAGTCCTGAACGCGCGACTCGTCGCCGTGCAACGGATAGAGCACGTTTTCTCTGTACCGCTGGTATTCCCTGACCGTGAAGCTCCCTCCCACGCTGCCCAGGCCGCCCATCGACACTCCCACGCCGGCCGTGAGCCCGAGCGATGAAACGCGGTAATTGTCCGTCCCGGCCGCCTTGTCCTGTTCCCAGTCGCGCGAGGACCAGAGGTCCAGACTGACCGACTCCAGCAGTTCCGGGAAGAAGTCCGCTTCCGCCTTCCAGGTCCTGTTGCCGAGGTTGTAAGTGGAGGCACCCCCCAGGCGCAGATAGTCCTCCTCCAGGGATTCCAGATATGACACCGTCACCTTTGGACTCATGGCGAGACGGATCTGCTCGGCCTCCCTACGGACCTCCGGGTGAGAGGGGCCGGAACTCTGCGCCCTCCGGATGACCTTCCTGGCGCCGCGCAGGTCCCCGGTCCACCTCAGCACCTGCGCCTTGCCGGCCAGTGCGTCCGGGTTCTCCGGCTCCTGGAGCAGCACTCTGTCGTAGTACAGGAGCGCCTCGTCCAGCCTGTTGGCCCAGCTCAGGGCGCGGGCCAGACCTACCAGCAGAGACGGTCTGTCGCCGAACCTGGATATCAACTTTCCGTAGAGCGCGATCGCCTCTTCGTGTCTGCCCTGCCAAGCCTCCAGCTTAGCCACTTGCTCCCACGCCTCGAGGTCGTTCTCGTTCACCGACACTATCGTTCTGTACACTCTCTGGGCTTCGGCCAGCTTGTCCTGCCATTCGTACGCAGTCGCCAGCAGGAAGAGCGCCTCCCTCGAGTCCGGGTGTTCGGACAGTACGCTGTTGAGGACGGCCATGCCCTCGTCGTACCTGCCGTTGTATATCAGCGCGCGCGCCTCGTTCAGTCTCTCGTCCTCCGTCACCTGTGCCTGGGGTTCGTTAGTCTCGCCCAGCACAGTCTGTGCCGACGCCGGGACGCCCGAGAACAACGCGCAAACACACAAGAACACAATCGCGCTCGGCGCGGGAGTCGCGAGCAATTGACTGAAGGGTTTCATCTTCACTCCGTGCGACGCACGCTCACCAGGCTCCCCGGAGCGGCGTCCACCATGATGACGCCATCAACCACGTCCATGACCTCGTCTTCCACCGGGCCGCCGGCGCCGCCGGGGCCCACGACACGGACCTTCTTCCAAGGCAGCTTGATGACAAGCGTCAACTTTGCTACGTATTTAACGTCGGCACTTCCGCTAAGGACCTTTATGTCTACTTGGTCGTCGTCTTCCCGGACGTCCAGCCTTGCGTTGTCCCTTGTAAGTATGTACCTTAACACGTCACTCTCCGGCGCGACATAGAATCCACTCGATTCCAGCAACTTCATGTGCGCAAGGAAGGTAGCTGGCGTCACGTAGTACGGCTCCTTCGGGTCCAACCGCTCGTAGCACTTCGCTTCCTCCGAGCCACTCGGAAGCACGTTGTGGTAGGTCAGAATCAGCCACCCGTTCTTCTCCCGCGCCTCCCTCAGCAGGGCCTTGACCGCCTTCATGTCCGGCACCTTGTCCGAGACTGGCGCCACGCTCTCCAGAAGATACCTGTCGGGGGAGGCGGAGTTTATCCTGCCGATGCTCCTCGCGCCCAGGAAGCCTGCTGCGGCCACCTCGTCCTTCACGCGCTCGTTCCACCGGGAGAACGGGTAGTGGAACATTGTGACGCCGTCTCCGGCCGGCCTTCCCGGCATCCCCGCCCAACTGCGCTCGCGTCCGAGCGCCGACTCAGCGGAAGTCCCGACGCGACCGGGTTCGTACCCGAGCGCCGACTCAATGGACGACCTTGCCAGGCGCATCTCTTCGGCCAGTGCCGCCTCGGGCAGCGTGTCCAGGAAGATGTGCCTGAAGCCGTGACTGGCGATCTCGTGGCCCAGCTCGCGGAGCGCGCTGGCGTCCGCTTCGGACATCTGCTCGCGCACGCAGCCGGGAGCCAGCTCCAGTTTCATGCGTTCGGGCCGAATCCAGGCGCCGCAGAGCCCGAACGTGGCCTCGAGGCCCAGGCTCTGCAGTATCGGAAGTGCGTACTCGACCTGGTTCGCCGTCCCGTCGTCGAAGCTGACCGACGCCGCGGCCTCCCTGTCTCCCGGCCAGCGTGCGATCTCAGCGCTGACACGTGCGGCCTGCGCCCCCGGCAGGGACGAGAAGCATGACGAGACGGCTTCGAAGGAAGCTTTCCTCCGTTCCACGTAGGTTGCGTCTTCCCAGCCGGGCCAGGTGTACACCGGGATGTTGTCTCTTCGAAATACGTATTCCCCGCCCTCCCTGACTACATTCGGCATCGCATCGGCCGCGCGGGGATGAGTACCGCCGGTGAGAGACAGAACCGTGATCGCTATTCCATCCGTCCTGGTCACTTCCAGCTCACGAGTGCCGGCCGAGTCGTCCAGAACCGAGCACGAGGACGGGTCTGTCACGTTGAGAAGAGCCCACGGTATCCTGAACTCCATTGAGTTACCCCACTCACCCACCCGCCAGTCGCCGCAGGCGGGATCCGGCGCGCCGTCCGCCCTCGCCGCCTTGAGCTT
>JAFGJU010000043.1 GCA_016928935.1 Candidatus Eiseniibacteriota bacterium | reverse complement strand
GTCCTGTTTCTTCTGTGGGGTGAGAGCCTGGGAACGTTCTTCAGGACTCCCGGCCTGGGGCTGATACTCAAAGTGGGCGTGGGGCTTCTGGTCATAGACCTGATGTCGGTGCTGGCGTCGCAGCTCCTCACGTCCTTCTACGACGTCAGGCTTCTCAGCATCTACACGACTGTGTCGCTCCTGGTCACGCTGGCCCTGACAGTGGCCTTCCTGCGAATGGGCCACGGCGTTATCGGCGTCCTGGTGGCGGCTGCGATATCCGGCGGCTTTCTCACTGTTTTGTTGTTCGAGCGCTGCGCCGTGCACGTGCCGCTCACGCTCCGGCCGTCTTTCACCGGGGTGCGCAGGGTCGTGAAATACTCTCTGCCCTTCGCCGTGATAGGGGTCTTGAACCTGGTCACGTGGCGGCAGTCGGAGACTCTGTTTCTGCTCTACTACAGCAGTGCCGAGGACGCGGGGCTCTTCGACCTCGGCTACAGAATACCGCAGCAGGTCCTCGAGATGGTGCCCGGCGCCGTGTGGCCTCTGCTCATGGCCACGTTCGCGGAGGTGTACACGAGGAGAAGAGAGGCCCTCGGTGACGCCATCGGCGCCTACTACAAGCTTCTGTTCGCGCTGGTGGCCCCGCTGTCGGTTTTCGGGGCCGCAATCGCGGCGGCCGGGGTTCCCGTCGTGTTCGGTGAGCCTATGGCGCAGTCCGGGGTCCTGGCCCGGATGTTCTTCTTGATATTTTCCGTCTCCTTCTTCTCCACTCCGCTCAGTATGTCTCTGTACGTGATGGAGCTCACCTGGCTCAACCTCGTCATCTACTGTGCGAACGCCGTCGTCAACGTGGGGCTGGACTTCCTGTTGATACCGCGCTACGGCCTGTTCGGAGCGGTCGTGCCGGTGACTATTGTTATCGCGGCTTCGCCTTTCGTGTATTATTATGCGCTCAAGAGAACTGGTGTGCGATTCGCCATCCCGTGGGGCTTCATCGCGCGCTGCTACGCCGCGTCGCTGCCGCTGGTGGCGTTCTTCTTCGTGACGGACTACGTGGACTCGGTGTCGGCGTTTCTGGCGGCCTGCGCCGTCGGCGTCGGAGTGTTCTGGGCCTCGGCCAGGCTGGTCGGCATCTTCCGGGACGAGGACGTCTTCCTTCTGGACGGGCTCGGGCCGAGGCTCAAGCCGCTGGTGCTGGGGTTCTTCGGCTGGAAGGGCCGGCGCCCGTGAGGTCTTCCTGGCAGCGAGGAGGCCTCTCGCAGCGCGTAGTGGGAGCATCCCCGTAACGTTGAGAGGTGTTTCGCGATGGAAAAAAGGAAGATCCTGGTGACGGGTGGAGCCGGGTACGTCGGTTCGGCTCTCGTGCGCCGTCTCCTGGCGCGCGGATACTCCGTGCGCGTGCTGGACAGCCTGCTCTTCGGCGATGCGTCGGTGAAGGAGCTTTACGGCAACCCGGATTTTGAGCTCATGAAGGGCGACATACGGCACATAGAGGACGTCGTGGAGTCCATGGACGGCTGCTACGGCGTCGTACACCTTGCCGGGCTCGTGGGAGACCCGGCGTGCGAGCTCAAGCCGGACGTGACGCACGCCATAAACTACGAGGCGACCAAGATCGTGGTGGAGATCACGAAGTACAAAGGGCTAAAGCGGTTCGTGTTTGCCTCCACCTGCAGCGTCTACGGGGCCGCGGAAGACTACATCCTCAACGAGGGTTCTCTCGTGAATCCGGTATCGCTGTACGCCGAGACCAACCTGAGGTCCGAGGAGATAATACTCCGGGGATTCGACGGCACCGACGTGGTCGCGTCCATAATGCGGTTCGCGACCATATACGGCGCGTCCTACAGGATGCGCTTCGACCTTGTCGTCAACATCCTGGCGGCGAAGGCCGTCAAGGAGCGGAAGATCAAGATCTACGGCGGGCGGCAGTGGAGGCCGAACGTTCACGTGGAGGACGCGGCCGAGGCGGCCGTCATGTTGCTGGAGGCGCCCGCTTCCAGCGTCAACCGCGAGGTGTTCAACGTGGGCAGCGACGAGCAGAACTACCGCATCTCCGAGCTGGGCGACATCGTGAGGCAGTGCGTGCCCGGCACGGCGGTGGAAGTGGTGGAGGAGAGCCTGGACTTGAGGAGCTACCACGTGTCTTTCGACAAGGCCAGGCACGTGCTCGGGTACAGAGTCGGCCGCACGGTCAAGTCCGGAGTGCTCGAGATACAGAAACTGTTCGAGGAGAGCCGCATTCCCAACTACCTGGACGACATCTACTACAACGTCAGGTATCGGTACAAATAGGAACAAGACGGCGGTGTGACCTGCCTTGGGCCCGCCACAGAGGACGAACAGACGAGCCGCGGCCGAGCGACACGAATCAGGCGGCCGAAGTCGAACGAGCCGGATGACGCTGGGAAGCAGCTCGAGCGAGGATCCGATGACATCTCTACCCGCATCCGCCGGCGGCACCCCGGTGCGCAAGCAGTTCCTTCCGTACGCGCTCCCGCTCGTGGGGGATGAAGAAAAGAGGGAGGTTCTGAAGGTGCTGGATTCCGGTTGGATAACGACCGGCCCCCGCGCCTTTGAGTTCGAGAAGCGTCTGGCGTCTTACACCGGCGCCGCTCACGCAGTCGTGTTGAGCTCCTGCACTGCCGCCCTGCACGTCTCGCTGGCCGCCCTCGGGGTCGGAGAGGGCGACGAGGTCGTCACGTCCACCATGACATTCTGCTCCACGGCCAACGTCATCCTGCACCTCAAGGCGCGGCCGGTGCTGGCCGACGTGGAGCCGGGGGCCATGACCATCTCGCCGGAAGAGATAAGGCGCAGGATGACCCCTCGCACCAAGGCGATCATCCCGGTCCACTACGGCGGGCATCCCTGCCGCATGGACGAGATAGCGGAGATCGCCCGAAAGGCCGGCGTTCCGGTGGTGGAAGACGCGGCACACGCCCTGGGCGCCGTGTACAAGGGAAGGAACGTGGGCACGCTGAGCGCGGCCACCTGCTTCAGCTTCTACGCCATAAAGAACTTGACGACGGCAGAGGGCGGAGCCGTGGTCACCGACGACCCCGAGCTCGCGGCCAGGATCCGGCTCTACGCCTTCCACGGCATGAGCAAGGACGCGTGGAAGAGGTACACCTCGGCGGGGTCCTGGTACTACGAAGTGATGTACCCGGGGTTCAAGTACAACATGACCGACATACAAGCCGCCCTGGGGCTCTGCCAGCTGGAGAAGCTGGGACAGTTCCTGGAGAGGCGGGAGAGTATCGCGGCCCTGTACGACAGGGAATTCGCGGGCATGGACGAGATAACAACTCTGTCAGTGGACAGCGGGGTCAGGCACGCGCGGCACCTGTATCCCATAATGCTCAACTTAGAGAGACTCACCATAGACAGGGCCAGATTCATTGAGGAGCTGAAGGCCGAGAACATCGGGACGACGGTCAATTTTGTGCCTGTCCACATGCATCCTTACTACAGGGACACGTTCGGGCTCAAGCGGGAGGATTTCCCGGTTGCGGCCGCGGCGTACGACAGACTGATTTCGCTGCCGCTCTATCCCAAGATGACCGACGAGGACGCGGCGGACGTGGTGGAGGCAGTCAGGAAGATAGCGGCGCATTTCCGCAGGTGAGCCGGGGCGGCGCCGCGTCCCGCAGGCAGGTGCCCGGGGAGCGGCCTGGCGGGAACGCAAGCCGGAGCGTGTCAGATGGGGCGGGCGTCCGGTTCGCGAAAGGGCCACTTCTAGAAGGGAGGTCGCACTCGCAATGAAAGAACGAAAGGTCGTGCTCTCCGCGCTGGACGCCGAGCACGTTCAGAGGACATGCAGATGGGTCAACGACCCCGAGGTCACAAGGTTCACCGGCACCATCTACCCGGTCGGCGCCTCCGAAAACGAGGCCTACTGGCGGGAGGTCCGCAAGGACAGAAACAGGGCCGTGTTCGGCGTTGAGACTCGTGACGGCACGCACTTCGGTAACGTCGAGCTCAGGAACATAGACTGGGTTTCCAGGAACGCCGAGACCGTGGTGTACATCGGCGACCCCCAATACAGGGGAAAGGGCCTGGGCAACGAGATGCTGGCCGCCCTGTTCGACTTCGCGTTCCTTCGCCTCAACCTGCACAGGCTTCACTCCAGGGTGTTCGCTTACAACAGGGCTGCGGCAAAGATGGCGGAGTGGGCCGGATTCAGGCAGGAAGGCGTAATGCGTGAGCAGCTGTTCAGGGACGGCGAGTACCACGACGTCATTATCTTCGGCGCGCTCAAGAGCGACTACGAGAATGCGCCTTGCAACAAGTAGATTAGGCGGCGCGGGCAGACGTGTGCGTTCGTCCGGGTCCCGCGCGCGTGACAGGAGCGCGTTTGAACAGAACGCATCCCAAGAAAATCCTGATAGTCGGAGCGGGCTTCCTTCAGAGTTTCGCAATCAGACGGGCTGCGGAGATGGGGCTTTACGTGGTCGCCGTGGACAGAGACATCAACGCTCCCGGTTTCAGATGGTGTCACAAGCGGGAGGTGGCGGACACGAAGGACGCCCGGGCATGCCTGGACGTGGCCAGGCGGGAAAGCGTGGACGCGGTCGTGTCCGTTTGCACAGACCTCGCGGTCAGAAGCGTGGCGTTCGTGGCCGAGCGCCTCGGGCTGCCCGGGCTGTCGGCCGAGGCCGCCGCGCTTGCCACGGACAAATGGCTTATGAGGGAGGCCCTGGCCAGGGCGGGAGTGGGCTGTCCGGATTTCGGCAAAGCCGAGTCGGTTGAACAGGCCCGGGACGCGGCCTCGCGAGTGGGACTCCCGTGCGTCATAAAGCCGGTGGATTCGGTCGGCAGCAGGGGAGTCACGAAGGTGGGGGCTCAGTCCGAGGTGGACCGCGCCTTTGCGTCGGCCGTGAGCGCCTCGGCCAGCGGCTCTGCTGTCGTGGAGGGCTTCGTGGACGGACCGGAGATGAGCATAGAAGCGGTGACGTCGCACGGGAAGACGTGGATAGCCGCGGTGACGGACAAGATAACGACGGGACCGCCGCATTTCGTCGAGGTGGGACACACCCAGCCGTCCGTGTTCTCGTGGAACGCCTCCGTTCGGCAGACTGTGGACTCATGCGTGCGGGCTCTGGGCATAGACTTTTCAGCCACGCACACCGAGCTCCGCATGACCCCGAGCGGTCCGGTCGTGATGGAGGTGGGCGCCAGGCTGGGTGGGGACCGCATCACCTCGGACCTCGTGCCGCTGTCGTGCGGAGTGGACCTGATGGAGACGGTCATAAGGGTGGCTCTGGGTGAGGACCCGGTCGTGGCGCCGAAGTGGGAGAGGGGTTCCGCCATCAGATACCTGCAGGTGCCGACAGGAGTCATCGTGTCGATAGACGGAACGGAGACCGCGGCCTCCGTAAAAGGAATTGTGGATGTCCACTTCGACATGAGCGTGGGCGACAGGGTGCCGGAGCTAAGGAGCAGCTCCGACAGAGTCGGCCACGTGGTGGCAGAGGGCTCGGGAGCGCGGGAAGCGGCCGAGGCGGCTGAGAAAGCGCTGTCGAAGATAAGGGTCGAGGTAGTCGCATGAACACAGAACCCCGGATACTGGTGGTGATTCCCGCTTTCAATGAGTCGGCCAACGTGGGCAGGGTCGTGGCCGAAGTGAAGAAGGAAGCCCCGTACGTGGACGTGGTGCTGGTGGACGACGGGTCCACTGACGGAACGGGCGAGGTCGCCCGGGCCGCGGGGGCGAAGGTCTTGACCCTCCCGTTTAACCTCGGCATGTTCGAGGCCGTAAGGACCGGGTTCGTCTACGCGCACAGGAACGGATATGACATAACGATACAGGTGGACGCCGACGGCCAGCACGTCCCGGCAGAGATAGGAAAGCTGGTCGAGCCGGTCCTCCGGGAGGGCTACGACGTGGTCGTCGGCTCCAGGTATCTCGGAAAGGGAGAATACAGAACCCCGTTCCTGCGCAAGTGCGGGATAGTGTTCTTTGCCTGGGTGACATCAAGAATGTTGCGGCAGAGAATAACCGACACCACTTGCGGCTTCAGGTCTTACGGGAAGCGCGCGATACGGATGTTCGCGACGTACGACTCCACCGAGTTCAGGGATTCGGTCGGGCTGGTCGTGATCGGTCGGGCCGGCCTGAAGATAAAGGAGATTCCCGTGACGGTGCGCGAGAGGATAGGAGGTCGGTCGACCATCTCAGCCGTGAAGGCCTTGATATACCCGTTTGATTTCCTGCTCTCGCTTGTGGCAGTGCTGGCCAGAAAGCGGCTCGCCGTGCCCGGAGGTGACGCATGATATCGGTCAGAGTGGCGAGAGTCGCCATAATCGTCAGCATCATCCTCGTTCTCATCGTCCTTGACATGGTGCGAAAGAGGAGACTCAGGGAGAAGTACGCACTCATCTGGCTTTTCACCGTGGCCGGGATGACGGTACTGGTCGTGTGGCAGGACCTCTTGCTGTGGCTAACGGCCGCGATCGGCGCCATAGACCCGTCGTCCACGCTCTTTCTGTTCGGCATTCTGTTCGCGCTGGCAATACTCCTGCACCTTTCCGTCAAGGTTTCAGACTCTTCTACTCAGCTGAGGATTCTGGCCAAGGAGGTGGCAATGCTTCACGCCAAGGTTGCGGAGCTTTCAGCCTCGTCTTGCTGCGAAGACGACAGCGCCGGCGACACCTCCGCCGGAGGCGGCACACTGGGAGGCAAGACATGAGAACCGCCGTGTACGTGGTAACGTGCGTAGTGATGCTGGTGGCCGGACAGGTGTTCGTGAAGCACGGGCTGAACCTCAAGGGCGGCTTCCAGTTTTCTCTGGGGTCTCCGGGGTCTCTCTGGTCGGAGCTCGGCAAGGTTTTCACGTCTTGGTATATCTGGCTCGGGGCGGTGTTCACGTTTGGCAGCGGGTTCCTGTGGATGGACGTGCTGTCGAAGAAGGAGCTCAGCTTCGTGTATCCGTTCATCAGCCTTACGTACGTGGTATCTCTGGTGGCCTCTGCCCTGATCTTCCGAGAGCACGTCTCGGCCCTGCGGTGGCTCGGTGTAGCGGTCATCTGCGGCGGCGTGTACCTGGTTTCCAGGAGCTGAGATGGTGGACGCATGGGCGGGAGACAGGAACGAGTCAAGGCTTCTCCTGGCCGCGTTCGTCGCCCTGGCGCTGGCCCTCTGGCTTCTGACTGTTCTCGGCGCCCCCGCCGGGGTTCGGTTGGGCGTGTGTCTCTTTCTCCTCCTCGTGTGTCCCGGCGCTGTGCCTGCAGTCCTTCTCAAGAACAGACTGGGATTCTCTTTCCTCGAGACGCTGCCTCTGGCGGTCAGTTTCAGCCTTGGACAGGCCGCCCTTCTCCTGGTGCTTCTTGACCGGTCTGCCGTGCCGCTTCGCGCTGCCGCGTGGGCTCTGCTGACCCTCGGATTCTGCTGGCACCTCTGGGCGGCACTGAGGCCGTCAGGCGTGCCGCGGGTACGTGTTGGCGACCCGTTTCTCTGGACTTCCGAGCGGGTGCCTGGCTTGGTCCAAGTCTTGCTGCTGCTCCTGGCGGTTTCCACTGCGCTGCTGCTCCTGGCGGCCGGGGCGCCGCTGATGTGGCAGGCCGACTCGGCGGCACATCTGGCCGCCGTAAGGGGGGTGGTGGAAGAGGACAGGTTGTTCCCGGTGGCTCAGCCGTACGGGCCGAACGGCGTCGAGGGGGCCGACCCGCGGTTCGGGATATTCCACGGCATGTGCGCCGTGCTGATGCAGGCGTCGGGTATCCCGGTGCACCGTCTCTGGGCCATTCTGCCGGCGTTCTTCGCTCCGATGCTCGTGTTGGCTTCCTTTTTGGCCGCCAGGTGCATCACCCGCAGCGCCGGGGTCGCCCTTCTGGCGGCCACGCTGTTTCCGGTCTGTTACGGCGGCATGGAAGGCGAGGCCCTTCGCGTGGCGGGCTACCCTAACAGAGTCTCGATGCTCGTCTACTTGGTCTGCCTGGGTGTTACGTTTATCTACCTGAGGCGGCGGCAGGGATGGTTGTTGGTCCTGATGGGCGTGCTCGCCGTGACGGCCGCCTCCGTGCATGTGTATTATTTCATCGAATTCGTTTTTGTGATGTGTTGCTATTTTCTGCTGAGGGTCTTGGTGGACTGGAGACGCAGACGGGAGGCGATCGGAGACTGGGTGAGAGTTGTGGGAGTTGCGCTGGCGCTTTCGTCTCCGTTGCTGCTGTACAGGTTTCTCACGTCCTTCTCGACCGCCAACATCTACAACGTGGAAGGCCAGGGCATTCTCTTTCTGGGAGGGGGGCTCTACGTCATGAATCCTTTCTCGGCATACGCCTGGCTCGGCCACGTGGGTGCGGCTTCTATCTTGGCATTTCTCTATTTCCTCTGGAATTCCAGGCGCAGTGAGTCGCACGCTTACGTTGCGGCGGCCACTGCCGGCCCGCTCGTCCTGGTGTTCAACCCGGTGTTGATGCCCTTGGCCAGCAGCTTCCTGAGCTATCTCGCGTCCAGACTCATCTGGGCGGTGCCCTACGGCCTGGCAGCGGCGATGCTTCTGGTGGAAGTGCCCGGCAGGTTCACAGCGGCGCCACGGCCGAAGAAAGTAGCTTATGCGTTAGCGTGCGGCCTGATGGTGCTGGCGTTGGCCTGGACCCTAAATCACAGAATCGGATTCTATAGGAACGCCGTTACGGCCGACCCGTCCTTTCCGCAGGATTTGGCCGGGATCGCAAGCGTATTGGAGCGGCTGGACCACCTGGCCCCAGAGAGGAGCGTGTTCTTATCCGACCCCGTCACCGCGTATGCCATCCCGGCTTTCTCCAGGCACTACGTGACTGCAATCCCGGTGGCGCACTCGTCTCCGGCGGACCCAAGGCCGGTCAGCCGGGTAAGAGACGCGACGGACGTGCTGAACTCCGGAGTGGGCCTGGCCAAGACGGTGTCCATCCTGCAGGAATACAAGGTTGACTTCGTAGTGGTGAACACTTCCTTCCAAGCACAGCTGTCCGCCTTCGAGTACCGCGTGGACCCTGAGTACCAGAGCCGGGCGCTTGGCAAGCTCTTGTCCCATCCCGGTCTTTTCCGGGAGGTTTTCTCGGAGCGGGGGATTCACGTGTTCCGCGTGCTCGATATGTCGGCGCGGACGCCGCCGGCTGACCCGCTACCCGCAGGGCTCGAGGCGTGGCAGCCCGCTGCGCGGAAAGGTCCGGTGGCCAGCTTCTCGGGGTTCTTCGCTCTGGAGGACGTGGCCATTCTGGGACGCGAGGTGACGGCCGGCGACACGCTCGACATGAGCCTCGTATGGCGGTGTTTGTCCGAGCTCCCAAAAGAGGACGTGTACAAGCTGTTCGTCAGGCTGGAGACGCCGTTTCCCAAAGGTCGCTTCTTTCACCCGGCGTTCGAGAAGCCTTACAGAAAGGCCCTCGAGCGGAAGACAAAGAAGAGATTTCGATTCAGGTGCGACGTGGACCCGGAGAGCCTCGATTACCCTCTGCACCTATGGAAGAAGGGAAACGCGGTCAGGCAGCCCCTTCGGGTGCCGGTGCCCGCGGACGTCCACGCCGGCACGTACGCCGTAAAGGTGAACCTAAAACGGACGACCCCGGGCACGAACTTCAGTCTTTCGGATTACTTCAAGGACGAAGACTACTACTCCGGCGTGGAAATAGGCAAGGTCATGGTCAAGGCGGAAGCAAGCGCCTCAGCCGGCCGGCTGCCGGTTCTGGCAGTGTGGAGCGGGCGATGAAAGTGGCCTTCGTCGTAGAGTCCTTCGACACGGCTCAGGACGCCAGCGGAGGTGTCCGCTTGAGCGTCAGGAAGCAGGCGGACGTGTTGAGCCGGAGGCACGACGTGGTCGTCATCGCTCCCCACAAGGTCTTTCCGCCTCTGGGGAGATACTCCGCGATGAGACGGGGCCGCGGTCAGTGGCCGGGATTCCGGTCCCGCGAGGAAAACGTACGGGTGTACAGGCCGCTTCTCGTGCACCTGCCGGTCCTCGGAGGCGTGCTCGAGCCCGCGCAGTTGGTGCTCTTCATCCTGGCGGTATGCTCGCTCTGGGAGAGAGGGGTGTCGTTGATACACGCTCACAGATGCTATCCGGCCGGGTACGCGGCCACGCTTGCGGCCCCGCTCCTGCGGCTGCCGGTGCTCCTCACGGTCTACGGCTCGGACGTGAACGCGGGCCTCAACAGAAAAGCCGTCGGCCGCTGGGTGAGCTTCGCGACCAGACAATCCCTCCGCCGCGCCGGCGCCGTGATAGCAGTGAGCCGCGCTCTGGCGGAACGGGTGCGGACCGTGCGCGCGGCCGCTCTGGCTGTCGGCGTGGTGCCGAGCGGAGTCGACCTGTCGGAGCTGGGGCAGTCCGGCAGGGAGGAGGCGCGGGCCAGGCTGAGCCTCAGGGCGGACTCGCGAGTGATTCTCTTCGCCGCGAACCTGGTTCCGGTCAAGGATCCCCTGACAATGCTGCGCGCGTTCGGTTTGCTGAGGGACCGCCGGAAAGACGTCCTCCTGGCAGTGCTGGGCAGGGGCGAGATGGAGGGCGCTGTGTCGGGCGAGTGCCGTTCGCTGGGGCTATCTGATTCTGTGATGCTCCTGGGCAGAAGGCCGCGCGAGGAAGTGCCGCTCTGGTTGGCGGCGTCGGACGTAGTCGCCCTGTCGAGCACCGAAGAGGGTTGTCCGGTGATAGCGTTGGAAGGCTTCGCCTCGGGACGGCCGTTCGTGGGAACGGCCGTGGGCGGGCTTCCTGAGGTCGTGCCCGAAGGCACGGGCATCCTGGTGGAAGCCCGAAACCCGGCCGCGCTCGCCGGCGCGCTGGAAGAGGCGTTGAACAGGGCCTGGAACGAGGAGGGGCTCGCGGCGCACGGCAGGAAATTCTCGTGGGAATCCGTCGTGGCGGAAATCGAGGCCGTTTACGCGGGCTTGAAGAGCGGGGAAGCGTAATGAGGACAAGGAGCCGGAGGCTCAAGACGCTCAAGTTCGGCGTGGCTAAGGTCGGGGCCGGGCCGGTGCTCAAGGGTTACTACGTCAACTTCAAGAACTGGGTGCCCTTCGTGGAGGAGGGTGGCTACGGTCCGTTGGACGAGCACGGCGTGCCTCTCGTGGACTACGAAAAGCACTCGGGCATAAAGGGCGGAGGGAAGCAGTATTTTTCGGTGACGGTCGCGCAGTACGCCCTGGGGCTTTTCGAGCTCTGGCTGGAAACGGGCTCGAGTGAGTTCTCGGACAAGTTCCTCCGAATGGCCCGATGGCTGGAGGAGAACGCCCAGAAAGCGGGAGAAGGGGTCGCGGTCTGGCCGGCGGGCTTCGACTTTCCGGTCTACGGCCTCAGGGCTCCCTGGATCTCGTCCATGGCGCAGGCCCAGGCCGCCTCGGTGCTGCTGCGGGCCCATCAGCTTGATAAGAGACAGACGCCTGCCGACCTGGCCCGGATGGCGTTGGGTTCGTTCCTGATACCGGCGGGAGAACCGGGAGGCGTGAGGTGCGTCGACGCAGACGGAGACGTCTGGTTTGAAGAATATGTGACTGAGCCGCCTCCTCACGTGCTCAACGGTTTCATCTTCTCCCTGTTCGGGCTTCTGGACTACGTGAGGGTCTCGTCGGAGCGCAAGCTCAGGGAGGCGTGGGAGCAGGGCGTGCGCACGCTGGAGAGAAAACTCGCCCTGTTCGATACGGGCTACTGGTCCAGGTATGACCTCGTGCGGGACTGCGTGGCCAGCGAGTTCTATCACGCCAACGTTCACATCCCCCTTTTGGTGGCCATGTACGCCGCGACGGAGAACGACGCGTTCCTGGAGCGCGCCAGGCGGTGGGAGGGCTACCTTCGGAATCCTTTGTGCAGGCTGAGGGCCCGGTACCACAGGCTGCCAGCGAGAGCGCTACGGAAATTGAGGCTTCCGGCGGCGAGCCGGCGGTGAATGCCCCCGCCCGCTAACGGGTCATGATCAGGCCCGGCGCGGGCCTTGCAGAGGGCGAGGACAGATGAAGATTCTGTACGTATGCTCAGACCCCAGCATCACCCCAGGAAGCCGCGGCGGCGGCTTCACTACTCACATGGAGGAGACGATACACAGCTTGAAGAAGCTGGGGCACGAAGTGGTGGTGCTGGACACGAAGGCGCTCGGCCCCGGGGGGACTGGTGGCGCCGGCGTCACGGGCGCGGCGGCTCAGGGACCGGCCAGGCTGCGGCGTGCGGGCGACTCACGGCCGGCGGGCCGAGCCCCGGCTCCCTCCCGAGCGCGAAGAGTGCCGCGGCCCCTACGGGTCCTGGCCAGGGACACGATCTACTGCCTCCACAACCTGCGCTTCCACCGCGTGCTGGACGCACTCCTGAGACAGCGGTCGGACTTTGACTTCGTGTACGTGCGTCATACCAGTTACCAGTTTGCAACTTCTTGTCTAGCAAAGAAATGGCGTATCCCATTGATACTAGAGTTTAACGCCTCGATAGACGAGAGGAACCTTAACGACGGAGTCGGTCTGAGGCCCGTCGCAGCTGCCATAGAAAAGCTGGTGGCGTCGAGGGCGGACGCCGTCCTGACTGTTTCGGGCGTGCTCAAGCAGTACTTGGAGGGAAAGGGCGTCCCAGGCGTCAAGATACACGTCCTTCACAACGCCGCCAGCCTGGAGAAGTTCTCTCCTCAAGTGGGCGGCAGGCGCGTGAGAAGTCGTTTCGGGTTCTCAGACGAGGACGTCGTGGTGGGGTTTGTCGGAGGGTTCTCGGTCTGGCACGGCGCGCACCTGCTTCTGGACGCGGCGCCGTTGGCGCTTGAGAAGAACAAACACATCCGTTTTCTCATGGTCGGCGGAAGGGAGGGCCATCCCCGGTTCGAGGACTTCAAGAGAGGCGCTCTGGAACGGGGATTGGCGGAGGCGTTTCGTTTCTCGGGTGAGGTGCCCAGGGAGAGAGTGCCGGAGCACATAGCCGCAACAGACGTGTGCGTGATTCCGTGGGCCACCGAATACGGCTCGCCCACCAAGACGTTCGAGTACATGGCCATGGGAAAAGCGCTGGTGGCTCCGGCAGTGGCCGCGCTCAAGGAGGTCCTGGAACACGGCAAGTCCGCACTGTTCGTGGAGACCGGGAACGTGGCTCAGATCGCCGAGGCCCTGGTGACTCTCGCGTCCGACCCGGGGTTGCGGCTCGCTTTGGGCAATAACGCGAGGGACCTCGTCGAACGGAAGCACAACTGGGACAAGAATGCGTCCGAGATCGTGGAGATAGCGCGCGAGGTCATCGCCGCGAGGAGCGCCGCATGCGGGACCGGCCCACGAAAGTGATGTACTTCTCCGATGCGCCTTACTACGGCGGCGCCGAGAAGTACCTGGAACTTCTCATCTCGGGCCTGGACAGGAACAGGTTCGAGCCCTTCCTGGTGACGAGAAAAGGCGCCGACCTAGGCGCCTTCGCGTCACGCCTCAGGACCGTCGGGACCCCGACCGAGGAGACCACTCTCAGCGGGCCGTACGACTTCAAGGGCTACGCCGACCTTTATTGCCTTGTGCGCAGGACGAGGCCCGGCCTGTTGCACGTGAACCTGGCGGGCACTTACGACGCGCAGGCGGGGCTGGTGGCGCCCGTGGCCAGACTGGCCGGCTGCGGGGGCATAGTCACGACCGAGCATCTGGCCATGGTGGGCGGCCTGTGGAAGAGGCACGTCGCGAAGAGGTTCAGTTCCTCTTTTGTGAGCCGGGTGATCTCCATAACAGAATCCAACGTCGAGTATCTGACCCGCACGCACGGCCTCGACGCGCGCAGGATAACGGTCATCCACAACGGCGTCGACCTGGACTCACTTGACTCCGCCGGCCCCGCCGGTCTACGCTCTGAGCTGGGCTTGGACGACTCGGTGTTCGTGTTCGCGGCAGTGGGCAGCCTGGAGGAACGAAAGGGCCACCGGTTCCTTCTCGAGGCGTTCGCGGCAGTTCGAAAGTCGGGCGGCTCGAGCTGCGCTCTCGTCATCGTGGGGCGCGGACAGGAGGAGCCCGCTCTGCGGGCGCTCAGCGCGAAGCTGGAGGTGGGGCGGTGGGTCTTCTTCCTGGGACACAGGGAAGACGCGGCGGCTCTGATGAGAGAGACAGACTGCCTCGTGGTGCCGTCTCTCGTGGAGGGCATGCCGTTTGTGATAATGGAAGCGATGGCCGCTTCCAAGCCCGTTATTGCCAGCAGGATCTACGGAATACCTGAGATAGTACTCGAGGGGGAGACCGGCCTTCTGGTCCGACCCGGAGACGTGGAGACGCTCTCGAGCGCGATGCGCACGCTGTGCCTGGACCCCGACACGGCCGCGGGCATGGGGCGCCGGGGAAGGCGTCGCGTCAGCGAGCGGTTCTCGTCCGCGAGGATGGTGCGCGAAACCCAGGAGGTGTACGAACAGGTCCTGGGCGGCCGCGTCCCTCTGACGGAGTGAACGGAGAGTCATGGCAAGACTTCTGATGGTGAAGCCCACGATCCCCTATCCCCCGGACCAGGGGACCAAAGTAGTTACCCTCAATTTGCTGAAGACACTCTCCAGGCATTTCGAACTGGGCCTGATCTGCGGGCTTCCCACCAAGGAGGACGCCGTTCACGCCGACGCCTTGAGGCCCTACTGCAAGGATGTCTTCACGTACCTCCTCCCCAACAAGAAAACCATAGCGCACAGAGTCCTTTACAGGGCGCTCTACACCCTCAAGTCCAGAGTCCGGTCGTTTCCGCTGGAGACCTACTATTGCTGCCCGCCGGAGCTGTCCAGGCTTGTGGCTCAGGTGACGAGCCTCTCGGCGTATGACATGGCGCACTTCGAGTACTGGTTCACGGCCCCGGCCGCGCGTTACGCGAGGGTGTACGGCAAGGCGCTCCTGGAACACGACATCGATTTCCTGAGGTTTCAGAGGAAGCTCGCCGTGACCGACGGATACTGGCGGAGGCGGAGCGTCGAGAGGACGATTTCCGCGGTCAAGACGAGGGAGGTGCGCGCCTATTCGGAGTTCGACAGGGTCCTGACCCTTTCGGCGGCGGACTGCACGATAGTGGAGCGTTTGAGCGGCATCAGGGGAGTGGCTCAGCATCTGCCCGTGATGGTGGACTGCGACAAGTTTGTTCCCGGCCCCGAGACGAAGGTGCCTTCTTCCATAGTCTTCCTCGGAGCGTTGGACGCAGACTTCAACGTAGACGCGCTCGATTATTTCTGCCGCAGCATCTTCCCCATAGTGAGGTCGGAGGTGCCTCAGGCGAGGCTCTTCATAGTCGGCCGCAGGCCGCCCCAGCAGGTGCAGAAGCTGGCCGACGGGAGCAGGGTGTTCGTGTCCGCGGACGTGCCCGACGTGACCGAGCACGTCGGGCGGTGCATGGTCCAGGTCGTGCCTCTCCGCTTCGGCGGAGGCGTGAGAATCCGGATCCTGGAGGGCATGGCCATGGGCATGGCGATAGTCACGACCACGATAGGCATGGACGGCGTGGGGGCCAGGCCCGGCAGAGACCTCCTGGTGGGGGATAACGCGGAAGACTTCGCCGCCAGGGTGGTGGAGGTCCTGAGGAGCCCGCTGCTGGCCAGGAGATTGGGTGAGAGGGCGAGGGAGTTCGTGGTCTCCGAGCACAGCGAGCCGGCGGTGGAAAGGCGCATAGTGGAAATCTACAGCGCCCTCAGAGAACAGGCCGAGAAAAACAAGCGGCACATAACGTCCAGGACAACCGGCAGATGAAAGTGACCCTCGTTGGACACTATCCGCCTCCCTACGGGGGAGTCGCCTCGCTGATGAGGCAGATGGAGTCCGCTCTGACGCTGAGGGGCGCCAAAGTCACAGTGTTCAACCTCGGCGCGGGCCGGCCCCGGGCCGCCAACGTGCTCAATTTCGACACCAGGAACAGGGCGCGCCAATTCCTCCAGCTTGCGCGCGCATTCGCGGTGTCCGACAGCGACCTCGTGCACTATCTGTCCGCGAGCTACAGGTCATTCTGGCTGGGCGCAGTGTGCGTCGTCCTGGCGCGGCTGACGGGACGCAAGGTGGTGCTTTCTGTGGTGGGTGGAGCCTTCAAGGACTTCGTGGGCTCCCTGGGCCCCCTCAAACGGCGCGTCGCCTCGGCGTGCCTCGGCCTTTGTCACGCGGTCGTGGCCTGCAACTCGGAGATTGAGGAGGCGCTGGAGGCGCTCATACCGTCGAAGGAAGTCCACAGGATGGAGAACTACTTTCCCGTCCTGGCGCAGGAGAAGGCCGACGTCCCTGAGGCCGTGCGCGATTTTCTCAACGCGCATTCTCCCGCCGTGTGCACGACGGGCGCCGCCTCCGCCGAATACGGCCTTACGGACGCCGTGGAAGCACTAGGACTCCTCAGGCGCGAGCATACTCGCGCCGGCATGCTGGTCGCCCTGACCAGGTACGGCGGGGCGGCCTACGAGGCCGACCTGGCGGACAAGATTCGGTCGCTGGGACTGGGCGAACACGTCCTCATCCAGAAAGACCTGCCCGACTTCGTCTCGGTGATGAAGGGTTCGGACGCTTTCCTGAGGAGCACCCTGGTGGACGGCGACTCCATCTCAGTGAGGGAGGCCCTGTTTCTTGGCGTGCCCGCGGTCGTGAGCGACACGCCGTTCAGGCCCGAGGGCGTGATACAGTTTCGGAAGGGCGACCCGCGGGACATGGCGGAGAAGTTGGGTCTGGCCCTGAGTGCCGGGCGTGGGGACCGGGTCGCGAAGGCCGCGGAGGAAGGCGAGCAAAATCTGGACAAGCTCCTGAGAATCTACGACTCGGTGGTGGAGTCCCGCCGGAGCCCGGAGCTGGCCGGGCGTGGTCCGTGGGTCGGTCCCAGGTCTGGGTACGAGGCCTGACCCTTGGACTGCCGGCCCCTGAGGTCTCGTCCGGGCCCCTCGAGCTTCGGCCGTGCCGGCCGGCTTCCGCGCTGCCGGCAGTCTGTATTCTCTTGCTATTCTGAGAGTTATGGGTGCAGAAAGCGTCCGGACGGCCTCATGAATGCCTGCCGTATTGACGATAATTACATAGAAGTAGTAGGATTACGAGATTGCGGCCGGCTCAACTGACTGGGGGTCCGATGAGAGCCTTCATAACCGGCGCCAACGGCTTCGCCGGGACGCATCTCCTTGGGTTACTGCTGTCCGAGCACTGGCAGGTCCTGGGCATCACGAACGACCTGAGTCTGAATCCCGACCTGAGGCCGGACGGCGCGAACTTCAGGCTGGAAGAGGCGGACGTCTGCGACCGGGAAGCTTTGCTGCGGCTTCTGAAGGAGTTCCGGCCCGACGTCGTCTTCCACCTGGCTGCCGTGACTGGTGC
>JAFGJU010000222.1 GCA_016928935.1 Candidatus Eiseniibacteriota bacterium | reverse complement strand
GGCGAAGCAGGGCATGCTTTGAATGCCACAGGGAGGAGGTTCCAATGAAGAGTCTCTGCTACTTGGTGGGTCTCACGTTGGTATCGCTGTTGTTGGCCTTGCCGGCCAACACTGCGCAGGCCGCTGACATGGACGGGAAATGGGCGTTGAGCCTTCACGGCGGCGGCTACAAGCTCGGCCTGACCGACCATTCGGACATCTGGACCGTGGGCAGGCTCGCGAACTGCGAACTGAAGTACGGGCTGACTTCCCAATGGATGATCGGAGTCGAAGGCAGCTTCATGCAGACTTACCTGGCCGACCTCACGGAAGAAGAACGCGAGGACGGGGCCGGGTTCACGTTTGACAGCATAGAGGACGGCCCGCGCCAGCGCGACTACGTGGTTGGACTTCTCGCCCAGTACCACCTCATGCCCGAGGCCGGCTGGTCTCCGTTCGTTTCGTTCGGTACGGGCATGTACTGGTGGAACTGGATCGATATGGACAAGAACAACCTGGTTTCGTGGGATCCCGCGCTGTACACCACGCAGATTCCGCCGGACGACAAGGCCGGAGACTACTACCATCTGAAAGACCAGGAAATGTACGGCATGGCCGGGCTCGGGTTGGAGTTTTTCCCCTCCGACGTGGTTTCCTTCGAGCTGGGAGGAAAGTTCCGCTATCTCACGCATCTGTTCACCAGCTTCACGGACGACCAGGACATCGTGGGGACGGGCGACGACGAACTGGACCTGCCGAAGGCGGTCATAGAGGTGTACGCCGGGTTGACCTTCCTTTTCGGCGGGGCCGCGCCGATTCCGCTGGACTGCGCAGCGTCCGCGACTCCGCAGAGCGGGCCCGCTCCGTTGACGGTGCAGTTTGAGGCTGCTGCGAGCGGCGGCCGCCTGCCGTACGCCTACAACTGGGATTTCGGGGACGGCGGCTCCAGCTCCGAACAGAATCCCAACCACACTTACGACACCCCCGGCGACTACACCGCTCGCTTGACCGTGATGGACGCCAAGGGGAACGCGAGCCAGGAGGAGACCATTCGCATATCGGTGGCCTGCCCGCCGATGAGCTGCACGGCCTCGGCCGAGCCCACGAGCGGGATGGTGCCGTTTACGGTAGGCTTCGGAGCTTCGGTCGTGGGAGGCTGTCCTCCTTACAGCTACGCGTGGGACTTCGGTGAGGGCGGCTCCAGCTCCGAACAGAATCCTTCCTATCGGCTGGAGAAGGACGGAAGCTTCACCGCGAAGCTGACGGTCACTGATTCGAAGGGGAACACCTGTGCCGGCACCGTCGCCTACTCGGGCGCAATCGAGTTCCTCCCGACGGCGGAAAAACCCCTGATTCTGCGCGGTGTCAACTTCGCCACCGGCAAGGCCACACTCATCGGGGACTCCAAGCAGATACTCGACCGGGTTGCGGCCAGCCTGGTTGAGCATCCGGAAGTCAGGATCGAGGTGGCGGGACACTGCGATTCTCAGGGCGGGGACGATTACAACCTCAAGCTCTCGGACCTGCGTGCGAACGCAGTCAGGAACTACCTCATAGAAAAGGGAGTGGCGGCGGACCGGCTCGTGGCCAGAGGGTACGGAGAAACCCAGCCGATAGCGGACAACAGCACGCCGGAAGGACGCGCTGAGAACCGCCGGGTGGAACTGACTAGACTGTACTAGAACCGGCCGACATTCACGGCAACAAGCAGGGGCGCCCGTTCTTTTCGGGCGCCCCTACTTGTCGTTCTTGCTATTCTGGAGTTGTCTCCGCGATGGCGGCTGAGTAGTCTTCCGTCCCACGTCTGGCGGTAGACCGTCGGCCCGGGAGTCCCCTACCCCGTACCAACGGCTTGGGCCCTCGCGTCTTCCCGGCCGACCTTCTTCAGCTCTTTGAGGATCCTCTCGGGCGTGAACGGCCAGCTCCTCATCCAGATGCCGGCGGCGTTGTGGAGGGCTATGCCGATTGCCGCCGAGGCGCCGTTGCACGCTATCTCGGATATCGACTTGCCGACGTAGGGCGTGATGGGGTCGGCCACTTCGACCAAATCCACGTCGAATTCCTCCGGCAGGTCCGCTATGCCCGGGATGGGATAACCCGAGAAATCAGGATTGAGACAGCGCCCTTCGCCGTCAAACACGAGTTGCTCGTAAAACGTGTGGCCTATTGTCTTCATGATTGCCCCGTAGACCTGACCTTTCGCCAGGTCGGGGTTTATGGGTATCCCGCAGTCGTGGACCGCGTAGTACTTGTCGACCTTGACCATCCCCGTGAGCTTGTTCAGCGACACCCGCGCAAAATGAGCCGCGTACGGGATTGGGGACGTGTCCGTCGTGAAGGCACCCGGTGTTATGAGCTGCCCTGTTCCGGTGCCCGACTGGGTTATTCGTGCTATCTCCTTGTACGTGAGCTTCCTGTATCTCCCGGTGACGACGCCGGGATACTTCATTCTGAGGCTCGACGGCTTCTCGCCCAGAATTCCGGCCGAGGCCTGTATTATCTGGCGCCTCATGTTGAGGGCCGCCCTGTAGGCGGCGCTCCCCGTGAAGAACGTGCCGCTGGACGCGTATGAGCCCTTGTCGAAAGGAGTGGTGTCAGTGTCGGCAGCGGTCACCGCTATCCTGTCCACGTCCACACAGAGCTCCTCGGCCGCGATCTTGGCCGCGACCGTGTCCTCTCCTGTTCCGAGGTCCGCTCCGCCGATGCAAAGCATGAAGGTGCCGTCGCCCAGCATTCTGATCTCAGCGTTGGCCCCGTCAATCCCGGGGAGCCCGGACCCCTGCATCATGACTGCCGTTCCCGTGCCCGTCACGACGTCGCGGTCCGCCGACGGTCTCGTTTTCTCCCACCGTCTCACTCTTGCCCTGCCCGCCCTGATGCACTCGGCGAGGCCGCAGCTCGATATCTTCTGGGCGAGCCCCTCTTTGCCTTCGCCGAGCTGCTTCAGTATTTCCAGCCGAAACCCCTTCCTGACTATGTTCTTCGATATCAGTTCGGTGAAATCCATGTGCAAACGGTCGGCGAGTTCCGCCAGCGTCATGTGGATGGCGTAATTCCCCTGCGGCACTCCGTAGCCCTGATACGCACCGGGTATTATGTTGTTCGTGTAGTAGGACCTCACCTCATACGCCATGTTCTTGCAGGTGAAGAGGGGGAGCGTTTTGGAGCATCCGTTCATGGGCACCGTGAGGCAGTGCGGTCCGTAGGCCCCGGCGTCGGCCACTATGCGTATCGACAGCGCCGTCAATTTTCCCGTCTTGTCCGCGCCCGCCTTGACCCTAATCGTCATGGGCCGACGCGTCCTGGTGAGAGTGAACTCCTCGCGCCTAGTCAACCTGATGTACACGCGTTTTCCGGTTTGGTACGTGATAGCCGCGGCGATGTCCTCGACGCCGACGTCCTGCTTGGCCCCGAATCCGCCGCCCACCTTCTCCTTTATCACCCTCACCTTGTTCTCGGGTATGTCCAGTATGTTCGCGATGATTCTCTGCGCGTGGAAGGGCGTCTGTATGGACGTATGGATGATGAGCCGTCCGTTCTTCATGTAGGAGAGGCACGTGTGCGGCTCAAGCGGAGTGTGCTGAATATGCGGAGTCGTATACGTCCGGTCAACGACCACCCGGGCCGCTCTGAGTCCTTTCTCAACATCGCCCAGGCCTCCCCTCGTGAAGCAGACCAGGTTTCTCTTGGGGTCGCCGCCGATGTCCAGCGGGTCCAGCGAGGTGTCACGATCGTGGATTATCGGAGCACCCCTCCTCCGCGCCTCTTCGACCGTAAGGACGGGCTTCAGCAGTCTGTATTTGACCTTGATCTTCCCCGCGGCCGTTCTCGCGGTCTCCCTCGACGTCGCGGCCACGGCCGCAACGCGGTCGCCTATGAACCTCATTTTCCTGCCGATGACCTGCCTGTCGTACGGAGAGGGTTCAGGATAGGTCTGACCGGCGGGCGTGTAGAATGTCTTAGGAGAGTTCTTGTGAGTCAGGATGTACTCGACACCCGGGACTTCTTGCGCTTCAGCGGTGTCTATCGAGACTATCTCCGCGTGCGGGTGCGGGCTCGTCAACAGGTACACGTGAAGAGTGTCCCTGGTTATCAGGTCCTCCACGAACGAGTCTTCGGCGCGGACGAGCTGCTCGGCGTCTATCTTTGGGGTTATCTTCCCCACTACTCGATATGACTTCTTGTACTCGGGCGTGAAATCCTGAGGCCGCTTCCCCTTGCTCAAGATGTCGAACACGTTGAAGAGCTGCTTGTACCCCGTGCACCTGCAGAGCACGCCGCTCAACGCGTCCGTTATCTCGTCCCGAGTGGGGGACTTCGTCCTGTCCAGGAGCGCTTTCACGGCCAGGATCTGGGCGGGCGTGCAGTAGCCGCACTGCACGACCCCGGCGTCTATGAACGCCTTCTGTATGGGGTGCAGCCTTCTGCCCTTTGACAGCCCCTCCACGGTCAGAATCTCCCTGCCGTCCATCTGCGCCGCCAGGAGCATGCATGAGTTCACGGTCTTGCCGCCGAGGAGAATGGTGCAGTTACCGCACTTCCCTTCTTCGTCGCAGCCTTTCCTTACGGAATTGATGCCGAGTTCCTTCAGAATCTCGAGCGCCTTCTTTTGGGGCTCGGACTCCAGAGAGACCTGCTTTCCGTTGAGTTTGAATCGTATGTTCATTTTCCGACTCAATTGCAGTCGCGGACTGAGGTTCCTGTGGTTCTCTTGTGCCGCCCCCCGCGGTCTCCGTGGGGTTCCAGCGACTCTCCTTTATCAGGGCAGCATGACCTTTGCCCGGCTCCTATCGCGTTCATAACGCCGCCGACCGCGACCCTCACCTGGTTCTCGTCTCCCTCTTCCACTCGTTCAGCATGGTCTTCACGTGGCTCTCGATGAATCTGCGTTTCACCGCGGCCGAAGCCTTTAAATTGTCCGTCAACAGGATCTCCTTCTGAACCAGCCTGTTGAGCTCCGCGTGACTCACGCTCTTCAGGCTGCCGCCTTCCAGATACGTCGCGGCTGACCGAAGGACCTGAGTGCGCGCGGAGGCGCCGCTTATTGCCACGACCGGCTCCTCGATGCGCCCACTCGCCGCGTCGAACCCCACGGCGGTCACTAGCATCGGGAAATCGATCGCCGATATTCTCTCCTGCCGGACCTTCACCTGCCTTCCCGGCCGGTCGATGATTATCGAACACAGGAGGCCGGGGCGGGACCTGAGCCATTCCTCAACGGGCAGCGTGTTTTTACTTCCGTTCAGGAAGAACTCCGCCCTCGCCCTGAATGCGAGAAGGACCGGCAGCGTGTCCGAGACGAAGAATCTCCCGGCGACGGAGCCGCCGATGGTGGCCATGTTTCTTACGTTCCTGCTGGTGAAGTTCCCGGCGGCGGCGAGGAGTGCGTCGGGGAGCCTCTCGTTCTCCGCAAGTTCCTGAATTGTGGTCATCGCTCCCAGGGTTATTCGGGAGCCTGACACTCTCATGTAGTCCAGCTTGAGGTTCTTGAGGTCAATCAGAACGTCCGCCTTGGGGCTCCTCTTCCAGTTGAGTATCGTCCCTCCGGCGAGGTATACACCGCCCCTTCCCGTTCTCTTCTTCAGGCTCTCCGCCTCTTTGGGCGTGGCCGGCGCGAAATACTCCATCGTTCCCCCGAATATTCTAGTTTTGTGTGGCATACCTCGGTATCATATCCGAATTCCGGCCGGCTGTCAAATTCCGACCAGGCCCGCGAAGAACACGTCGGGCCGTGTGCGAGTCACCGGAGCGAGCCTCATTCCACGTTGAACAGGCCGGGCGCAAGTGTTCCCCGACCGTCCCGCGGGCAAGACTATTTTCCTCTAGAACCCCCAGGATACCCCCAGTCGCATCCCGACGCTGTTCATGTCGATTACGTTGCGCACAGTGGCTGGACCGTAGTCCTGAATGTAAACGTCGAGTTCACTGCCGACTTCGCACGCGTTCAGAAACAGCTCCGCGTTCAGGCGTATGCCCGGGTCCAGCGGTAGACCCGCCCCAACCCATGCCTGCCACCCGAACCCGCCGAAGGTCTGCTCGAAGGATTCGCCCATCAGGTAGTCGTTGGCCCTGAGGAACAACCACTCGTAACCGACGCCGAAGCCGACGTAGGGAATGACGGGCATGCTCTCGTCAAAGCTCACCTGTGCGAACATCATGACGGGGACTAGGTTCGCCGCGGACTCCGACAGGATGAGCTCCTGGCGAGCGATGCCGCCCGGCGCCTCCACCGCGCCCAAGTCCAGCACTTCATCTTCCGACCGGCGCCACCAGTCCAGGCCGAACCCGACCTGGATATGCGAATCCAGCTGCGGCCCGACGCGGAAGCCACCGTCAAAGCCGGCGGAGAAGTTGTGGATCGGGTCCATGAACCCGACGTGCGTCTGCGCCGTGAGCCGCATCATCGACATTGGCGAACCGGAGAAACGAGGACGGTGAGGGACAGGACGCGGTCGCACTCGGCTCACGGCCCGCGTCGCGGTCGAAGGCAGCGACCGCGTTATCGCCGCGCCGACCACAGACGCGTCAGGCGCCTGCACTGGGACCGAGAACTCCAGCGGGGAATTCAGAGGCAGGAGAGAGCGGCCGGCGGGGTTCGCCAAGGCGACTGCGGGGAACCCCGTGGCAACAAGGACGATCAACCAGAGATTCGTGCGCATACCAGATACCCTCCGGACTTCGTGGGTCAAACGCAACGCGGACAGCCTCGCCGGGTCACACGGCAAGCGCCCGTGACGTCCAACAGAAGCCGCCCGACTGGGTGCGCACGGAACGACCCCGGCTGCCAGCACACAGGGACAGGAAGCACGGGGTCAAAACGCACTATACAGGGAATCCGACTTTGTGTCAACGACGACGATGAGCCCGGATGCATCCCAAAGTTAGTGATGGCCGTCCGACTCCTCAGCCCGAACCCGTTTGCCGCCCTCGAAGATCCACCCGGTAGGGCGCACGACTGAAGGGGTATGCGCCATCCCTGGCCGTTCTGGCAGAACTACGCCGCCGCTACCAAGTTGGGGCGAGTCGGCAAGATGCCCATCACTGAGTTTTGGATGCATCCGAGGC
>JAFGJU010000221.1 GCA_016928935.1 Candidatus Eiseniibacteriota bacterium | reverse complement strand
GAATCAGTGTGCGTAGGCTGCCACAACAAGCAGAGTCCCACGTTCAAGGGCTTCGACTTCGAGACGTATCTGGCCAAGGGTGTCCACGTCGTGAAGACGGCCCGCAAGAAGTGACGCCGCCCGTCAATCCCGGGGAGGGGAACCTGGCAACTCCGACAAAGCAGGAAACCGCAAGAACGCGCTCGATCCCGTCTTCGATCCATTCGTTCCTGAGCTCCTCCAGATTCGGGCTCGTCGTTCTGCTCGTCATCGGAGGCGTCTCACTCGTCGGTATGTTCATCATGCAGAACGCCCCCCCCGAGGAGTACGTCTCGAGATACGGGGGTTTCTGGGGGAACTTCCTGCTTTACACCGGGCTGGCCTCCGTGTACCGGGTGTGGTGGTTCCTCGTCCTCATAATGCTCTCCGCGCTGAACCTCATCCTTTGCTCGCTCAAGCGGATCAGGCCCAGTTTCTCCCAGGCCTTTTCGCGGCCCAAGGCGGAGGACAACGAGCTCCTGCGCGCGGGCGCGGCGGTCACGGTGGAAGCCGACTCGTCCGAGCTGTCTCACCGGCTGGCGCGCTTGCTCAAAAAGAAGGGCTTCGCCGTCGCTTCAGCGAAGAGCGGCGCCGACACGTTCGTGGCCGGACAGAAAGGCGGCGTTTCCCGAATCGGTTTTCTGGTGACGCACCTGGGCGTTCTACTGGTCCTCGCGGCGGGCGCCGTCAACGGAGGGTTCGGGTACCAGCACCAGGTGCCGGTCAGCGTGGGAGACACCCTCCAGGTGAAGGAGATCGAGCCGTCGGCGGATTTCGGCGTCAGGGTGGACGACTTCACGATAGACACCAATCCCGAGGGACAGGTCCGCGACTGGAAGTCCAGCCTCACTGTGATAGAGGGTGGGAGGGAGGTCGTGCGAAAGGTGATAGAGGTGAACCACCCTCTAACCTACGGCGGAATAAGCTTCTACCAGGCAAGTTACGGGCAGGACCCCTCCAGGATTAGGGAAGCGAGGCTTCTCATCGTGGAAGGGGATTCGGCCTCCGCCGCGCTGGACGTGCCCTTCCTCGTGAAGACGGCCGTGCCAGGCACCGACGTGGCAGTGGAAGTCACACGCTACGTGCCGGATTTCGTGATGGACCTCGCCACCGGAATCGTCGGCAGCCGCTCCGGCGAGCCGCGGCTTCCCGCAATCAAGCTGGAGGTGACCCGCGGCGGGCAGGTGCTGGAGAGCGGGTGGCTGATCATGGGCATGGACATTCACGGAGACAGGGGGGAACTGGGACGGTTTCGCTTCGTTGACTTCTACCCGGAGTTCTACACCGGCCTGGACGTGGTCACAAACCCGGGACTCAAACTCATGCTGGTTGCGTTCGGCGTGATCACGGTCGGGATTTTCCTCTCGTTTCTGACATACTACAGGCGAGTGTGGGTTCGCGTCCGTGAAGTTGCGCCCGGCCGTTCCGAGCTGAGAGTGGCCGGCGCATCCAGCAAGCATCACTACTCCCTTACGCAAGAGCTGTCGGAAATCCGGGAGTTCGCGAAAGAGAAGGGGAAAGGATCGTGAGATGACGGGAAGTGACGTGCCGTTCTTCTGGGTTGCCCTGTTCGGCTACCTCGCGGCGACCATGCTGTTCGTGCTGGACCTCGCGTTTCCGAAACGGCGCGTGGGGGCGGCGGCGATTGTCGCGTTGGGGATCGGTTTCGGGTTCCACACAACTGCGCTCGTGGTCCGCACGGTCGCGGCCGGGCATCCTCCGTTTGCGTCGATGTACGAGTACGCGTCCTGTTTTTCCTGGGCGACGGTGCTCTTCTACTTCATCCTCCAGTTCGGTCACCGTCCCAGGAACTTCGGGATATTCGTCTCGCCGGTGGCGTTTGCCGTCATAGTCGTGGCTTCGCTGTTCCCGAAGGACGTCGTGGGACAGCTCGTGCCCGCCCTCCAGAGCTATTGGCTCCACATACACGTGACCATGGCGGTGCTGGGCGAGGGAGCGTTCGCGGTCGCCTTCGCCACGAGTTTGATGTTCCTGTTCAAGGAAAGGGGCGTGGGCTGGCTGCCGCCGTCGGACATGCTGGACGAACTCACGTACAAGGCCATCCTGATCGGGTATCCGCTGTTCACCCTGGGTGCTCTTTTCGCCGGCGCCGTCTGGGCCTGGAAGGCGTGGGGGACCCCGTGGAGCTGGGACCCCAAGGAGGTCGGGTCCTTGGTGGTCTGGATAATATACTCCGCTTACCTGCATGCCCGCATCACCGCGGGCTGGCGGGGGAAAAGGGCGGCAGTGCTGTCCATTATCGGGTTCGCCACAACCGTGTTCACCTTCATGAGCAATCTCTTCATCGGTGGGCTGCACTCCTACACCTGAGAGTCGGCGCGACCAGTATTCGCTTGTGCGCTCGGGTTGGCGTGGCTAGAATCACAGTCGTTTCCCAGAGTCTGACGAGCCCGACCAGGTCAACCGTTCCAATGAAACCGGTGGTACCGTGGCGGCGGACTGACCGGGCAGCCGGCACCGACTGACGGGGCCGACTGGGGCCGACCGTCTGGACGAGACCGGCTGCGCTGCCGGGGCGACTGCCCGGGCTGTCAGCGGCCGTGCCGTCGAGCTCCAGGTCGGGTCTTTTAATCGAAGGAATACACAGGGTGGAGGTGTGACATGACACGCGCGGGCATCCTCCTCGGCGTTGTCCGGCCGTTCCGCCCGGGCACGAAGCCTGCGTTCTCGCGCGCGGTCTTCTGGCTGGTCTGTGCCCTCCTGGCGACTGCCGTGCCGGCATGGTCCCGGGGAGAGGCCGCAACTGAACCGCCGGCCGACGAGGTCTGCCTGATGTGCCACTTGCGCGGTCGTGTCGGTCCAGCGGTCGACGCAGAGGCACTGAAGGCCTCCGAGCACACGGGCCTTTCGTGCACGGCGTGTCATTCCACGGTGAGGAAGGTGCCTCACCCGGAAGAACTCCCGCCCTCCGCGTGCGGGTCATGCCACGCCGGCGAGGTCAGGGACTATCTTTCGCTCGGCCACGGTCCTCTGCTGGCCGAGGGCAGGACTGAGGCCGAGACTTGCGGTGACTGCCACGGCGAGCCGCACTCGATGATTCCCCAGTCGAACCCGGATTCCCCCATCAATAGGGGTCACCTGATCGGAACCTGCGGCCAGTGCCACGGCGACGAGGCGGAGGACCTACTCACGGGCGCACACGCTCCTGTTCCGGGGGCCGAGAGCTTGGACCTGCCGGTCTGCACGGATTGCCACGGAATACACCTGATTCTGCGGGTGAAAGACCACACCTCGCCCGTGTTTCACACCGCGGTCGCGAGGCAATGCGCGGGCTGCCACGCGGACAAGGACATCGTCTCCAGATACGGGCTCAGGGCCGACGTCGTGAATACCTACGACGAGAGTTTCCACGGGCTGGCCGTGCAGTACGGCTCCACCCGGGCCGCCAACTGCGTATCCTGCCACGAAGATCATAGAATCCTTCCGCCCGAGGACCCGAAGTCGCCGGTCAACAAGGCCAACCTTGCGGCCACCTGCCGCAAGTGCCACCCCGGTGCGGACAGCAGCGTCGCATCCGGCAGCGTGCATTCGTCCCCGCCCCGGAGCACGACTCCGGCGGTGAGGTACGTGGCCGTTGCCTACATGATACTGATTGCATTCACCATTCTGGCCATGTTCGCCTACGACGTCCTCGACTTCCTGAGGCGTGCACTGAGCCGGGTCTGGAACAGAAAGGCCACCCGGAAGGTTTACGGGTGGCGGGTCTCCCAGAAGATACAGTACGCACTCCTCGTGGCGAGCTTCGCGGTGCTGGCCTACACCGGCTTCGCCCTGAACCGGCCGCACTCGTGGTGGACCGCGCCGATCCGTTGGTTCGACAGCCCTTCCGACGCGCGGGCTTTGATACACAGAATAGCCGCGGCCGTCCTCATCGCCGTGTGTGTCTCTCACATACTGGAAGTGCTGCTGACCAAGAGGGGCAGGGAGCAGGCGAGGGCTCTAAGGCCGAGGCTCAAGGACTTCAAGGACCTCCTGGCCCAGCTCAAGTACAATCTTGGGTTGTCCAAACAGCGTCCGGCGTTCGGCAGGTACAACTACGTGGAGAAGAGCGAGTACTGGACCCTGGCCTGGGGAGCCGTGGTGATGACTGTGACGGGCTTCCTGCTGCTGGCGGACAACCTGACTCTCAGATTCCTCCCGCTCTGGGTGTCCGAGCTGGCCACGGGAGTCCATTTTTTCGAGGCCGTGTTGGCGGGGCTTGCCGCGATTGTCTGGCACGCTTACTGGACGGTGTTTGATTCCCACGGACACAAATGAACCGCTCGCGAGACATCCCGGCCGGTGAGTTCGGCTCACCGGGGTCGAACGCGCAGGGGGCCGCCCGTGGTCAGTTTGCGGACGAGAGTACTCCCCGGTCGGTCATTGCGTCTGCCATCCTGCTTCTGGGGTTCACCGCCACGTCCAGCCAGATTTTCCTGTTGCGCGAATTCATAAGCACGTTCCACGGGAACGAGCTCGTCATCGGGATATACATGTCGGTGTGGCTGCTGGCGACGGCGGTCGGCAGCGGCCCCCTGCACGCCCTCCTGGCTCGAGCGAGCCTCCGCGGCGAGCGTCGGTCCGGCTCCGTCACCGGCACGTCGCCTCTGCTTCTCCGTTTTGCGGTCGTCCAGGCGCTGGCCGCCGCAGGCCTTCTGTTTGCGGCCGTGGGCCTGATGGCGCCTCCGGCGCAACTGAGGCCGGCCCCCGGCGAGGTGGTAGGTCTGGTGACGGCGCTGGCCTGCTCGGCCGTGTTCCTGTCTCCGTTCTGTCTTCTCCAGGGACTTCTCTTCCCTCTGGGTGCGACGTTGGTGCGGAGGGGTTCGGGTGCGGCGTACGAAAGAGCCGCGGGTCAGGGCTCGGCAGTCGCGAAATCGGGTGAGCCGGGTGCAGGGAGTGCCGCGTCAGTATCCCGCGTGTACTTCCTGGAGGCAGTCGGCGCCGCGGCCGGGGGTCTTCTGCTCAGCCTTCTTCTGGTACGTGTCCTGGGCTCCTTCAGGATTGCCGCAGTCCTGGCCTCGGTCAACCTTCTTGCCGCCGCCGTGGTCTCCTACCGCG
>JAFGJU010000220.1 GCA_016928935.1 Candidatus Eiseniibacteriota bacterium | reverse complement strand
TTCGAGAAGATGACGCTCAACGAGAAGGTGAACGTCCTCGAGAAGTTGGCCCCGACTGAGAAGGCCACCATAATGGGCAAGGCCACGCCGATGGAGAAGGCCAACGTCATGGGCAAGCTGACCATTCAGGAGAAGGTCAACATCATGGCCAAGGCCACGCCCATGGAGAAAGTCATCGCGTTTGAGCGCCTGACTCCCAACGAGAAAGTCACGATAATGGGCCGCTGCACTCCACAGATGAAGGCATCCTTCATCGAGAAAGCGACCCCGTTGGAAAAGGCCAACATTATGGCCAGGGTCACGCTGAACGAGAAGGCGAACATCCTTGGAAGGGCGATAGCAGCGGAGAAGTAGGAGGCGCGGGCCCTGCGCGCGCAGGGCATGAAAGCAGCGGGGGTGACGGTTCGTGCCGTCACCCCCGGTTGGTTCTACCCCTGTGCCGCCGCCCGTGACTCACTGGAGACGGCTCGGCGCCGACAAGGCACGGCGCGTCCGTCCGCAAGCGTTAACGAGTTGCCTTTGGCGTGAACGGGGTATAATCTGTATGAGTATGGCGGAAGCGGTTTGGTCCTCAGAACGGCTGTGTTCTGCAGCCCTTGTCCGGTCGCCCGGCTCCCGACTCGGGATGATCACGATTTTTCTTCTGCTCGTCGTGTCCTTCGGCCTGTTCGCCCCGAGCGCCTCAGAAGGCCAGGCCGAGGGGCAGCAGCAGGCTTACTACGTGCCGTACACCTACCGGAACCTGGTCTACGAGACCAGGAACCTCCGCGTGTTCTACAATTTCGCGGAGCAGGACTACATAATCGAGCACCTGGTTCGCTGCTACGAGAACTCGCTCCGGTACCACAAGGCGTTCTTCGGCTACAGGCCCAGCGAGGAGCTCACGATCTATTTCAACGACTCGGACGATTACGGGTACGCCGGCACCACGGCCCTGCCGAACAACTGGCTGACTCTCGGGATCGAGCCGTTCGAGTACGTCTACGACACTTGTCCGACGAACGAGCGCATGAACTGGGTGCTGAACCACGAGCTCGTGCATGTGCTGGCGTCCGACCAGGCCACGCGGGCAGACCAGTTCTTCCGTCGCCTCTTCTTCGGCAAGATAAACCCGACGGACGAGGACCCGGTGTCCATGCTGTACAGCTACCTCACCAGCCCGCGCAGGTACGCGCCGCGGTGGTTCCATGAGGGAATCGCGGTGTTCATGGAGACGTGGATGGCGGGGGGCATCGGGCGCTCGCTCAGCGGTTACGACGAGATGACTTTCCGGGCCATGGTTCGCGACAGGGCTCCGTTCTACGACGTGGTCGGCCTCGAGTCCGAGGGGACGGCCAAGGATTTCCAGATAGGCCAGAACTCGTACCTCTACGGCACGCGGTTCTTCAGCTACCTTGCCCACAAGTACGGCCCGGAGAGGACGGTCGCGTGGGTTAGAAGAGACGAGGGCAGCGGCGGGTACTTCGCCTCTCAGTTCAAGAAGCTCTTCGGCGCGCCGCTCGACGACGAATGGTTGCGCTGGATAGACTTCGAGCGTAAGTGGCAGGAGGCGAACTTGGACTCCATTCGGAGATACCCTGTGACGCCTCACAGGGTCCTTGCCTGCCGGCCGCTGGGTTCGGTATCCAGGGGGTTCTTTGACGCTCCGACGAGGACGCTGTACGTGGCGGTGAACTACCCGGGTGAGTTCCCGCAGGTCGCGGGAATCAACATAGACACCGGGGCCATCAGGAAGATATGCGAGATTCCTTCTCCGGCCCTGTACTACGTCACGTCTCTGGCGTACGACCAATCCACCGGCACTCTGTTCTTCACGACTGACAACAGTCGCCTGTGGAGGGACATAAACGCGGTTGACGTGAGGACCGGCGCGAAGCGCGTCCTTCTGAAGAACGTCCGCACCGGTGACCTGGCCTTCAACAGGGCCGACAAGTCACTGTGGGGAATCCAGCACGACAACGGGAAATCGAGCGTGGTCCGCTTTCCCCAGCCTTACGAGGACGGCTACATGGTGATGACACTCAGGTACGGCAAGGACCTGTTCGATATCGACGTGTCGCCCGACGGCAAGTACCTCACCGGCGCCCTGTCCGAGGTCAGCGGCCGTGTCCAGCTCATCCGGATGGAGACGGAGAAGCTCTTGGCCGGCGACGCGGCGTACGACGTGCTGTGGGAGTTTCCCAACAACACGCCCGCAAACTTCGTCTTCTCGAACGACGGCCGGTACTTGTTCGGCACGAGCTATCACACGAACGTCTCTAATGTTTGGCGTTTCGACCTGGAGCGCCAGGAGATGGACATCATAAGCAACTGTGAGACAGGCTTGTTCAGGCCTCTGCCGGTCGGGGGGAGCGGCCCGGTCGGCGGGAGAGGTTCGGTTGGCGGTGCGGTGCTTGGGGAGACGGCTGCCGCCGCTCCCGTAGACTCCGTCATTGCCTTCATGTACACGGGGCAGGGCTTCGTGCCCGTTATGATTCCCAATGTCGCCGTGTACGACGTTAACGCAATCAAGTACCTGGGACAGGCCGTGGTGGATAAACACCCTGTCGTGAAGAACTGGACGCTGGGCTCGCCTCTAGAGATAGGCCTGGACACTCTGGTTACATACCAGGGGGACTACAGCCCGCCACGGAGTCTCCGGCTGTCGTCTGCCTATCCCATCGCCGAGGGCTACAAGGACTACGCGGCCTACGGCTTGAGATTCAACCTGCTGGACCCTGTGATGCTGAACGCGCTGGAGTTCGCTCTCTCCTACACGCCGACGGAGCGCCTGCCTGAAGAAGAGCGGTTTCACGCTCGGTTCAACTACCAGTACGTTTACTGGACTCTGACCGGTGCCTACAACAAGGCCGACTTCTACGACTTCTTCGGTCCGACCAAGACCAGCAGAAAGGGCCAGTCTCTATCACTTACGTACAACAGGTACCTGGTGTACGAAAAGCCCAATTCGCTCGAGTACACCCTGCAGGCCGCGGGCAACTGGGGGTTGGAGAAGCTGCCGGACGCGCAGAACATCTCAACCAGCTACGACAAGTTCTACACGGGGGAAGCCGCTCTCAGATACAAGAGCGTGATGAAGACCATCGGCTCCGTGGAACCCGAGAAGGGAGTCACGTGGGAGGCAGCTTCGGAGAACACGTACGTGCGCGAGAAGTTCTACCCTCGCCTCCGGGCCAACTTCGACTGCGGCGTTCTGTTGCCGGTGGACCACTCGTCGCTTTGGCTCCGCACTTCGGCAGGATACTCCCCAGGCGAGAGGGGAGAACCGTTTGCCAACTTCTACTTCGGCGGGTTCGGCAACAACTGGGTGGACCACGCGGAGGTGGACCAGTACAGGAACTACTACAGCTTCCCCGGCGTGGAGCTGGACGACATCGGGGGTACCAACTACGGGAAGGTGATGGTGGAGTGGACCCTGCCGCCGGTCAGGTTCGAGAGATTCGGAATTCCGGCCCTTTACTGCAACTGGGCCAGACTGGCGCTGTTCGGCGCGGGCATCGCGACGAACGTTGACAAGGAAGATGTCCGGCGCGAGGTATTGAGCGTCGGGGCCCAGCTGAACTTCAAGCTTGTTCTCTTCTGGTCGATGGAGTCGACTTTGTCTCTGGGTTACGCGGTCGCGGGTGAGGGAGGAAGGGACCCGCGCGACGAGTTCATGGCTTCTGTCAAGATACTGCGTTGATGCGGGCGCGGGCGCTCCGTGCCGGGGCGTTGGGTAGCTCTGCACGGCGCGGGAGCACGGACTCCGGACGGTGCAGTTTTGGGCCGCCAGTGCCCGGCCGATGCGTGGGCCGGGCGTCGCCGCCCTGACGTCGGCCGGGCCGTCCGTGCGGCGGAGCGGGCGGCCTCCACGAGGCCTCACGATGGTGGATTCACTCAGTTGATTAGTCAATTCCTGTCGAGGCTCCTGGTCAGCGTCCTTCCTGTTCTTATCTTTCTCATCGCACTCATCTTTCTGGACAGCTACAAGCTGGTCAAGTTCCGCACCGTGCTGCTGACGGTCGTCGTGGGATTCGCGGCGGGCTTAGTCTGCATTTTCATCAACCGTTCTCTAATGGATGGCCTGGGACTGGAGCGCTGGCAGTATGCGCGTTACGTCGCTCCGCCGGTCGAAGAGCTGGTCAAGGCGGCATACGTGGCCTACCTCATCTGGTCAAGGCGCGTGGGCTTCATGGTGGACGCGGCGATCTGCGGTTTTGCGGTCGGTGCCGGGTTCGCCATTCTGGAGAACGTTCAGCTTCTGGGGTCGCTGCCCGATTCGAACATCTTCCTGTGGGTGGTGCGCGGGTTTGGCACGGCGGTCATGCACGGCGGCACGACCGCTCTTTTCGGTACTCTCGCGAAGACCTTGCATGATAAGTACTGCGC
>JAFGJU010000219.1 GCA_016928935.1 Candidatus Eiseniibacteriota bacterium | reverse complement strand
GGGCGCGCTCAACGCGCTCGACCTCGGCTCGAGACACTGTATCTCGGCTCGAGAGTCCCTACCCCTACCACCATCTCTTCTTGCCGAAGGAGGCGAGGTCCCTGTCCACTATCTCGTCCAGGCTCGCCCTTGCGGCGTCGGGTAGCTGCGGGGGCTCGTGGGTTTCAAGAACCCTCCTAACCTCCTCCTTGGCCCGTTCGAGCGCGGACGTGCCGGGCGCTTTCGGCTCCGACGAACGGTCTATCGCGGCGCTCGGGAAGTAACCCTCCTTCTTGAACCACTTGAGGGTGTGCTTCGTGTTGAGGAAGCTCGAGTCCAGCGTGGCCTCACGGAACACGTCGCGGCCCAGAGTCTCCTCATCCACGTACACGCTCTCCCGCAGCCTCTGGGCCATTCCGCAGATGTCATTGTCGACGTAAAGTTTCTCCAGGCTCTGGCAATTCTCGAACTCCATCATCCCCACACCGGAGACGACGTTCACTCCGGCCAGTGCGGCCAGCACCGCCCCCAGGCCGCTCTCCAGGCCGCCCTGGTAGTCTACGGCCCCGGAGTCGCTGAGTCCCATGTACGCGTGCGTGGGGAGCCCCAGGGATTTCGCGATTTGTGCGTAGGCGCAATCTATCATCATCGTCTCGATGGCGCCCATCGGAGTCGTGCCGTGTCTCATGTCGAAGAAGGCAGGTGAGCCGCCGTATATGACGGGCGAGCCGGGCGACGCGAGCTGGTGGATGACGATGCCGCTCAACGTCTCGGCCGTGTGCTGGACGAGCGACCCCGCGAGCGTGACCGGCGACGTTGCGCCCGAAAGCGGCATGGACACCAGCTCTGCCGGTATACCCGACCTCGCGCAGTCTATGAGGCTCTGGCACGTGAGGTCGCTCCACTTGAGCGGGGGCGACGGGCAGCAGTCGAATATGGCCAGCGGCTTCTCCCTGAGCGCCTCCTCGCTGCCCCTCACGGCGACGAGCATGTCCTTCATCACGGCGAAGCTCTCCTTAACGAATGTGCCCGTCACGACCGGCTTTCGGCAGTTCAAGAGCGCCACGTACAGGCGGATTCTGTCTCCCATTGCCTCCGGAACGTCCCCGGGCACGATTGCGGTACTCTGGAACGCTATGTTGGGCAGATAGTCCGTGAGGCGGCCCAGTTTCACGAGGTCGCCCATGACGGGCGTCCTACCGGTACGGCTCTCCGAATCGTAGATCTTGAGCGCGGCCGAGCCCGGTACGAAGTACGTGTTGTTCCCCGTGAGCTCGATAGACGAATCGCCCTCCCTGTCGAAAACCGGGATTATCCTGGGGCAGCCGGCCAGGGAGCTTTCGACCAGCTCTTCAGAGATGTAGACGCGACTGAGGTTGCGGTCCAGTCTGGCCCCGGCTTCCTCCAGGAGCTTGAGCGCGTCTGCGTTCTCCACGAACACGCCGATGCTGGAGAGAAGGTACTTCGCTTCTCCCTGAATCCTGGCGACGTCTTCCTCGAACAGGAATTCGACAAAGGGGACTCTTCTGGCACCCACAACCTACCTCCTGAGCACGGCGTCGGAGCCGGCGGGAACGCAAGCCGCTTCACAGCGCGGTCGCGACACCGTGGGCCGCGAGACGCGGTTCATCTCCTGAACTCGCAGCCCTCTCGTCCGCACGTTGCGCACGGCGAGCCGAACTGGCCCGTCGGCCTTTCCGCGGTGAGCCTGACCGCGAAGGAAACGGATTTCCTGGGAATCATCATGTAAGACTTCGTGAGAGTGACTCCGATGGAATCGGCCGGCAGAAGCTGGAATATGACCTTCTGTTCCTCTATCTTCCATCTGCCGTATCCGGGGCTGACGCGGCGAGTCGTGTAGAGAGAGCGCCCGACAGCCCTACCGCAGATCTTCTCATTCGCGTAGTCGCACACCGCCTCGGTCAGGACCGAGCCCGCCGCATCCAGGATGAGGCTCCGCGTCAGCTCTCCCGCGGAGGAGTACTCGGAGACCCTTTCTTCTAGGGGTGCTCCGATGGTGCATACAGACAGAGCCACTTCCAGGGCCGGCGGGATTGACGGCTTTGGGCGCCGGGTGCCTCCCGTGATTTCCGGCGCGGAACCGCCAGGGCGCCCGGGCAAGCCCGCGGCTTCCGTCGTTCCGGCGCCTGTGACGCCGGTTACGGCAGTCGCCCCCGCGGGCGCGCCCGCCACGTCTGCGCCCGACACGCCTGTTCGAGCCGTCAGCGCGCCGCGCCCCGAATCCGACGCCGGAGCGAAGAATGTCGAAAGATGCGTTCCTTCGGGCACGTCCTTCTTCTCGAAGAGGCCGACTAACGCCCTGGGCCGCGCCAGGACCTCGGCTTCCGCGACGGCCTCGGCCATCAGGGCGCGAAGCTTCTCGTCGGGCTGCTGATGAGTCTTGTACCCCACGAGCCTCAGCAGCTCCACCTGAACCACTCTCACGGAGAAATCTGACAGGGTCTGGACCAGGCTCACGGATTACCTCTGGTCTGCTTACGGGTCGACTTGCGTTCGGCCACAGGTTGGCCCGGGCTGCGTCAACGGGCCGCCTCGGGCTCACTTCCGGCCGTCTTCGAAGACAGGCGGCGGGATGAACGAGTGGCAATCGAATCACTATGGTATCCTTTATGGCGGCGTTGGGCAAGCACGACGGGCACG
>JAFGJU010000218.1 GCA_016928935.1 Candidatus Eiseniibacteriota bacterium | reverse complement strand
CCACGTCCGGCAGGCTCACGCTCTGCAACATGTCCGTGGAAGCGGGGGCCACTTCCGGGATAGTGCCGGCGGACGAGGAGACGGTCAACTACCTCAGGGAAGAGGCGTGCGTCAAGGACGCAGTCGAGCCCGTCACGCCGGACCCTGACGCCCGTTATGCGGGCGTGACCGAGATTGACGCCGCGTCGCTGTCGCCGCAGATCGCGTGCCCGCACACTGTGGACAACGTCAAGTCGGTGGAAGAAGTCGGCAAAGTGCGAGTTGACCAGGTGGTCATCGGGTCGTGCACGAACGGTAGGCTGGACGACCTCGAGGTCGCGGCCGCGATTGTTGCGGGCAAGCGCGTGGCCCGCGGCGTGCGGATGCTGGTCTTCCCTGCGTCGTGGCGAATCTACCGCCGGGCCCTGGCCGAGGGCTATCTGGCCCGGCTGGCCGAGGCGGGGGCAGTCATCATGAATCCCGGCTGCGGCTGCTGTCTGGGAGTGCACCAGGGCGCGCTGGGCGACAAGGAAGTCGCGCTGTCCACGACCAACAGAAACTTCAAGGGCCGGATGGGAAACCCGAACGCGGAAGTCTACCTGTGCTCGCCGGCGGTGGCGGCCGCCAGCGCTCTCACGGGTTTCATCACGGACCCGCGCTGAGAGACGCTCCGCGCCGGCCCGCGGTCATGACGGACGTCGCCCCGCCGGGGACCCCAAGAGCTCCGTCATGCGCAGGCGCACGGGGAGGAGCGAGCGCGGACAAGTGGGCACGAGTGCCGGCGGATACAGCGCCGCGGAACGGCGAAAGAGAGGAGGTAACACACAATGCCGCGAGTGGTTCTCAAACTCGGAGACGACGTCTCGACGGACGCGATCTATCCCGGTCGTTTCATGGCCACCGTGCTTCCCACTGAGACGCCCCAGTATTGCTTCGCCGACCTCCCTGATTTCAACAAGCGCTTGAACGGCGGCGAAATCCCCGAGGGAAGCGTGATAGTCGCCGGCGACAACTTCGGGTGCGGCAGCTCCCGCGAGCAGGCCGCGTCCACCCTCAAGGGACACGAGCTCGTGGTGGCGGCGAAGGGATTCGCCCGCATCTTCCTCCAGAACTCGGCCAACCTGGGCCTGAGGACCGCCATTTGCCCCTCGCTCGAGGCGAGCGAAGGGGACGAGCTCGAGTTCGAGGCCGGGAGGGTCGTGAACCGGACCACCGGCAGGATGTTCGACATCGTGCCTCTTCCCAAGGCGCGCCAGGACATCATAGACGCCGGAGGGCTCATCGCGTACGCGCGTAAGCGGCTGGTGGAGACGAAGACGAAACGTTGAGGCTGCGACGACGAGGCGCGCGCGGGAATGGGGCCTGCTCACCGCTGCGCGGGCGGCCCTGTTGGGCGCCCGCAACGCACCACACCGGCGGCCGAGTCGGGACCCCGCTGACGCGCGGCCCGGGTTAGGCCGGCGCGCTCAACTTGACACCGCTTTCCGCAGGTGTTATCTTCAATAGGAATCGTTCAGTACGCCAAAGACTGACAGTGCGCCGTTAGCTCAATTGGCAGAGCATCTGACTCTTAATCAGGAGGTTGGAGGTTCGATTCCTCCACGGCGCATATCCGTCCTGCTCTTTGAAGATGCGTTCTTCGGGGCTCCGGTCGCAAGGAGTCCGTTCTTTGCCGGACGGTTCCCGGAGTAATGTTTCCGTGCTTTCTGTTCCGCTCAACGTGCCGTTCAGGTCGAGACTGGGGGCGATCGGTTTCGACGGGGAAGCGGGGGCGCGAGCAGCGTGCCGAGGTCCCATTGGCTCGTAAAACAAATGGGGAATTTCAACTGCCAACACTGAATTGGCACTGGCTGCTTAACAAGTAGCCACGTCCTTCCCGCCTTCGCCCGTTGAGGCGGAAAAGGGCGTCGACAAAGACGGGCTGGCTGCCTCTTGCGCCCGCGGAGAGGGAGCAAGACAAAGTGGGCTGGCGCTCTCCGTATCCTGTCCGCCGGAGACGGAGGGAGCGAGACTCAAAAGACGGAACACGCACGTAGCGGCTCTCGCTGAAACTTCTTCGGACGCGGGTTCGATTCCCGCCGCCTCCAATTCACCTGCGCGCGGGATGGGGTTTGGGCCAGGCCGCACACCGCGGACGAGGGTGCTCCTGGCGGGGTTGTCCTTTTTGGGGAATTCGTGATATACTGATGTGCGTGAGGTGCGGTGAGGCAAGGACTCTTTCATACCCACAGAGTATGCCCTGCAGCTCCGTCGGTAACCGACTGACTTCTCAATCAATCGCGAATTGAGCTTCTTGTTGCCTGCCGGGAGACGATTACCCGGACTGCTGCCTTGAGGGGAACGACTCCGGTCAGCGGTCGAGTCCGGCGTGAAATCGCACAGGAGGCAGGTAACATGAACCGTGCACTGGAGTCCGCGCTGACAGCCACGCTGCTCGTGCTGTGGGCGGGAATGGCATACGCGCAGGGAGACGTCCCCCCTTACACCCACCAGCCGACCACAGAGCGGCCGGGCGGTCCCAAGCCGAGCTCTTCCGAGCCCCCGTTCGTGATTCACTACGGCTTGAACGACAGCCACGGAAGAAGCTGGGTGCGGGAAGACGGCAAAGGAGTCGTCGGCATAACCTACTTCCAGCGCAACGAAGGCAGCTACGACGAAGGGACTCTGCTGTACAGGGCGATCTTGCCGGACGGTTCGACCACCACCGAGCAAGTGACGACCGGCCGCCGGCTTGAGAAATCGGTGCTCCTGTACGACGCCCAGGACGCTCCTCACATCTTTGTTGCCCGGTCGGACTCCGCCGACCAGGTCATCGACCACTATTCCAAGGATGGCGGAGGTCAATGGGGCAGCGAGACGATCGTGCATTTCTACAACGAGGGAGGGAAATTCATATACGAGCTTTCCGCCGACACAGGCCCCGACCATTCATTCCACCTGCTGGTGTTGAAGACGCGCTCCAACGTTGACTCGGATGATTTCATGAACGCCTGGATGAACTCGTACATGTACCTCTTGACGAACGAGTCGGGCGTCTGGGAGAGGGAATGCGTCCACAATTTCGACATGGCGTACACGTATGACATGTGCATCAAGTCGTCGATTCGTCAGGATTTGAAAATCGACAGTGATGGTCACGCGCACGTGGCGTTCGGAGTTCAATTCAGCGGCACCTACGACCCGTCGCGACTGATGTATGCGACTAACGAGACCGGGACCTGGCAGGTAGAGACGGCCTTGACCAACACCTACGGACCGGTTGACGATGCGGGGTGGTTTCCGTCGCTGTGTCTGGACAATAACGGTGTGCCCCATATTGCCTGCATATACCTCAATCGTGTCTTGACCCATTCGGTGATGTACAGCAGGCTGCTGTTGCTGAAAAGGCTGGGACCCGGCGATTGGCAGGTCGAGACTGTTGCCCAGTACGACGACGGGTATTACGGCAGTGACGGGAGGGATTACACGGGCGCCCTGTGTCATCTTGTCTTTGACAGCGACAACACCCCTCGCATGGTGTTCTCGGACATCGCGGCCACTCACTGGGACTGGCAGCGTCTCAACGTGGGGAACATACGATACGCGGTTCAGAAGGACGGCGCGTGGCGTTTTCAAACGATTTATCGCCAGCCGTTGCCCCAGGGCTTCTTCGACGCCACCGAGATGTTGTGGATGTGTCTGGTCGTCTCGGAGCGGACTCGCACGGTGCATGTGATCGGTCAGGAGATAGAGGTCACGGGGCAGTTCGTGTACAACAGCAAGTTGTTGGAGTTCGCATGGCCCGACTCTGACGCATCAGTACCTGTTCTGCCCAGCGAGCTCCGTCTGTCTCAGAACTATCCAAATCCGTTCAGTCCGGGCACGTCGATTAGACTTGAATTGCCCATGCCATCCCGCGTGTCGGTGAAGGTATTCGACTTGCTGGGGCACGAGGTCGATGTTCTGCTGGACGAGGAACTCGCCGGCGGGACGTACTTTGTCGACTGGCGCGGCACAGACCGCCACGGAGACCCCCTTCCGGCCGGGGTCTATCTCTACCGCGTCAACGCCTGCGGCCTCGTGGAATCGAGGAAAATGCTGCTCCTCAGATAGTCCACGGTAGAGTCTGCCACGGGTGGGCAGGTCAGACACGCGAGTCCTGGGTTCTCACTTGCCCCGCAATCGTTCGAACATCTCCCGCGCATTCTGATTCGAGGACCGCATCTTCAGGAATTTCCGGTAATTCGCAATAACAGCCGTCGTATCGACGCTTGCCAGGAGCGCCTCGGCATAGCTGTCCCGGACACTCCATGATCCGGAGTGATCCTTGTATTGAGCTTCAGTGGGCATCCGTGACCATTCTGCGAACGATTCCCTCACCGTTCAGTACGCCGCAGGAGCCCGGTGGTCTCAGTCCCCCGGGGTCGAAAACGCAACGTGAAGGTTCCGCCTCAATCAGGAGTGGTTGTGTACCTATGGCTATGGTATGTTGATCAGTAATCGAACCAGGGACGGTCAATGGACGGAGCGGACCAATCTGCTGCAGAGATTGGGTACATTGAGGGAAGGCTCCCAGCCCATTGTCACCTCGGACGACAGGCATTCGATTTCTTGTTCGGACGGTCGATTCTTCTGGGTGGACACAGGTATAATCGAACAGCTCAAACCAGGAGAACTGCAGTAAAGGAGGAGTACCTTGAAACGTGCATTCTTGATGGCGCTTTGCGGTGTTTTCTTTTGCTCCCTTCAAGGCCAGGCCGAGACATTGCCGAAACCCTCAGGCAAATACTCTATCGGAGTGACCTACCTCAGTTTTGTCGATAACAATCGAAAAGAGATATTTGACAGCACACAGGCAAGCCAGAGAGAACTGACTGTGAAGGCCTGGTATCCCTCGGACCCTCGGTCAGACCCAGAGCCCTATTTTCTGCCGGCCGAAGCGGAGTTTGCCGAGAAGTATCTTCAATTTCCTCCGACGTACAAGGACTTGAAGACGAACGCGAGCCGCGACGTGCCCGTCTCGTCCAAAGAGGGCAAGTACCCGGTGCTGATCTTTTCTCACGGTTGGGGAGAGCACCATTCACAGAACACAATACTGATGGAAGAGCTGGCCAGCCACGGGTACATCGTCTTCAGCATCTCTCATCATTATGAATGCAAATTCTCATCGTTTCCGGACGGGCGGCTGATCCGCATCGAGATGGGCAATCCCAGGTTTCAGAAGATAATGAGCGAACAAATGAACGCAATGGCAATGGGATTCCTCCAGAAATTGGAGAATGCCTCCAGCGACAAGGAGCGGGTCCAGGTCTTTCGGGAGATGAACGCGGCGATGCCGGTGCTCCTGACGGAAAGTCCGAAGTACTGGGCCGAGGACATCGCTTTCTTGATCGACCGGCTGACAATCATGAACAGCAAGGAGAACATGTTTCAGGATAAGTTGAACTTGGATCGGATTGGCATCTTCGGAATGTCCTTGGGCGGTCTGGCAACAAGCGTCATCTGCTCCAAAGACAAGAGAGTCAAGGCGGGGGTGAACATCGACGGGGGATTCTACAGCGCTTCGCTCGAGGGCAAACATCAAGTGCCCCTCATGTTTCTGGGCAGCAAGAGGTACCTGGGATGCGGGCCGTTGTTTACAGGTCAATCGACACGAGACCGCTATTCGATGAGTGTCAGGGGCTCGGACCACTATAATCTCACGGACTACTCCGTCTACCCCGTCCCGATGGTCCGCCCGCTTCTGGGACCGATTGACGGGAAAAGGACGATCGAAATCATGAATGTGCTCATCCCTGCATTTTTCGACAAATACCTGAAGGAGAAACAGGACATCGATCTGGTCCAAAAGGCGAAGGCATATCCAGAAATCGAGATCGTGACTAATCTTGATGCCGGAAAATAACAGTCGTACAGGGAATTCGATGCCGTCTCCAGATCTCGGCCGGCGTCCTGACGGCCGCCGGGGGCGACCTTACACCCGACGGCCGGCAATGACTGGAGTCGTAGCTCATACTCATGGCTCACTCCTCCACCAGCTCCGTCACTTCGCGGATGAAGAACAACGCATCCGCTTGTTCGGCAATCACACCGCTGGCGACTGAACCGTTTTGTCGAAAATGCCGCTTCTCACGCAGATATGATTCCCCATCTCCCCCCGACTTGAGCGGCAGGAAGAAGGTTTCCCCGACTTGGGCCAGGAGATGCTCGACGCTGGTCGAATCGCTGGGCACTTCTTCGACACCATCCGGCAACAGAACGGAACCGTGTCGTCCATGGTCATACATCATCCATACGGAGTAGACCTCTCCGGGGAACTTCCTCGCGAGGTGCGTTCCTATGGAGACCCACATGCTCGGCGCTGACGCTCCGATCGGCCCCAGCGTGATCCCCTCGCTGTTCTTGCTGAGATGCAGGACTTGTCCCATGAGTATGATCTTCTCGCCGGGCTTGAGATCTGCGAGTATCTCATCGACCAGCGAGGCCATCCTTTGCTCGCGACGAACCAGACCGTGGTACCAGTTCAGCGTGCTCGCGCCCTCTTTGGCGGCATCGGCGAAGAGGAGATAGTCGACCTGATGCTGCAGAGTACGCACCAAGTCCTCTGCCCGATCCTTGCCCACTGTCTTCTGTATTGAAGAAGACTCCGTTTCAATGAATCCCAGCAGACCAACGAGACGCTGGGCCTCTGCGTCTCGGGATTCAGCCTCGACACGCCGCAGACGCTTCAATACCTCCTGGATCGCGGGGTTGGACGCATGATTGGCCAGAATCTCCTGGGCGTCCTCGTACGCGACGCACGGCATGAGTCCGACGTCAAAGCCAAACCAACTGAGCCGGGGTGTGCCCTTGCGACGGGATTCGCTCAGTGAGCGCAACTGTCTCAGAAACCTGCGTTCTTGGCTGACAAAGGCCTTCCGAAACTTAGGAGCCCGTATGCCCGGGAATCCCTGCGGGATGTCGTCACGGTCCTCCCGCCACCCTCCTTTGTAGCCGTACAGAGCGACGCGCTCCAGATGTGACGGATCACCGGTGTCGAGATAGCGGTCGACGCGCTTCCCGTCGCAGAAATCCATCTCCATCCCGATGCGCCGCCACCCCCTGTTGAATAGATGACGAATGAGGGTCAGTCTGTAGTCGTACTTCTGATTCACCCAATGGTCCGACTCGGCGATATAGATGATTCGCTTGCCCTCGAGCGCCTTGTCGAGAAACGAAAAATCCTCCGGCAGAACGTCCTGCACGTCAAGAGACTCGAAGTAGACTGCCTTGCCCGCGGCCCAGGTCACGAACTGCTTCTCTCCTGCCACAACTGTCGCCTGCAACAGCGTGCTCAGAGCACAGAAGATGACGGAGAACATGACGAGCTCCAACGTGCTACGCGCCTGTCCAGACGCCGTTGTTTTCATGGTCCTCTCCTCCTTTTGAAGACGCCAATCAACAGCAACTACGATTCGGTGCACCATCTACATTATACGTAGGCGGGAGACACCCGGACCATCGCCCGACGGTATGAAATTGCAGGGAAAATTTGTCACACTTCGGTAGTAGTGAGGCGAGATTGTGCGAAATACAGAAGAATCGAGAGGACCGCCTCAGGGAGACTCCACAATCGTCACCCCTTGCGCGGCTCACGAGATG
>JAFGJU010000217.1 GCA_016928935.1 Candidatus Eiseniibacteriota bacterium | reverse complement strand
CGGGCCGCCGCAAGCGCGACAGACTACGGCAGCCGGTGGCCGTCCGCCGGGGAAGGACCCCGGCACGGGCGGCCACCGGTCACGGCGCCAGAGAGTTTCTGTCCGAGGCCAAGGACCTGCGCCGCGACATAGAGGAGCTGGACCTCGCTCTGGCCAAGTCGCGGCGGGCCAACGACGAAATGCGGAGGACCCTGGCCAGCTATCGGCTCCTCTTTGCGGACACACTGAACCCCATCTTCGTCGTCAACGACAGGCGAGAGTTCGTAACCGCCAACGCTGCTGCGCTCCGATTCACGGAGTGCAGCATGAAGGAGCTGAAAAAGAAAAGACCCTGGGAGCTCGGGCCGCCGGACAAGCGCGAGGACCAGAAGAAGGAATACTCCGCCTCCATGAGTCGCCGGACGGCGGAGATGGACTTCCTGGTTAACGGCAAACTGAAGACACTCCTCCTCAATTTCCTGCCGCTCACTCTGGGCAAACTGTCCGCGATGTTCATAATCGGCCAAGACCTGACTGAGCGAAAGAGGGCCGAACAGGCCCTCCGGGACAGCGAGGCCAGCGCGCGCTCACTCGTGAACGCGCCGACCGATTCGGTCTTCTTGCTCGACCGGACCGGCAGGGTCGTCGCGTGCAACGAGACGGGTGCCCGCGGGCTGGGCTGGACGCAGGACAAGCTGGTCGGCACCCTGGGCTACGAGGCTTTCGAAAAGGAAGTAGTCGACAGGCGAAGACGCTGGATAGAGAAAGTGTTTGAGACGGGTCAACCCGTCAGGTTCCAGGACGAACGCACCGGGATTTGTTTTGACACGGTCATCTATCCCGTGTTGGACGCCGACAACAGCGTGGTCAGGGCGGCCGTCGTGGCGCGCGATATCACTGAGTTGGAGCTGGCCCGCAGGAGTCTGGCCGAGAAGGAGACGGCGCTCGCTGAGGCGCAGGCGATAGCCCGCCTCGGTAGCTGGGAGCGTGACATAGCGACCCAGCGCGAACGCTGGTCGGACGAGCAATACCGCCTGTTCGGCTTCGAGCCCGGAGAGGTGAAACCGGACTTCGAGCTTTTCCAGAGCTTGCTTCATCCTGACGACCGCGAGAGGATACTGCGTATCGCGCGTGAAAGCACCGCGGAGGCGAAACTGTTCGAATGTGAGTTCCGCGTGGTGAGGAAAGACGGCCCCGTGCGATGGTTTCGCGCCATCGTCAGGGTGTTCACCGACCCCGCGGGCAACCCCGTGAGACTGGTCGGCACCAACTTGGACATCACCGAGAGAAGGCTGGCGGAAGAGGCGGCAGTCGAAAGCGCGGCCCTGGCAAGGGCCCTGTTCGACGCCCCGACGGACGCCGTCTACCTGCTCTCCGCTGACGGGACCTACATCGACTGCAATGAAACGGCGGCTTTCCTGCTGGGCAAGACTCCTGCGGAGGTCAGGGGCAAGACCCGCAGCGAGGTGGCCCCGTCCGAGAAGGTGGAGGAACAGGCGGAACGGGTCGCCCGGGTAGTGCGGACCGGAAAGCCTTTCCACTTCGAGACTGGCTGGTCGGGAGTCAATTTCGATGTCGTCATCTACCCCATCCCGGACGCATACGGCGACGTGACACGGGTAGCCGTGGTGGCGCGCGACATAACCGAGCTCAAGAAAGCCCAGCAGGAAAGGAGCGACCTCAGGGAGCAGCTCCTGCATGCACAGAAACTCGAAAGCCTGGGAGTCTTGGCCGGCGGCATCGCTCACGACTTCAACAACCTGTTGACGTCAATCCTCGGGCAGGCGGACCTCGCGCTGCTGGCGCTGCCGCTCGACTCTCCCGCCAGGGGCTCCGTGGAGGAGATCGTGAAGACCGCCCGTCGGGCCGCGGGGCTGACCAACCAGCTGCTGGCATATTCGGGAAAGGGACAGTTCTTCAGGAGAGTCATTGACCTGGGCGAAACCGTCAGGGAGATGGAGAACCTTCTGGCAGTGACTGTGTCGGGGAAAGTCACCCTAAGGCTGGAGACAGCCACCGGTATCCCGGGCGTAGAGGCAGACGTTTCCCAGATCCGCCAGGTCATAATGAACCTCGTGATGAACGCTTCCGAAGCGCTGGCCGGGAACACCGGCGCAGTCACCGTCAGTGTCGGGGCGAGACAGTTCGACCGCGCGTCCCTCTCAAAGAACGTGCTGGGTGGAAGCCTGGGGCCCGGGACGTACGTGTACCTGGAGGTTAAGGACACCGGCTGCGGCATGAAGCCCGACCTTGTGGAGAAGGCGTTCGACCCGTTCTTTACCACCAAATTCTCGGGCCGCGGGCTCGGCCTCGCGACGGTTCTGGGCATCGTCAAGGCGCACGGCGGCGCCATCGCCGTGGACAGCGTGCCCGGTAAGGGCACCTCCTTTACAATCCTGCTCCCGGCGTCAGCCAAGCCGCTGGACAGAGAGGACGAGAGGAAGGAGTCGGTTTTGGAGACGGTGGGGCCCGGCACGGTGCTCCTGGTGGACGACGAGGACATTGTGCGCGAGCCGGCCGGCAGACTGCTTGCGAAGCTCGGGTTCAAGGTGCTCACCGCTTCCAACGGAAGAGAGGCGCTGGAAGTCTTCCGCTCCCACGCCGACGAGATAGACTGCGTCGTTCTCGACCTGACCATGCCGGAAATGAGCGGAGAGGAGGCGTTTCGCGAGCTGAGACGCCTGAAGGACAACGTGAAGGTCATACTGTCCAGCGGGTACGGCGAGACTGAGAGCATTCGCAGTTTCCCCGGGAGAGGTCCCGACGGTTTCCTCCAGAAGCCCTACCGATTGGAGCAGCTCGCCTCCAAGCTCAAGGAGGTCCTGCGTAAAGGAGGAGGGGCCGACACGGCCGGAACGGCCTGACGGTCAGTCGTGGGCGTCACAGAGACCATCTTCCAGAACATAATCCATCTCATCGACACCGCGGGATATCCCGGTGTGGGGCTGCTCATGATGCTGGAAAGCATGGTGGCGCCGGTACCCAGCGAGGGCGTCATGCCGTTCGCCGGGTGTCTCGTCGCGTCGGGACGATTCACATTCTTCTGGGTGGGCGTGTGGAGCACCCTGGGGAGTCTCGTAGGTTCCTGGCTGTCCTACGCGATGGGATACTACGGCGGCAGGCCTTTCGTCACGCGGTTCGGAAGATACCTGCTGCTCAACCTCCACGACCTGGAGGTGACTGAGCGGTTCTTCCAGAGGCGCGGCCCCATGACCATCTTCATAGCCAGGTTCATCCCCGTCGTCCGCCACCTCATATCCATCCCCGCCGGGGTCGGCAAGATGAATCTTCTCCGGTTCTCAATCTACACTGCCGTCGGGGCCTGCATCTGGAACATGTTCCTGACCTGGTTGGGCTTCCACATGGGGACGCACTGGGAGCTGATTCACGAGTACGGCCGCCAGATCGACATCTTCATGATCATACCGGTGTCCGTGGGAATCTATTTCTTCATCAAGACCCACCGCAAGAGAAAGGCGCGGCAAGAGTGAAAGCGCGGGAGGGCGAGTCGCAGAAGGAGGCAAACACCGGCGTCGCCACGACGCGGGCGAAGTGAGCCGCTGCCCCGGCCAGCCGCCGCCCCGGCCGTCGGAACGGCGCGGCCGCACAGGCGCGGAGCAAGGCAAGTCCCGCTACCTGCCTACCCCCAGGACGTCCAGCAGGAACGCGTACATGAACGCGGTCTCTCGGTAAGCTCTGTAGCGGCCCGAAACGCCGCCGTGACCCGCTTCCATCCTTATTCTGAACAGGAGCGGGTTGGAGTCCGTTTTCCTCACGCGCAGCTTGGCCACCCACTTGGCGGGCTCCCAGTACTGCACCTGCGAATCCTGGAAGCTGGTGGTCACCAGCAGGGCCGGATACCTCTTGGCCTCGACGTTGTCGTACGGAGAATACGACAGCATGTAGTCGTAGTACTCTTTCTGATTGGGGTTGCCCCACTCGTCGTACTCCGCCGTCGTGAGCGGTATGTCCTCGTCCAGCATTGTCGTCACTACATCCACAAACGGCACCTGTGCCACGGCCGCCCGAAAGAGGTCCGGCCGCATGTTGACGACCGCTCCTATCAAGAGCCCGCCCGCGCTGCCGCCCGAGACGCACAGCTTTTCAGGGCTCGTGTACTT
>JAFGJU010000216.1 GCA_016928935.1 Candidatus Eiseniibacteriota bacterium | reverse complement strand
GAAAATGAGAAGGATGTCGAGGAAGGGCACGATAACCATTCTTGTGATAATCGCCGTTCTGGCGCTGATTGTCGGAAATAGGTTCTGGCAGCAGGCCAGACGGCCGGCCTCGAAGAGCATACCCGAGCTGCAGAGCGAGCGGGGAATCCCGGTGTCCGTGGACACGGTCGGCCTGGGCGGCGTGTCCGAGTCGGTGGAGCTCACGGGGACTGTGCAGGGCATCGTCCAGTCCGACCTCATCAGCAAGACCACCGAGCGCGTGGTCAGGGTGGCCGCCTCCGCCGGCCAGCGTGTCGGCAAGGGACAGGTCCTGGTCGTGTTCGACACCAGCAACCCCACGGCCCAGTACAGGCAGGCCAAGGCCGCCCTCGAGGACGCAGAGAAGGATTTCGCCAGGATGCAGGCCCTTCTGGAGCAGGGAGCGATTTCGGAGCAGATGTTCGAGAAGACACAGACCGGCCTGGAGGTGGCGCGGGCCAACTTCGAGGCGGCCCGCTCGATAGTGGAGATCATTTCGCCGGTCGACGGCGTCGTCACTTCCATGAACGTGACGGAAGGTGAGACGGCGGCGATGGGAAGCGTCGTGTGCACCGTCGCGCGGACCGACAGGGTGAAGGTCATCCTCCACGCCAGCGAGGCCGACCTCGGCCGACTCTCGGCCGGAGCGGACGCGTTCGTCCGCACCGTCGAGGGCAGCGAGGCGCCGGGCAAGGTGACGATGATAGCGTCTTCGGCCGACCCCGGCACGAGGACCTTCAGGGTCGAGGTGACGGCCGACAACGCCTCGCGGGCGCTCAGGCCCGGCTCTTTCGCCACGGTGTCCATATACGCGGCACGCAAGAAAAGCGCCCTCGTCGTCCCGTCCCAGGCCGTGGTGACCAGGGACGGTAGGCCGGGCGTGTTCGTGGTCAACGCCGAAGGCAGGGCCGTGCTGCGCAGCGTGACCCTCGGCCTGGCCAACTCCGAGGTGGTCGAGGTGGCCGAGGGCCTTAGCTCCGGCGAGCGCATAGTGGTGAAGGGATACGAGCTCCTCAAAGGCGGGGAGACGGTAAGGATAGTCGCGGCGGAATGAGGCGGCGGCCGCGTCCGGAGCGGCACGCCCCGCGCGCTTCCAGAGCGAGCCGCGCAGCGGCCACGGCTTGAGTCAATCAGGAGACGTCGAATAATGTTCCTCGCACAACTGTCGGTCAGAAAACCCGTCCTCGTGACGATGCTGCTGCTCCTCTTCGTGGTCATCGGCGGCTTCTCTTACCTGCGGCTTCCGATAGACCTGATGCCCAAGATCGACTTCCCATACGTCAGCGTAACGACAGTGTACCCCGGCGCCGGGCCCGAAGAGCTGGAAACCCTTGTGTCCAAGCCCATCGAGGACGCGGTCAGCGCCACGTCCGGCCTCAAGAACATATGGTCGTACTCGCTCGAGGGTGTCTCGATTGTGTTGATCGAGTTCACCCTGGAGACTAAGGTCGACGTAGCGGCCATGGACGTGAAGGAGAAGGTGGACGCCATACGCTCCACCCTTCCCGAGGACGTCGAGGCGCCCACGATCGGCAAGTTCGACTTCAGCGCCTTCCCCATAATGAACCTCGCCGTCTCGAGCAAGCGGCCGTTGAGGGAAACGTACGAGATAGCGGACAAGACGATAAAGCTCGAATTGGCCAAGATCCCCGGCCTCGCGGCAATAGAGGTGACTGGCGGCAGGAAGCGGGAGATCCTCGTCTCGGTCGGAAAGGAGAAGTTGAAGGGCTACGGTCTCTCGATAATGGACTTGGTCGCGGCCATCGCGTCCGAGAACCTGAACATACCCGGAGGCCACATAGTCCAGGACACCAGGGAGTACGGAGTCAGGGTCGAGGGCGAGTTCGACAAGGTCGATGAGATAAGGAACGTGCTGGTGCAGAGGAACGGCGGACCGCCGCTCCGGTTGGGCGACATCGCCAGCGTCGAGGACACATACGAGGAAGTGCGGGAGATGGCGCGCTTCAACGGCGAGGAGACAGTCGGCATCAATCTTCAGAAGCGGTCCGACGCCAACACCGTGAAGGCCGCCAACGAGGTGTACCGGGCCGTGGAGCGCCTCAAGAGGATCCTGCCGCCCGACGTCCGCATAGAAATCGCCCGGGACAGGTCCACGTTTATCAAGGAATCCGTAGCGGACGTCAACAGCAACATTGTCTGGGGCATTCTGCTTACCGCGCTCGTACTGTTCCTGTTCGTCCACAGCTGGCAGGGAGTCGTTATAGCCGGCGTGGCCATGCCCATGTCGGTCGTCTCCACCTACAGTTTCCTCTACTTCTCGGGCTACACGATAAACACCATGACGCTGATGGGCCTGGGGCTCTGCGTGGGAATCCTTGTCGCCAACGCCCTCGTCGTCATGGAGAATATCTACCGATACCTGGACATGGGAAAGAGCCCCGCCGAGGCCGCCGAGCAGGGCACTTCCGAAATCGCGCTGGCCGTGCTGGCGTCGACGCTGACCAACGTAGTCGTGTTCGTGCCCATCGCATTCATGCGCGGCATCATCGGGCAGTTCTTCAAGGAGTTCGGCCTCACGGTCACGTTCGCCACGTTCGTGTCGCTGATAGTGTCGCTCACCCTGACCCCAATGCTCGCCTCCAAGATGCTGAAGCCCAAGTCCGCGGGGCCGGCTCATTTCGGCCTCAGGTTCCTGGAGAACCTCTTCCAGCGCGGTGACGCGGCCTACGCCAGGTTCGCGCACGGCTACAGGACGGCGCTCGAGTGGGCGCTGGACCGCAGGTGGCGCATCGTCGGAATCGCCGTCGCCCTTTTCGTCATCAGCATAGCCATCGTCCCGATGATCGGCTCGGAGTTCTTCGGCCAGGCGGACCAAGGCGCCCTGACCATCACCCTTGAGATGCCCGTTGGAGCCAACCTCGACGAGACGCTGAAGGCCATCGAGCAGGTCGAGAGAGTCGTGAGGAAGTTCCCGGAGGTCGAGGCGGTGTTCTCCTCCGTCGGCACGACTCAGAGCGACATAGGCACGGGAAGCGGCGTGAACGTGGGCGACGTGCTGGTAGGCCTCGTGGACAAAGGAGAGCGCAACAGGTCCGACAAGCAGCTCGCGGATGCGTTCAGAGCGGCGCTGACCGAAATCCCGTCGGCCAAGCTGACCGTCGCCACCGCCTCCATGATGGGCGGAGGTGGAGAGAAGGACATACAGATAGAAGTCACAGGAAACGAGACATCGGCCCTCACCGACCTCGCCAACAAGGTCGTCGCCGCAGTCGAGGAGACTCCCGGCACCGTCGACGTGGACACCAGCTGGCGGCTGGGCAAGCCCGAGATAAAGGTGAAGCCCAACCGCGAGAAGTGCGCCGACTACGGCATTTCCACCGCCGCCGTGGCGTCGCTCACCCGCAGCTTCCTGACCGGCACCGTCGCCTCCAGGTACAGGGAGAAGGACGAGGAATACGACATCAGAGTGAAACTCGCCCAGGCCGACAGAAGCAGCGTGGAAAAAGTGGGCGCCCTCCTCATCAAGGCCGGCGACAACACGATCCCGGTTGCGGAGCTCGCGACCGTCAGCTACGACGAGGGCCCGACGCAGATAGTGCGCAAGAACCGTCAGCGCATGGTCACCGTGAGCGCCAACATAGGCCGCGGCACCCTGGGCGGATTGGTGAGCCAGATCAGGCAGAAGACAGACCAGCTCGACCTGCCGGCCGGATACAGAATCTATTTCGGCGGGATGGCCGAGGTGATGGAGGAATCGTTCGGGTCGCTGTTCCAGGCGCTCATCCTGGCCGTCGTCCTGACGTACATGCTGCTCGCGGCCATCCTCGAATCGTACGTGCACCCGTTCACGATCATGCTCACAGTGCCGCTCGGCGCCGTGGGTGTGCTGCTGGGCCTGTTCGTGACGGGCAGGACAATAAGCATCTTCTCGCTGATGGCGCTCATCATGCTGGTGGGCATCGTGGTCAACAACGCCATCCTGATGCTAGACTATGCGAACACCCTGCGCAGGAAGGGGTACGGCGTGCGCGAGGCACTGCTGGAGGCCTGCCCCACGAGGTTCAGGCCCATCGTGATGATGAACCTGGCGGCCATCGCGGCGATGATGCCCCTCGCCCTCGGCTTCGGCGCCATCAGCGCCTTCCGGACGCCCATGGCCATCGCGTCCATAGGCGGGCTGTTCTGCTCGACCATATTCACGCTGTTCCTTATTCCGTGCGTGTACAGCTTGCTCGACCAGTGGTCGCACAGGCG
>JAFGJU010000042.1 GCA_016928935.1 Candidatus Eiseniibacteriota bacterium | reverse complement strand
GTTTCACGTGAAACATTCTAGACCGGACAACAATCCCCGCAGGCCGGATCCACACCCCGGGGCGACCGTCAGCGACTGTTTCACGTGAAACAGTCCGGCTCCGAGCCGGTCCACGATCAGTGCTGTGCCTTACCGCGGGCAATCAAGCCACGTTCTATGCGTTTTGCTGTTGACATGCAGGCGTTCCATGCTATCCTAGCGCCTACTCAAACGCATCCACTTCAACTTACGGCGACAGGTCAGCCCGGAGAGTGCGTATTGTTTCACGTGAAACAGTCCTGGCGCAGGCTATCCTCGTGCCGGCACGCAGGTCAGTCTGACCGCGGTGCCGCAACGCGTATACGGCACACTGGGAAACTGTCGCATGGGGGTGCGGTATGGGTAGAGTGATTGCCGTGGCCAACCAGAAGGGTGGGGTTGGAAAGACGACAACGGCGGTTAACCTCGCTGCCTGCCTGGCTCAACTCGACAAAAGGGTGTTGCTTCTGGACGCGGACCCTCAGGGCAACGCCTCGAGTGGAGTTGGCATAAACGGGGACGAAACAACGAGTTGTATGTATGAAGTCTTGGTTCAGAGTGTGCCCATGGAAGATGCGATAGTCAAGGGTCCTCTGCCGCATCTGGATGTTGTGCCTTCCAGCCAAAGGCTCGTGGGGGCCGAAATCGAGCTCGTGGGCATGCTCGCGCGTGAAAGCAGGCTCCGGAATAGCATCAAAGATGTAAGGCAGAGTTACGATTACTGCCTCATTGACTGTCCGCCGTCCCTCGGCCTTCTCACAGTCAACACGCTTACGGCCGCCGATTCGGTGCTCATCCCCGTGCAGTGCGAGTATTACGCCCTGGAAGGTATCGGCCAGCTCCTGGGCGCGATCAAGCTTGTGCAGCAGAATCTAAATCCCGCGCTGAGGATCGAGGGGGTCCTTCTGACGATGTACGACGCGCGCTTGAATCTCTGCCAACAGGTGGCCGACGAGACCAAGAGTTTCTTTGCGGAGAGAGTTTATAAAACTGTGATTCCCAGAAATGTGAGGTTGAGTGAGGCCCCGGGATTCGGGAAACCGATAATCCTGTACGATCCGAGGTGCCCCGGGGCGCAGAGCTACGTGGAGCTAGCAAAGGAAGTGATGCAAAATGACTAGAAAAGCTCTCGGTCGAGGAATCAAGGCACTCATCCCGGAAGACATCGGGCTCGCGGCCGTAAAGCCGCCCACGGGCATGTTTGAGATCGCGGTGGAGGAGGTCCGCCGTAATCCGAGGCAGCCACGGACGACAATGAACGAGCGGGGACTTGAAGAGCTGGCGGACTCAATCCGCCAGCGCGGAGTGATAGAGCCAATCGTCGTGAGACGGGCCGGTGACGGCTACGAGTTGGTCGCCGGCGAGAGGCGGCTTCTGGCCTGCAAGAAGGCCGGCTTGAGCAGGGTTCCGGCCGTCGTGAAGGAGGCCGGCGAAGAAGACGCCATGGAACTTGCGCTCATAGAGAACCTCCAGAGAGAGGATCTGAACCCGGTCGACGAAGCGCAGGCCTACATGACGTTGGTTTCGGAGTTCAATCTTACCCAGGAAGATCTGGCCGCAAAGGTGGGCAAGGACCGCTCGTCAGTTGCTAACTGCCTGCGTTTGTTGAAATTGGCGCAGACCGTCCTGGACATGATACGCTCCGGCGCGATCTCCTCGGGTCACGGCAGGGCGCTTCTTGCGCTGGAGGTACCCGGCGAACAGGTGGCAGTCGCCAGGAAGGCGGCGGCCAAGGGGATGAGCGTCAGGGAAACTGAGGCCCTCGTCAACAGACTTGCACGACGGAGACACCGCCCCGGCCACTCGAGGACCAGGCCGCCCGAGATAGTGGAGCTCGAAGAAAAGCTCCGAAAGTTTCTGGCCACGGCGGTCAGGATAAGCTGGAGAGGTAGGAAGGGGAAGATAGAGATAGACTATTACAGCAACGAGGACCTCGAGCGAATACTGGAGGCCATCGGAGCTCTTGTGAACTAGCGGTGGGGCTCTCGGTCAGCAGGGTGGTTGCTCATGGCTGCGGGTAAGCGCAAGGCCGTCTTCAGCGTAATACTGGTCCCCTCGGGAGGATCGAAGCCGAGGACCCTTTCGTTCGGCAGGCGAGGGCTGTGGTCGCTCCTGGCCGCCGGCTCCTTGGTGGCCGTCTTGGTCGTCTTCTCGTTGGTGGTGCTCATCGAGATGGGCTGGCTGACGTTCACCGTATCGCGTCTGGAGCACGAGAACGCGGAGCTCAAGCAGGAGAAAGGAAAAGTAGCCAGGCTGGAGCAGGAGCTGAAGAGGCTTGGCATCGTGGAGCAGAGACTGCTCGCGCTGGTCGGCATCGAGAAGAGCGCGGCGGGGGGTTCCGGCACCTCCGGTGGTCGCGCCGCTCGGTCGGCCGTGTCGAGTGCGACAACCGGCGCGAGCGGGGGGACGCCCGCGGGCACCGACGCGCAGGCGCACCGGGCGGCGGGCCGCTCCGGGACCGCCGCATACACGAGAAGCCTCCCGACCCTCTGGCCCGTGCTTGGCGAGCTCTCGAGAACCTTCTCGTACGCCGCGGCCGGGCACAAGGGGATCGACATCGCCACGCCGAACGGCACGCCCGTCAGGGCCGCCGGTGACGGCACGGTCGAGTTCGCCGGTGGGGACGACGTGTTCGGCCTGATGATCATCATGAATCACGGCACTGGAGTCACAACCTTGTATGGCCACAATTCTAAACTCGTCGTGGAGCGCGGCGACGAGGTGCTCAGGGGACAAGTGATCGCGTACTCCGGGACGAGCGGCAAGAGCTCGGCCCCACACCTTCACTTCGAGATCAGCCGTTACGGCAGACAGGTGAACCCTCTCACTTTTCTGAGCGACCGGGAGTAGGTGGTGGGCTCCGATGGGCCGGCCGGTGACCGCGCCGTCCGGACATCGCTCAAGACCGATTCGGAAGGAGGCCATGATGTTTGGATTCGGAGTCAAGAAAGAGGGGGCCTTCGAAGGACGCCTGAACTGCATGATAGGAGAAGAGTCGCGGTTCAGGGGCGACATCAGCGTTAACGGAAGCGCACGAATCGACGGCGATTTCGAGGGCTCTATTGTAGCCACGGAGTCGGTCATAGTGGGCAAGTGCGGTGTGGTGAGGGCCGACGTGCAGGCGAGAGACATGGTTGTTGCCGGCGCGGTGGCCGGAAACCTGCGGGCGCACGACAGGGTAGAACTTCATGCCGGCGCCAGAGTCGACGGCGACATAGAGACCCGCACGCTCGTCGTGGACGAAGGGGTCACGTTCAACGGTAAGTGCGCCATGCCAGAACCTGTTGCGGCGGAGGGCGCCGCGGTGGGAAAGACCGGCAGTGTTGGCCGTGGAGAAAACGGTCACGCCCCCGGCACAGAAGCGGAGACCGCGCGCGAGGAGAGCTTCCGTCGTTAGGCGCTGAGCAGGCTGTGGGCTCGCGGGTTAGCACAGCCGTGCTCCCGCGCCCCCGTGGTTCCAGCCGTGCTTGCAACGGTGTGCGCGCCAGCGGGTCGGCGTGGTGTGCGTAGCGGGCTGCCGGGCCGCGCGCTCGAGACGCGGCGGTCGCTCTTTGGGTACCCGCACCAGCCGAGCACCCCGGGCGCCGGCCGTGGCGCGTGTCCGGGTGCGGTCGGCGCTCTCGTTCTGGAGTTCCGGGACTTTGGGCTTGGAGAGTGGGGCGTGAATGATTGTGGAAAAGTGGAGAACGCGCACTCGACAGCCGAATCGTATGCAAAGGTTTATTCTACAATATGTTATGACTTCACGGCGCATGAGAAAGCCAACAGTTATACACACTGCGGCGGAACGGCTTGCCTGGTGCGGGTTGCCGTCCCCGCGGGCAGCGAGAGGCTAGGGCATGGAGAAAAACGAGCTACAACATGTTGAGCGTCTGAGGAGTGCGAAGGAGCGCGTGACGTCCGAGTTGCGCAAAGTAATAATAGACCAGGAGAACGTCATCGAAGAGCTCCTGATAGCACTGTTCGCCAACGGCCACTGTCTGGTCGTGGGCGTGCCCGGCCTCGCCAAGACACTCCTCGTCAGCAGTCTTGCCAGGGTGCTCGACCTGAGATTCAGCAGGATTCAGTTCACACCCGACCTAATGCCGTCGGACATAACGGGAACGGAGATACTTCACGAGGATGCGGCGACCAAGTCCCGGGTGTTCAAGTTTGTCAAAGGACCGGTGTTCTCCAACATCGTCCTGGCGGACGAGATCAACCGGACACCCCCCAAGACGCAGGCGGCGCTCCTCCAGGCGATGCAGGAGTATGAGGTGACGGCCGGCGGGGAGACGTACAAGCTCGACCTGCCGTTCTTCGTCCTGGCCACGCAGAACCCCATCGAGCTGGAAGGAACCTACCCTCTGCCGGAGGCGCAGTTGGACAGGTTCATGTTCAACATCTACATAGATTACCCCGCCGAGAAGGACGAGCGGCTCATAGTCAGTTCCACGACGGGTGTTGCCGCGCCCAGCCTGGAAAGGGTACTGACGGTTTCGGAGGTGCTTGAGCTTCAAAGGATCGTGAGGAGCGTGCCCGTAAGCGATTATGTCGTGGACTACGCGGTCCGCCTGGCCAGAGCAACGCGGCCAGGCCCGGCCGGCACGCCGGACTTCGTCAAATCCTGGGTCAGCTGGGGGGCGGGCCCGAGGGCGTCCCAGTACCTCGTCCTTGGCGCAAAGGCCAGAGCCATCCTGCGCGGTGAGCTCACCCCTTCGTGTCAGGACGTCAGAGAGGTCGCCACGAGCGTGCTGAGGCATAGGATCCTTACCAACTTCAGCGCCGAGGCAGAAGGAATAACCACGACCGAGCTGATAAGGCGCCTCCTCGAGACAGTTCCCGAAAACCGCGGCAATGCCCGAGCCGGCAGCGCCTAAGTCGGTGGAGCCCGAGCCGGCAATGCCCGAGCCGGCAGCGCCCGAGTCGGCAGCGGCACGACCCGCGCTCGTGGTGTGTTCACACGATGCAAGAATCTGGAGAACGAAAATTCCTGGACCCCCTGGTGGTCTCCAAATTGGCGGGGCTCGACCTGAGGGCCAGGCTCGTGGTCGAGGGGTTCATCGCCGGACTTCACAAGAGTCCGTACAAGGGCTTCAGCGTGGAGTTCGCGGAGCACAGGCAGTACATGCCCGGCGACCCCATAAGGAACATCGACTGGAAAGTCTACGCGCGCAGGGACCGTTTCTACGTGAAAGAGTTCGAGGAGGAGACGAACCTGCGCGCCTACATCCTGGTCGACGCCAGCGCCTCGATGGGCTACTCGTCCTCCTCGGCGGTCACCAAGCTCGAGTACGCCGGCTCGCTCGCGGCCGCGCTTTCGTACTTGATGCTGCGCCAGCAAGACTCAGTCGGGCTGGTCACGTTCACGAGCACGATAAGGAACTACATACCCCCACGGTCGGTGAAGGGGCACCTGAACGTCATCCTCACGGAATTGGAGCGCCTCCGGCCAGGCGAGACGACCAACGTCGCGAGGAGCCTCGAGCTTCTGGCGGGCCGCATCAGAAGGCGCGGGCTCATAATCGTGCTGTCCGACCTGATGGACGACCAGGCGGCGGTCCTGAGCGCGGTCAAGCACTTCAGGCACAGGAAGCACGAGGTGATAGTGTTTCATCTACTGGACGAGAGCGAGACCGGGTTCCCGTTCGAGGAAGAGCTGGCGTTCGTGGACATGGAGACGGACGAGGAGGTCATCGCAAACTCCAGCCAAATAGGCGCGCGCTACAGAAAGGTGATGGGGGACTGGATAGCTGAGTACAGGACCCAGTGTCACGAGCATCTTGTGGAGTACGCGCTCCTGAGCACTTCCACCCCGTACGACGTGGCGCTCACGCGCTTTCTGGAAAAACGGGCGAGGCTGCATTAGCGCCTCCGGCGGGTGGCCTTCACGACTGGCGGGTGGTCTTTAGGGATGTCGGGTCTTTTCTTTCTTAACGGCAAACTGCTCTTCGGCCTGCTGGCGGTTGCGATTCCGCTCGTCATACATTTGTTCACGAAGCGGCGAGCCAGGAGGCAGGAATTCAGTTCCGTGACCTTCCTCAGGGACATCGCGCGCAGGGAAACGCGCCGGCTCAGGGTCCGCAACCTGCTCCTGATGTTGCTGAGAATGGCCGCGATTGCTGCCTTCGTGCTGGCCGTGGCCAGGCCGGCGTTGAGAGGGCCTCTGGCCAGGGGGAAGGGCAGCGTGTCGGCCGTCGTCGTGCTGGACAACTCGGCCAGCATGGGTGCCCTCAAGGACGGTAGGCCCGTGTTCAGCCACGCCTGCGATGCGGCGCTCAGGATCTTTGAGCGTCTGGGCGAGGGGGACGACGGCGCGGTGCTGCCGGTCTGCGACGCGCATGCGCCCTCACTCGTGTCCGGGCCGGCACGACTGTCGGGCATGGTCGGGCTCACTCGGCTGACGAACAGGGATGCCGCACCGGACGCGGCCGTGGCCGCGGCATACCGCCTCCTGCGTGAATCTAAGAGCATCCACAGGGAGCTCTACGTGATATCCGACTTCCAGGCGGGCCAGTGGGGGAACCTGGAAACGTCGCCCGCGCTGCGTTCACCAGTGGGTCGGGCCGGGCCGGAGAGCGCCGGCGGTTCGCAGGCCACGAGTGGGCGGGGCATCAGGACCGTCCTCGTCCCGGTCGCCTCGGGTTCCGCGGCCAACCTTTTCGTGAGTAACGCGCAGGTCATTCGCTCGGGGTCTGCTCTCAAGAGGAGCCTGGAGTTTTCGGTCGTCAACTCGAGCAGCGTTCCTGTCCGCGGCGCCCGCGTGACCGTCAGCGGAGACGGGAAAGAAGAAACGGTCAGGCACCTCGACCTGGCCCCGTTTGACTCGGTCAGAATGGCCGTCGAGGTGTCCGGCTCGGCCAGGGAGGTCGCGATTTCGTTTCCTCCTGATTCCTTGCGGGCGGACGACGTTCACTACGTGGCGGTCGAAGCCGGAAAGCGCCTCGCGGTGCTCGTGCTCGCCGGTGAAGCGTCGCCGCCTTCGCCGGACTACTTGTCCCTGGCAATGGGGGTGTCGCCGGAGTTTTCGCCGCGCAGGATGCGGGCAGCCGACCTGACCGAACAGGACCTGACGGCGGCACGGTGCGTAATCCTGGATAACGTCGAGACTCTGGCGGCTCGCGAGCTGGACCTGCTGACAACTTACAGACGAGCGGGCGGTGGGGTCCTGATAGCCCTGGGTGACAGGGTGGACATTCGGCACTACAACGAGAGACTTCTGCCCGCCCTGCTGCCGGCGAGACTCGTGGGAATCGAGGGTTCGGGTTCGGCCGGCCGGGAAGGCGGTTTCTTCACTCTGCGAGCAGCGGTGGCGTCTCACCCGATACTCGCGAGGTTCGGCGTGACCAGGAACGAGCCCGTGAGCGGAGCCCGATTCTTCGAGGTCGTGGCCGCCGAACCGCTCGACAGCGGAGTGGTCGTGGCTCAGTTCGCGGAGGGACTCCCCGCGCTCATAGAACACCGTGGCGCGCTTCTCTTCACGAGCTCGCTTGAGCCGGGTTGGAACGAGCTGGCCACGAGCGGAGCCTTTGTCCCGCTCTTACACGAGATGCTGGGCTATCTGTGTGGTGCCGGCGGCGGCGCAGGAAGGAATCTTCGCCCCGGGGAGGCGTTCTCCGAGACGCTCCCGGCGGGGCCCGTCGGCGTAGGTCCGTACGAGGAACCGGGTATCTATTCGATTCAGGCCGGCACCGACAGGGCAATCGAGCTCAGCGTAAACATCTCTC